>NZ_CP047954.1:301748-603496 GCF_014279895.1 Synechococcus sp. M16.1 | reverse complement strand
GCACCTCGGCGGCTTTGATGCCTTCCCAGGTGGAAGCAATTTTGATCAGAACGCGATCGTTGCTGATGCCGGCATCGTTGTACAGACGAATCAGCTTGCGCCCTTTTTCAATCGTGGCGTCGGTGTCAAAACTCAAGCGAGCATCCACCTCCGTTGACACACGACGGGGAACAATCTTGAGAATCTCCTTGCCGAAGATCACACTGATCTCATCGAGCGCTTCCCGCACCACGTCTTCCACCGCTGCGTCGCTACCCATCAACTTGCGCGATGAGCGCAAAGCCTCATCAATCAGGCTCTGATAGGCCGGAATCTGTGCAGCAGCCAGGATCAACGACGGGTTGGTGGTGGCATCCCGAGGGGTAAAGTTGCGGATCGCCTCCAGATCACCCGTGTCGGCAACGACCACGGTCATTTGTGAAAGCTGATCGAGCAGGCTGGCCATGATGTACGACGGCTCAATACCCGTAACGTAGCCGCGCTTTTTGATGCGTCAGCTGTTCAAAAGCTTGTTCAATTCAGCAGGTTTTGAGGGGGCGATGCGCTCCACAACCAGCAAGGCATCAATGATCTGTTTGGCGACAGGAACGGCCACGGTGGAGCCATAGGCGTGCTCACCTTGGGGCTCATCCACCACCACAAACACCACGTAACGGGGGTCCTCAATCGGCAAGGTCGCCACAAAGCTGCAGATCTTGGCTCCTGGGAGATAGATCCCATTGAGGGCCTTCTGCGCCGTTCCTGTTTTTCCGCCAATTCGGTAGCCGGGTGTTTTCACACCCTTGCCACTGCCCTGATCCACCACAGATTCCATCCACTGAAGCACCGTGCGCGTGACCTCCGGGTTCAGCAACTGCTGACCACTGGGTGCCGCCGCCGGAGCCAAGGCATCACCCGAGCGGAAGCCACGGGTGATGTGGGGACTGATCAACTTGCCACCGTTGGCCAGCATCCCGTGGAGCTGCACCAGCTTGAGCGGTGTGAGCGAAAACCCCTGACCAAAGGCCGTCGTCGCCGGCTCGATCGGCTGACTGGTGAACTGCTTCTTGCTCTTGAGCTGACCAGCCACCGCTCCAGGCAGGTCGGTGTCAGGACGCTGATTGATGCCAAGACGCTCCATCCAGTTCCAGTAGGCGTCGTCGTCGAGACGGCGCATGGCCTGGACCATGCCGACGTTGCTTGACACCTGCAGCACGGTGGCGAAATCCACCAAACCATGGGCTTTTTTGTCGTGGTTGTTGATCGGCCAACCACCAACCATCAACTTGCCCACATCATTCACCCGATCCGTGGCCTGAATGGCACCGTCCTGGAGGGCCAGAGCCAGGTTGATCGGCTTGAACGTTGAGCCTGGTTCATAGAGATCCTGAACGGACCATTCACGAAACCGCCCCGTGGGGAAGTCCCAGTAGCGGTTGGGGTCATAGGTGGGTGTCGATGCCAGCACCAACAACTCACCGTTGGTGGCATCCATCACGATTGCGGCGCCCTTCTGGGCTTTCCACTTGGCAACCTGCTCAGCAAGAGCTTTGAGGGCCACCTGCTGAAGCCTGGAATCCAGCGTCAGCTGCAGGCGTAAATCATCGCCATAGAAGGCTCCCGGGGCGAGGTTGGCCGGCAATGGCGTGCCATCAGCACCCCGGCGGAGGTATCGGGTTTGCTCATGGCGAGCCAGATCCCCATTACGGCTCTGCTCAAGACCCGCTTGAGGTTGCCGCTCCGCATTGAGAAAGCCCACCACGTTGGCGAACAACGACGCCTGGGGGTACACCCGCTGGGGATAGGCCTCCAGATCCAGGCCGCTGATTCCAAGGGCCCGGATGCGATCGGCCGTTTCCGGATCCAGCTCCTCAGCCAATTTGATCCCCGAGGCCTGGGTTCCCATGGCCTTCAGCAGCGCAGGCGCAGGACGAGCCAAGGGATCGGCCAACACCGCCGCCACATCTTCGGCAGGGCGGACAAGGTTGGGAGCATCTCCCGGCATGTTGAAGTAGCGGGGATGGGCCCAGAGCCGGAACCGCTTTTCATCCATCGCGACCAAACGGCCGGTGCGATCGACGATCGGACGGCGTTGCCCCAAGGGTTGGGTGCGCTGGGTTTGCAGCTGACGGGCACGCTGCTCCAGGTCGGGGGCTTGCACCAACTGCAGCCAGGCCATGCGACCCACCAGCCCCAGCAAGCCTGCCGCCAGGATCCAGAAGATGATCCAGAGCCGCTTGGGGGGAACCTGGGTCAGGGGAACGACCCGCGCGCGGGAGCGGCGCGAACGGATGGGTCGACGCCCCGACGCCCGCGTCATCAGTACCCCGCCCGGATGGGCTGATTCCCCAGGGCCTGGAGCGATGCCATGGGCGAGGAGGCGGACGCTTGCAACGCGCCCAGATCAGGGCGATCAAGATGCACCAGATTGGCCACCTGCGTTGGCACCAGACGGTTGGGCTGCTGAGAACGCAGCAACAGGTGCTGCTCCATCACAGCGGTTGATTCCGTCAACCGGTGCGCCTGGGTTCGGGTTGCCTCCAGCAGGCGGAAGGCCACAGTCCAGCGATGCTGCCAGTGCAGCGTGAGACCAGCCAGAACGGCAACCGCCGCAATCAACCCCAGCAGCGTGCCGTCCATCAGGCGATGGAGCCCCCCAAGAAGAGGCGAGCGTCGTGCAATGCGTCCGGAGGACAGTGACCCTTGAATCAGCTCGAAAGCTGTGGTCGATGCACGCTGTTCCGGAGCGGCAACCACCGGGATCACAGGCGAATAGGCCAGTGAACCACCTGCAGAAAGGCGGGGCAAGGTTCAGAGCAGCAGCAGGTTCAGGAACGTCACGGCGTTCCAGAGCCCATGCATCAGCACCGAGGGCCACAGGCGTCCGCTGCGCAGTCGCACCAAACCAAGCCCAACCCCCAACACCGTGAGCGGCGCCAACTCGCCAACACTGATGTGGGCCATGGCAAACAACAGGCCACTGAGCAGGACCCCCGGGAGGGGACCGAGTCGCATCGCCAACACCGGCAGCAAGGCACCGCGGAAAATCGTCTCCTCAAACAGCGGGGCCAGCACAACCGCAGTGAGGGCAAGCAAGGCCAGGGCAAGCGGATCACGGCTGCCGAGCACCAACTCCAACAGCGGATTGCTGCCCCCGGGATCACCGACCAGGCGCACGAGCAACCACCCCGTGAGCATCACTACCGGCGTCACCATCAACCAGCCCGCCAGGGCATCCCGCAGAGCTGAAAGCAGCGGACGCACGCGCCACTGCATCCACCCCCCCAGCGGTGCCCTCTCCCCGGGCAAAGAACGCAGTTGCCGCCAGAGGATCAGCAGGCTCGGCAGGGCCATCACGCCGTAGTTGATCACCACACTCATGGCTTCACGACGAGGGCTGCCCAGCCCCGCCGTCAGGGCACCCACCAAGGGAAACGCCACCAGCGGAACGCCAACGGCACTGATCACCACAAAGCCACCAGCCACCAGCAGGGCCATATCAACCAGGGTCAGCTCCGGCCCCTGAACATCGGGCCAAGCCATCAGCCGACCACGCAGCAGACGCCAGGCCTGACCAAGCAGCAACAGTCCACCGAGCAGGGCCGTCACCAGGGGCAGCACCGTGCTGACGGCCAAACGGAACGCCGCTTGCCCCGCGGCTGCAGCATCGATGCAGAGCGTCGGATCAGAGGCGTCCGCTTCGCAATGCAGCTGCTGGAGCAATGGGTCGTCGTCTTGACGATCGAGCTCCGTGGATGCGGAACCTTGGCCTTGCAACAACAGGAGCATCTGTTGCTGCCGCTCATTGCGCTCGTCTGGGCTGATGCCCTCCAGGGCCTTGAGCAGCGCATCCCGCGGCGACTCCCCCAGGAGAGCGTCCCGCAACGGGGGCGGCACCGCTGGTTCAGCCAGAAGCGTCAGTTCCTGCTGTTGAAGGCTCAGGGCCGGTGCCACCGAAGGTCGCGAGAGGCTGTCCATCAAGCCCGACAACCAGATGAAACCGGCCAAAGCGAGGGACAAGGCCGCCAGAAGTCCCTTCCAGCGCGGGGAAACCGGTTGTGGGGAACTGGGCACCAGCGGTCTTCAACTGCCCACGATTGTCCCCCCGAAAGGCCGCTTCCATACGATGGCCGCGCCCTGACGCTGAACCGTGCCCCTTCGTCTTCTTCTGGTCCGCCACGGTCTCAGCAGTTTCAACAAGGAACGGCGGATCCAGGGCCGCGATGATCTCTCGAACCTCAGCGAGGAAGGGCATGAGCAGGCCCGGGCCCTGGGCCGCTCGCTTCAGGACGTGAGCATCCAGGCCGTCTACAGCTCCCCCCTGCAGCGGGCGGCTGCGACGACGGCGAGCCTGCTGGAGACCCAAGGCGGCCAGGCCCCAGATCCCGTCTTTGATGACGGACTGCTGGAAGTGGATCTTGAGCCCTGGTCCGGCCAGACCATCGACGAGCTGATGCAAGGCTCAACGGAGGCCTACAAGATCTGGAAGCAGCGGCCCATGGAGCTGGAGCTCCAGCGCCGTGATGGTTCGAGCTACAAGCCACTGCCTGAGCTGATGGAACAGGCGCGGGGCTTCATTAGCACGCTGTTGGAGCGCCATCCCGCCAACGGCAACGACACGGTGCTGGTGGTGGCCCACAACGCCATCCTGCGCTGCCTGATGCTGGTGCTGCTCGGGGAACCCGACCACGGCTTCCGGCGTCTCCGCGTCGACAACACCTCCCTTTCGGTCTTCAACATCCGGCCAGGAGACAACGGACCCCAGGTGCAGATCGAATGCCTGAACAGCACCACACACCTGCAACCGCTGCCGGAGAAGGGCAAAAACGCCAGGCTGATTTTGGTGCGACACGGCGAAACCGACTGGAACAAAGCCGGGCGCTTCCAAGGGCAGATCGATATTCCGCTGAATGAGAACGGTCGCCGTCAAGCCGCGGCCGCCCGCGATTTCCTCAAAGACATACCCATCGATCGGGCCTGGAGCAGCACGCTGTCGCGTCCAACCGAAACGGCCCAGATCATTCTCGAGGCCCATCCCGATGTGCCCCTGACCCAGATCGACGGACTGGTGGAGATCGGACACGGAGTCTGGGAAGGCAAGCTCGAATCCGAAATCCGAGAGGACTGGTCGGAGCTGCTGGACACCTGGAAACGGGCTCCGGAAACCGTGCAGATGCCTGAAGGGGAAACCATTCAGGACGTGTGGGCCCGTTCCGTCCGGAGCTGGGGAGAGATCGCTGCCGAGCTGAAGCCTGAGGAAACGGTGCTGGTGGTAGCTCACGACGCCGTCAACAAAACGATCCTCTGCGACCTGTTGGGGCTAACCCCGGCCGACATCTGGGCCGTCAAACAAGGCAACGGTGGTGTCACGGTGGTCGACATCGCCGCCGATCCAGGCCAGCCTGCAGTGGTGACCTGCCTCAACCTCACCTCCCACTTCGGAAGCGTGATTGACCGCACGGCAGCAGGCGCTCTCTGACGTCATGAACGACACCTTGCTGCTGGATCCGGTGCGCGTCCTGCGTGGCCCCGGACATTCAGTGCAGCTCGGTGCAGTCCTGATCCACCAGGGGGTGCTCGTCGGCTTTGACGACGAAGCCCGGCAGCAGGCCCTGGGCCTGGGCATCAAGGCCAGCCCAGCACCGGATCAACTGGTCGCCCCCTGCCTGGTGGATCCGCATTCCATCCTCGAAACCCCCTTCAGTGGCGATCAAGAAACGGCCGTAAGCCTGCGCCACTGTGCCGCCGCAGGAGGCTATGGCCAGATTGGCCTGCTTCCCCGCAGCAGCAGCTGGCGCGATTGTCCGGAGCGGCTCCAGGGATTCAGCCTCGAGCAGGATCAAACAGCAACGGTTCGTCTGCACCTTTGGGGAGGCTTCAGCCGCGGCGGCAAGGCGGATGAACTCGCCCCCCACGGCGATCTTCTCGAACACGGTGCCATCGGACTGGCGGATGATGACGCCGTGGTTCCAACCCCGTTGCTGGAACGGGGACTGCTGCTCGAAGAAATGGGGGGATGCCCAGTGCTCGTGGCACCCCGGGATCCCGCGCTGCAGGGGGAGGGGCTTGTGCGGGAAGGCGTGGAGACGCTGCGGGCCGGGTGGCCAGCGGATCCAATCACCAGTGAGACCGTTCCCCTCAGCCAGTTGCTGCTGCTGCATCAACGCCATCCGGAACGACAGCTGCGGCTGATGAACCTGTCCACAGCAGCAGCGGTGCAGCAGCTTTCAGGCTGCGAGTTCCCGCCCCTGAGCAGCGTGAGCTGGTGGCATCTCCTCACCGACCGCAGCATGCTGGCCAGCAGCGATCCGGGCTGGCGCGTCTGCCCCTCCCTCGGTGGCCCGGACGATCGCGAGCAGTTGATCGAGGCCGTTCAGCAGCGAACGATCACTGCCGTGGCTGTGCATGCTGTTCCTCTGGATGCGGAGGACATGCTGTTGCCGGGCGACCAGCGCCCCGCAGGCCTCAGCGGCCACCATGTGGTGCTTGCTGCGCTGTGGAATGCCCTGGTGCGGCCGGGCCGCTGGACCACGGAAGATCTTTGGCAGGCCCTCAGCTTTGGGCCTTCGGCTCTGATCGACCAGCCCCCTGAACAGCTTGAGCAGGGCAGCCGGCGCTGGCTGCTGTTCGATCCCGATCAACGCTGGACCATCAGCAGCAACACCCCCGGCGCACCGCGTGCCGCCAACATTCCCTGGCTGGGCCGCGAGCTTCAAGGACGCGTTGTGGCCTGTGGCCTCAATTGCTGAGCGAACCGATGCGCGAAGGGGGCCAGAAGCGGAAGACGGCACGGCCAATGATCTGATCGTCTGGCAAAAATGGGCCGCCTGGCCAACGACGGGCGTCCTGGCTGTTGCGGCGGTTGTCGCCCAGAACAACAACGTTGCCTTCGGGGACCACGGCATAGAGGCCCTTGCAGCCAATCATTCCGTCGCGATCGGAGCAGAAGTTGGTGACGTAGGGCTCGTTGAAGGCCCTGCCGTTGATGCTCACGGCACCACGGCTGTTCACCTCCACGACATCACCAGGAACACCCACCACCCGCTTGATCCAGGCCTCACATTCGGGATAACGCTGCAACAGCACACGATCCACAACCCAGCTGATGCCCGGGAAGGTAACGAAGCCGCACTTCAGTGGATTGGGTTGCCCCCCCTCCAATTTCCAAACGGGATCAAAGGCACTGGGGGAATTGAACACAACGATCTCCCCCCGCTGAGGAGGTCGGGAGCGGTAGGACAGCTTCTCGACGATCAACTTGTCGCCAACCTGAAGCCCTGGCAGCATCGACCCTGAAGGGATGTAGCGGGCTTCAAAGGCGAACTGCCGGAACAGGAGATACAGCGAAACCGTGAACAGAAAAGGGGCCCAAAACTCCCAGATCGCGCTCACTCTGCCCTTCACATCGGAAGGTTCTCTCTCCGCGTTCAATGTGGGCAGGCTCAATCTTTCGACCCACGATAGGGGGAGCCTGCAGGCCCCATGATCCGTCCACGCTGGCAAGCCCTCAAGCCCCAACACGGCCTGTTCAGCTGGCGCCGGTGGGACCAAGCCATTGCTGTCATCGCCGCAGTCAATCTCACCTGGGTCGCCATCGACCTCACCTACATCCCCCTGCGCAACTTCTGGCTGCAGCGCAATCTTTATCCGGTGCCATCGCTTCCCCTGGTGGTTCCCCTGCCCTGGCTGCCGGACATCACCCCGTGGCTGGATCCCCTCAAGGGCATCGAACCCCATCGCGACACCGAGGCTTACCTCAAGGCCTACACCGCCCTGGATCGGGCCCTGCAGCAGAACGGCCCGCGCACGGCGGAAAGCACCGATCTGCTGCAGCAGCAGGTGGTGCTCACCACAGCGCTGATGGACAGCAACCCGTTCATCAGTTCAGGCCAAGCCGGCGCGCTTGAAAAATTCAAGAACCGACTGCGCGCCCGCACCGGCCTGGAATCAGCCCGTGACTCCGCCAACCTTCTCCTGAGCCCCGAGCATCTGGAACGCTCCCCCTGGAGCCAGGAGCGTCAGTTCTGGAGCCAGCAAATCCTGCCGCTGGTGGAGAGCAACTACTGGCGAAGCATCGATGAAAACGGACGCCCCAGCGATTTGAGCTGGCGCATCGACACGCCATTTCAACTGCTGTTTCTGCTCGACATTCTTCTGCGTGCCTGGCGCCTGAAACAGCGCTATCCAGCGATCCGCTGGCGCGATGCCCTGTTACGCCGCTGGATCGACCTGCCCCTGCTGCTGCCGTTTGCGCGCTGGCTCCGGGTGGTTCCGGTCACAGAACGGCTTTGCGGAGCGGGCCTCCTGCAACTCGAACCGCTGCGGGCCGTGATCAGCCGCGGCGTGGTGGCCCTGTTGGCTGTGGAGCTGTTTGAAGTGATCGCCGTCAGGGTGGTCGATGCTCTGCAGCAACTGATCCGATCACCACAGCTGCCGGAAAGGGTTCGCGGACTCTGCAGCTACCAGAGCAGTGATCTGAACGATGAGCGGGAGGTGATCGAGCTGCTGCGGTTGTGGCTTCCCCTTCTGCTCACCCGCATTGGCCCGGCCATGCGACCGCAACTGCAAGCCGTGATCAGCCATCTGGTGCAGCAGAGCTTGGACCGGAACGTGGTGCCGGATGCCCTGCGGCGACTGCCTGGACTGCAAAACGCCGAATCGGAATTCAGCCGCCAGCTGGCAGAAAGCATGGTGACCTCCGTGCTCGACCTGTCCAAGGGAGCCGGAAACCGCATCGGTCAGCGGGACCCTGTTCTGGAATCGCTTGGATCCGAGGCCTTGGATCGTCTCTGGGAGGAGCTAGCCCACACCCTGGAACAGGGGCCTGTCTTGAGCCGCAGCCAGGATCTGCTGGTCGCCCTCCTGGAAGAGATCAAACGCTCAAGCTTCCGTCAGATCCGCGACCAAGGCGATGTGGACGCCCTGATCAGCGAATTGGATGGCTTGAACTTCAACCCTGGAAGACCGACTCCCAAAGATCAGGCTTGAAGCCGGTGAGGTATGTGGAGGAATTCACCTCCACGAACGGTCGTTTGATCAACTTTCCATCAGCAGCCAAAGCCTCGAGAGCCTCTTCATCCGACAGAGCCTTCACTGCTGCCGCACCCATGGCGCGATAGCTCTGGCCGCTGGTGTTGAACAGCAGTTTCCTGTCACCGAGGGATTGGTGAGCGGCCACCAACATCTCCTTCGACGGTGGAGTCAAGGTGATGTCGTGCACCTCATGGGCAATGCCTCGCTCAGTGAGCCAGGCCAATGCCTTTCGACAGGTGCTGCAGCGGTTGTAGCTGTAAACCTGAAGGGTTCCGGCCAAGGCTCAGCGGCCGAACAGGGATTTGATCGCACCAACGAGGCTGTTGGAGCCGCGGCCCACACCTTCAGCGGGGCGGGTGCGAACGGTGACATCACCAAACACCGTGGTGCGGCAGCTCAGGCGGAAGTTGGCAGGACGATCGGCCAGATAGACCTCTTCAACATCGCTGCGGGGGGACAGGTTCGCTTGCCCTTCAACCACCTCCATCACGCAGGTGCCGCACTGACCAACGCCACTGCAGTTGTTGAGGTTGTTGAGGCTCTTGTAGGGATTAACGCCTGCATCAAGTGCAGCCTTACGCAGATTTGCGCCCTCGATGCAGCCAACCTGCTGGCCTTCCTGCTCGAATCGGATGGTGGGCACGGGTTCCGCAAATCTCAGTGCGAACCAACTTACAAGCATCCGGCCTGATCAAGGGGCTCTTGCCTGAGATCAATCGGCTGCATTGATGCAGGAATCAAGCAATGGCTGAACCGCATCGAGGTCGCGCCATCCATCAATCGATACGACGCTGCCCTGCAACGTGCGGTAGGTCCTGAAGAATTCCGCGACATCCTCCAGCTGGGAGGCAGCGATCTGACGAATGCTGCGGATCTCGTCCTGACGGGGGTCTGCGTCCGGGACACAGAGAATTTTCCCATCATAAACATCCTTGTCGTGGAGGTCCAACACGCCGATGGGGCGAGCCTTGATCAGGCAACCAGCGAACGTGGGTTCAGCCATGATCACCATGGCGTCGAGGGGAGATCCATCCTCCGCCAGCGTGTTGGGGATGAAGCCGTAATCAAAGGGGTAACGCACCGAGGAGTGCATAACCCGATCCAGAACCATCACGCCGGCTTCGGCGGAGTACTCGTATTTGTTTCTGCTTCCTGCCGGAATCTCAACGATGAGATTCACCAAGCCTGGCGAAGGTGACGGGGGGAGCTGATGGAGATCCATGCCGATCAGAAGCGGTGGGGATCAGTCGCGGAGAAGGGAAGGTTCGATCTGTGATCACAGCCACAAGGGGAGCACTGAAACTGACAACAGCAATCAGCAGTCCTTTGATGGCCGTCAACGAGGCGCGACGACTGAACGGCTCATCCGCCTCCGAAGACGCGATGGCGTCGTCGTGAGACGGGTGGGGAACATCTGAGGCCATAAAACGGGGGGCTTGAGAAAGCTCCCTCTTTCGATCACAACGTTGTTGAACCCATTCTGTCACTGCAAAAAGCAGGACGCACCGATCATTAAGCAGCGGGCCGGTCCTGCTGGTCGAGTCGTGCGCTCAGATCAGAAGGGGATGCCCCACTCGCCTCGAGATGGGTACGGATCAGCCGAAGCTCCTCAAGGATCGATCCCAGGATTTGCTGCGTCGCCGTTGATGGAGAGTTCAGCACCTCAACAGTGACTTCTTTGATGCGGAGAACATCTTTGGCGAAGCGCGCCACCTCATTGGGGTGGAACATCAGCGGATCTTTTTGATCGCTGCGGTACTCCGGGTTCAGCTTGCGGGGGTTGAACGGAGGGTTGAGGTTGCGTGGGTCTGTGTTGGTGTAGCGATACACCGAAGCGCGGGAGCGGTTCAGGGATTTCTGAACGTCGTCGATCCCCACCAGGGCCTCGGCTTGAGCTGACGCATTGGCCGGATCCATGGAAAGTTCGGTCGCTTGTTGAACGCTTGTCGCCACAGATTCAACGGACCGAGGAAACATGAGACGGGCCTAGGACAGGCTGGATTGAGTTGGACGGTAGCAGTCGAGACTCAGGGCGCCCAGGGGAATTCCAGCAAAACAGACACTTCCGCGATCGGCATGCCTCCGAAGCGGTGATAACTTCCAAATCCCATTTTGTTGCGATTGATGCGCGTCTCCCGCCTGCTGCTGGTGACGCTTCGGGATGTTCCCGCCGAAGCGGAGATCACCTCGCATCAGTTGCTTCTCAGGGCCGGGTATATCCGTCGTGTGGGATCAGGGATCTACGCCTACCTCCCCTTGATGTGGAGGGTGCTGCAAAAGATCACTGCCGTGGTGCGCGAGGAGATGAACCGCGCCGGCGCCCAGGAAACCCTGCTGCCGCAGCTGCACCCTGCTGAGCTCTGGCAGAAGAGCGGGCGTTGGCAGGGCTACACCGCTGGCGAGGGGATCATGTTCCACCTCGAAGACCGCCAGGGCAGAGAACTGGGGCTTGGTCCGACCCATGAAGAGGTGATCACCAGCCTGGCAGGTGAGCTGCTGAGGTCATACCGGCAGCTCCCGGTGAACCTCTATCAAATCCAGACCAAATTTCGCGACGAGATCCGTCCCCGCTTTGGCCTGATGCGAGGCCGAGAATTCATCATGAAGGACGCGTATTCCTTCCATGCCAGCGAAGCAGATCTTCGCGAGACCTATGGCGTGATGGATCAGGCCTATCGCCGCATCTTTGAACGTTGTGGCCTGAATGCCGTCCCCGTCGATGCCGATAGCGGAGCGATCGGCGGTGCCGCCTCCCAGGAATTCATGGTGACGGCGGATGCCGGGGAAGACCTGATCCTGATCAGCGATGACGGCCAATACGCCGCCAACCAAGAGAAGGCTGTTTCGATCCCATCCACCGCATCTCCTCTTCCCGACGGCCCGGAGGAATCGATTCCAACCCCTGGCTTGGGCAGCATCGAAAGCCTCTGCGACGCGAAAGGCTGGGATCCGAGCCAGGTGGTGAAGGTGCTGCTGTTGGTGGCGACCCTGGACGATGAGACCCTCCAACCGCTGTTGGTGAGCCTCCGTGGTGACCAGGAGCTCAATCCCACCAAGGTCGTGAACGCGGTCAGCCGAACTATCAACAAGGGTGTTCTCGATTGCCGCCCGATCACACCAGAGGACAACAACCGTCAGCAGATTGATCCTCTCCCCTTTGGATCGATCGGGCCCGACCTCTCCGATGACGTTCTGAAGGGAGCCAAGACCTGGGAGCCAACATTCCTGCGTCTGGCGGATGAAACCGCGAGCGAACTCGGCAGCTTCATCTGTGGTGCCAACACGCCCGATCTGCACCGTTTCAACACCAGCTGGACCGCCATCGGGCAGAAGCCAACCAGCCTGGATCTGCGTAATGCACGGGCCGGTGACGTCTGCCAACACAACCCGGAATCACGCCTGACGGAAAAAAGAGGCATCGAAGTCGGCCACATTTTTCAGTTGGGCCGGAAATATTCCGAGGCCATGGAGAGCCGTTTCACCAACGAGAACGGCAAGACCGAACCGTTCTGGATGGGTTGCTACGGCATCGGCGTTTCGCGATTGGCGCAGGCTGCCGTCGAGCAGCATCACGATGACAGCGGCATCTGCTGGCCGACGGCCATCGCCCCCTTCGAGGCGATCGTGGTTGTTGCCAACATCCAGGACGAGACCCAGGCCCAGCTGGGGGAAGCGCTGTACTCGGAGCTTCAGAACGCTGGGGTGGATGTGCTGATCGACGACCGCAAAGAACGCGCCGGCGTCAAGTTCAAAGACGCGGATCTGATCGGCATCCCTTGGCGGATCGTGGTGGGACGGGACGCCAGCGAAGGCACCGTTGAACTGGTTTGCCGCAGCAGCCGCGAGGTGCAAAAGCTTCCCCACGCTGAGGCTGTGACCTGCCTGATCAAGGCAGTCCACCCCTAAAGTCGAATGACACTGAAGGGTTTCATGCTCTCCGCACTGACACGCCTGCTTCGCCCCCTCAGCCGGGCCGCCGTAGCCCTTGGCCTCGGGTTGTGCCTCCTCCTGACGGCCTGCAGTGGGGACGCTGAAGCTCGTCTGAGCGGCGACTACGTGGAAGACACCGTGGCTGTCTCCCGCACTCTGCTGACGGTGATCGACCTGCCTCAGGACGATCCCACCCACGCCGAAGCTGAGGCCGACGCCCGGGCCCTGATCAACGACTACATGTCCCGTTATCGGCCCCAGCCCCGTGTGAACGGACTCAGCTCCTTCACCACGATGCAGACCGCGCTGAATTCGCTGGCTGGTCATTACGCCTCCTACGCCAATCGCCCCCTGCCGGAAGCGCTGCATGACCGCATCGCCAAGGAACTCAACAAGGCTGAGAAATCAGTGGTCCGGGGCAGCTGAGCCCCCGAAACCAGCTCGGTTTTGACGAGGCCACCCGAGATCTGAGATACTCGCGGATTGTGCAGATCTGCGGCTTCGGGCCGCCGTGTTCTTGGCCAACGTTGTCGTCATCGGAGCGCAGTGGGGTGACGAGGGAAAAGGAAAGATCACCGATCTCCTGAGCCGCTCCGCCGATGTGGTGGTTCGCTATCAGGGTGGTGTGAATGCAGGCCACACGATCGTTGTTGACGATCGTGTGCTCAAGCTGCATCTGATTCCCTCTGGAATCCTCTATCCCGACACGATCTGTCTGATCGGATCCGGCACGGTGGTGGATCCCAAGGTGATGCTCGGTGAGCTGGACATGCTCATCGCCAACGACATTGATATTTCAGGGCTTCGCCTGGCATCCACAGCCCACGTGACGATGCCCTACCACCGCCTGCTCGACCAGGCCATGGAGAAGCAGCGGGGAGCACGACGGATCGGAACCACAGGCCGTGGAATCGGCCCCACCTACGCCGATAAGTCGCAGCGCAGTGGCATCCGTGTGATCGACCTGCTGGACGAACAGCGGCTGAGGGATCGCCTTGAAGGCCCACTGCAGGAGAAGAATGAACTTCTTCAGACCATTTACGGCGTTGAACCCCTGAACGCCGAAGACGTCATCCAGGAATATCTGGGATACGGCAAGCGCCTGGCCCCCCACGTGGTGGAGTGCACCCAGACGATTCATCAGGCAGCGCGAGATCGCAAAAACATCCTGTTCGAAGGTGCTCAGGGCACGCTGCTGGACCTGGACCACGGCACCTACCCCTACGTCACGTCCTCCAACCCCGTTTCCGGCGGGGCCTGCATCGGTGCAGGCGTGGGCCCAACCCTGATTGATCGCGTCATCGGCGTTGCCAAGGCCTACACCACCCGCGTGGGTGAAGGCCCCTTCCCCACTGAGCTGAGCGGAAGCCTGAATGACCAGCTCACGGAACGGGGTGGCGAATTCGGTACCACCACGGGCCGCCAGAGGCGCTGTGGCTGGTTTGATGGCGTGATCGGTCGCTACGCCGTGCAGGTCAACGGCTTGGACTGTCTGGCTGTGACCAAGCTGGATGTGCTGGACGAACTGGACGAAATTCAGGTCTGCGTGGCCTATGAACTCAACGGCGAGCGAATCGAGCACTTCCCCAGCAGTGCCGATGACTTCGCCCAGTGCAAACCCATCTTCGAAACACTGCCTGGCTGGCAGTGCTCCACCGAGGAATGCCGCAGCCTTGAGGATCTCCCCAAGCCAGCCATGGATTACCTGCGCTTCCTCGCTGATCTGATGGAAGTGCCGATCGCCATTGTCTCCCTGGGGGCCAGCCGTGATCAGACCATCGTTGTCGAAGATCCGATCCATGGCCCCAAGCGAGCCCTGTTGAGCGCCTGAGCCGCTGACGTTCATACTTCGGGGCTGCTTTCCACGCCCCGATGTCATCAGAGACCCGTTTCCCCAGCGATTGCAGTCTCGATGTCGTTGGCATCGGCAACGCCATCGTTGATGTTCTGGTGCAGACGGACGACGGTTTCATCGCTGAACACGGCCTCCAGAAAGGGGGCATGGCGCTGATCGATGAACAACAGGCCCAAGCTCTCTACAAGGCCAGTGCAACGGGCCTCGAGACCTCAGGTGGATCGGTCGCCAACACGATGGTGGGCATCGCGCAGCTCGGCGGACGCGCCGGTTTCATCGGCCGCGTCAGGGACGACCAGCTCGGCAGCATTTTCAGCCATGACATCCGGGCCGTTGGGGCACGCTTTGAGACCCCAGCAGCCACCAGTGGAGCCACAACAGCGCGCTGCCTGATTTACGTCACGCCTGATGCCGAGCGCACCATGTGCACCTTCCTGGGGGCGTCCACCCAACTGGAGCCCGAGGATCTCGACCTCTCCATGGTCAAACAGGCCAAGGTGCTTTACCTGGAGGGCTACCTCTGGGACAGTCCAGCCGCCAAACGGGCCTTCATCGCCGCCGCCGAAGCCTGCCGTGAAGCAGGCGGCAAGGTGGCTCTTTCTCTCTCAGACGGCTTCTGTGTGGATCGGCACAGAGCGAGTTTTCTCGAGCTGGTGAATGGCCACGTCGACGTGCTGTTCGCCAATGACGTTGAAATTCAGTCGCTCTACGAGACCGACGATTTCGACCAGGCCCTCGAGCGGGTGCGCGGCTGCTGCTCAGTGATTGCGATCACCCGTGGCGCCCAGGGGTCCGTTGTGCTGAGTGGAGACCAGCGCTGGGATATAGGCATCTTCGGCCTGGGAGACCTGGTGGACACCACGGGAGCAGGAGACCTCTATGCCGGGGGATTTCTGCATGGCTTCACCCAGGGCGAGTCACTGGAGCGCTGTGGTGAGCTCGGAGCCCTCTGCGCCGGCCAGATTGTGACCCAACTGGGGGCTCGCTCCCAGGTCTCCCTCAAGCAGCTGGCGGAGACGCATCTGAACTGAGCTCAGCAATGGCCCAGGCCCCATAGGCCGGTGATGCCGTCACCGGCCAGCACAACCACTCGGGGGTGTCGTAGCTGTGCAACTCGGAGACGGCCGAGCGCAGAGCGGCCACATGCTGAGCTGAGGTCTTCATCAGCAGCTGGACCTCATGGGACGCCTGCAACGCTCCCTCCCAGCGATAGAACGACTGAACGGGGTGGATGGACACACAGGCCACGAGATGGCGCTCCAGCAAGGCCTCTGCCAGCTGTTGGGCGCGCTCAGCATTCGCTTCCGTGGTGAGGGCCAGCACGAGCCCACTCGCTTCAATCACGCTCAAGCCGATCCATCAGGCTGCTGACATCCTCGACGCATTCCATTCCGTCGGGGGGGCAGGGACGCCGCAACAGCAGCAAGCTCAGCCCCAGATCTGTGGTGAGTTGATGCCAGAGCTGTTCCGTCACACCACCGGACTGACGGCAGAGCACCACCCGAATGTCCCAGCGACGGCAAAGAGACCGCTCGATCGCCCCCGGCACCTCCCCTTGCAGAGGGCGCACCACGGCCAGGTGATCCGGGGGCAAACCTGCCCGCAAGGCTGCGCGCACTCCATCGGGGGATGGAAGCGCACGGCCATAGGGGATGGCTCCAGCGCGGCGCACAGCAGCAGTCAAGGCCGGAAGATGACGGCCTCCAATGGCCAGCAGCAGGCGTTGGCCCTGGAGCGGTTGGGCCGCCAATGCATCGACATCAACCAGGAGAGAGGCCGCCCCCAGCGGTTCAAGGCGACGCTCATAACGCAGCAGCGGTTGGCCGAGATCCGCACAGGCCGTGACCAGGTCATGGCTGATTCGAGCTGCAAAGGGATGCGTGGCATCCACCACCCAACGGAAAGGACCGGCCTGATGCAGAGCTGCCTTGATTCCGCCAACGCCCTGCAGGGCACCAATTGAGATGCGCTCCACAGGCAATCCCGCGTAGGCCTTGGCTGCAGTTGCCGTCACCACGCTCACGCTCACACGCCAATGGCGGCGGGAGAGCTCCTTCACCAAGCGCGGCCCATCACCGGTTCCAGCCAGCAGCAGGACACGACGCTGGTCATTCGCGGGGCCTTGCATCAGGATGTGCGCCGACACCAGCTCAAGCCATGAACCATTGCGTGCTCGAAGTGGAGGTGATCGACGCACCGACGGTTCGATACACCCAGGACAACCAGACTCCCATTGCGGAGATGGCCGTGCGCTTTGACCCCCTTCGGGAGGGTGATCCGCCAGGTGAATTGAAAGTGGTGGGCTGGGGCAACCTGGCCCAGGAGCTGCAGAACCGTGTGCAGACCGGGCAGCGGCTGCTGATCGAAGGCCGGCTGCGGATGAACACCATGCCCCGGGGCGATGGCATGAAGGAAAAACGGGCTGAATTCACCTTGGCTCGGCTTCATCCGATCGGCGCGGCAGCCACGGGTGCAGCTCCTTCGGGCAACCCCTCAGCCCCGGCCCCCAGCCGCCAGGCCCCCGCTGCTGCACCGACCAAGGTGGCAAAAGAGCCCGAACCGGCCAGCTGGAATGCGGCGCCCCTGGTGCCCGACACCGACGACATCCCCTTCTGAATCAGAGGACAATCGCGGGGCGTCGCCGCTTAACAGCCCGCTTCGTCCTGCAGCTCTGAAGCTCGGGTGATCAGTTGCCCGAGCTCCCGTTCAAGGGCAGCAAGATCCAGCCGCAGCTCGGGCCAGCGGCCCCCATCGATCTGCTGCAGCAACCAGCTGCGATCACGGTCGAGCTGCTGGAGCAGATCATCGATGCCGGTCGACGATGGATCTGGCATCTGGCTCGAGGCAATGGATCTCCATCCTGATGGCCTAGAGGTCAAAATGACGATCAAGCCAAGGCCTTCATGAAGGATTTCTTCTCCCCCGGCAGCCTCGTCACCATCGCCGGAGGCGTGCTGACCGTGGTCGGTGCCACCGCTTACGCCACCGGAAGCGCCAACCTCAGCCTGCCCACGATTTTCTACGGAATCCCGATCTTGTTGGGGGGGCTGGCCCTGAAATCGTCGGAGCTCCCACCCGCCATCCGGGTGACACCGGTCAAGACGTTTCAAAAGGAACGCGAAGCTGCAGCCCCAGAACTGGGCAAATTGCTCGGCGATGTGACGCGCTGGCGCTACGGCCAGAAGGCCCACCTGGAGTCGTCGCTGGAAGCGCTCAAACTCTGGGATGAAGACACCCCCCCGCAGTTGGAGGAGATCGAAGAGCTGCATTCCGACAGCGGCTATGGCTTGCGGATGCGTTTCCTGCTGGGAGCCGTTCCCCTCGAACGCTGGAAAGAGCGACAGGAGCGGCTGGGGCGTTTCTTCGCTAAAGGGATGCGAGCGGAACTCAAGGAACTGGATGAACAACGGCTGGACGTTGTTCTGCTTCCGGCAGGTGAGGCCTAAGCCATGGCCCAATCCACCCAGAACAACGATGACGCCCTCAGGGTGTCGGTGCTCAGCGAAGCCCTCCCCTACATCCAGCGCTTCGCCGGTCGGCGCATCGTGATCAAGTACGGCGGGGCCGCCATGGCCCATGCCGAGCTGCGGGCTGCCGTCTTCCGCGACCTGGCTCTGCTGGCCTGCGTCGGCGTCCAACCCGTGGTGGTTCACGGCGGCGGGCCCGAAATCAACCAGTGGCTTCAGCGTCTGGAAATTCCCGCAGAATTCCGCGACGGACTGCGCGTCACCGACGCCGACACCATGGACGTGGTGGAGATGGTGCTGGTGGGCCGCGTCAACAAGCAGATCGTGAATGGCCTCAATCAGCTCGGCACCCGTGCTGTTGGTCTGAGCGGAAGTGACGGAAGTCTTGTGGAGGCACGCCCCTGGGGGAATGGCAGCCATGGGCTGGTGGGGGATGTTGCCCGCGTCAATCCCGATGTGCTCGAACCGCTGCTGGAGAAGGGTTATGTACCCGTCATTTCCAGCGTTGCCGCAACCCCCGATGACGGGCGAGCCCACAACATCAATGCCGACACGGTGGCGGGAGAGCTGGCGGCGGCCCTGGAAGCCGAAAAACTGATCCTGCTGACCGACACCCCCGGCATCCTTGAAGATCGCGATGACCCCGACTCGCTGATCCGCAAACTGCGTCTCTCAGAGGCGCGACAGCTGATCGAGGACGGCGTGGTCGCAGGTGGCATGACGCCCAAAACGGAATGTTGCATCCGCGCCCTGGCTCAGGGCGTGTCAGCCGCCCACATCATTGATGGCCGGGTTCCCCATGCCCTCCTGCTCGAAGTCTTCACCGACGCCGGCATCGGCACCATGGTGGTGGGACGCGGCTAGGGGTGAGCGAGCAGGACGCAGCACTGGACCTCTCTGAAGCGGAGGCAGCCCTGGAGCGCGGGGACTACGGCCAGGGCCTGGAGCTGCTTCTGCCCCTGGCGGAGCAACACCCGCTCAACAGCCCGGAGGGGCCGGGCCTTCGGCTCCTGATGATCACCGCCTGGATGGGCCAGGGGCAGGACGAGAAAGCCATCGCCACCTGCAGGCTGCTGAGTCGCTGCCGCGATCCCAAGTTGCGCCAGCAGGCCAAACAACTGCTCGGGGTTCTTGAAGCCCCAAGCCTGGATCGTCCGGAACGCTGGTCGATGCGCATGCCGCAACTGGAGCTGAATGGCTCCGGCAGCGGGCAGACCTCGACCATGCGGCGGCGGCGGTCGCGGCGTCCCGAACCCCCGCCACCACCACCGACGGGGCCGACGCGTTCACCGGCGGCGGGTTTCGCCGTGCTGGTGATGGCGGTTCTGCTGGGGATCACGCTGTTGCTGAGTGGTTGCGTCCGAATCGAGGCTGATCTCGACCTTCGCGGCCCGGATCGACTGGCCCTTACCTGGGACGTGCGGAGCACCCAGCAACGCCCGCTGCCCTGGCAGGAGCAATTCGAGCGAGACCTGCAACAGGAAGTGCCCGGGCTGAAGATCGAACAAACAGGCCCAGGACGCCAACAGATCAGCAGTCGTGTTGCCTCGTCGCACGAGCTGGCGCAACAGATGGCGGCCGTGGTTGCCGTGGCTGGTCGCGCGGCTGGAGTCTCACTCCCGCCACCGACGCTCAAGCTCGAAGAACGCAACTGGCTGCTGGGGGTGCAGCAGCACGTGCAGCTGATGGTGGACCTCAGCGATCTGCCCGAGATCCCCGGGCTCGACGTTCATCTGAGCCTGAACCACGGGCAGGTAGAGCGCACGGCTGTTACCGGCACCACCACCGAAGTCAGCTGGCAGGGCTGGCGCTGGAATCCGCTTGGCCTGGGGGGAGTGGTGATCCTGATGCTGCTGATCAGCAGCATGGTGCTGCAGGTGGTGCGTCGGAAGCTGGGCTTTGGCTTCCCTGAACTGCCCTCCTGATCAAAGCTGCTGCGGGTCGGGATCCACAGTGAGCGCCACACCCTTGGGCAAGCCATCCCAGAGGGCCTGTCCCGGAGGCAGCGGAAGCGGGGAGCCCGCCGGACCGTGCAGCAACAGCTGCCATCGGCTTCGGCCAGCAACCCGGGCCACAGGTGCCGGAGCAGGACCCAACAACCACCAATTCTGGAGCTGACAAATCGGCCGGATCCGCTCCGCCAGCACCGCTGCCGCCGTTGCTGTTTTGCTGGGGGAATCTCCAGACAGTCGCAGCAGACAAGCGCGACTGAAGGGCACCAGACCCGCTTCCTTGCGGAGGGCCACCTCCTGGGAGAGGAACGCTTCATAGCGACCATCCACCAGGTGTTGAATCACCGGGTGCTCTGGGGTGTAGGTCTGCACCAACACATGCCCCGGTCGCTCACCTCGCCCGGCACGGCCCGCCAACTGCAACAGCAACTGCAGGGCCTGCTCTGCTGCGCGGAGATCGGGGCGGTGCAGAAGCCCATCCGCCGCGAGCACCGCCGCCAGGGTGACCCGCGGCAGATCCATGCCCTTGGCCAGCATCTGCGTACCGATCAAGACGTCGGCTTCTCCAGCAGCGAAACGGTCCAACAGGCGTCGATGGCCATCCCGCCCCCCGGTGGAATCGCGGTCAAAGCGGAGCAAACGAAGGCCTTCGAGCTCCTGAGAGAGCAGTTCCAAAACCTTCTGCGTCCCGGCCCCAAACGGCTTGAAGGCCGTGGAACCACAGTGACTGCAACGGTTCTCCAGGTCTTCACGATGGTCACACCAGTGGCAACGCAGCCACTGACGCCCGGCCTTGCTGCGGTGAACGGTGAGCGCCACATCGCAGTGGGGGCACATCACCACCTCGCCGCAACTGCGACAGCTCAAAAAGGGGCTATATCCCCGACGAGGCACCAAAACCACGGCCTGTTCGCCCTGCTCCGGCAGCGCCGCAAGACGATCCATCAAGGCGCGACTGACCAGACGCTTGTGTCCTTCGGCCAACTCATGGCGCATGTCGATCACATGCACAGGCGGTAGGGACTGCCGGGAAATCCGCTGGGTCAGGCGCACCAAGGTCAAGGCACCATCCGAGCCCGATTGAATCCAGCTCTCGAGCGACGGCGTGGCGCTGCCCAGCACAAGCCGTGCCTGTTGCATCACAACCCGGTCCAAAGCCAGGTCCCGGGCGTGATAGCAAGGCATGGGTGCGTCTTGCTTGTAAGAGCTGTCGTGCTCCTCATCCAGAACGACCAGCCCCAGCGGCTTCAACGGCACGAACACCGCGGAGCGGGTTCCCACCACCACCAACGGCTGTTCGGCAGCAAGACAGCGGCGCCAGGTTCGAACCCGTTCGGCGTCACCACAACCGCTGTGGTACTCCACAACGCGCGAGCCGAAGCGTTTGCGGCAACGGTCAACGAGTTGGGGAATCAATCCGATCTCGGGGGTGAGCAGCAGCACGTGCCGGCCCCGCTCCAGCTCCTGGGCAGCCAGCTGGAGGTACACCTCGGTCTTGCCGGAGCCGGTGATTCCCCAGAGCAGCAGCCCTCTCCCCGGAGACAGCTGTTGGTAGGCCTTCACCACGTCCTGCTGCTCAGCCGTCAAGGCCTGGGGAAGCTCCTGGGGGCCAGAACCAGCTGATGAGCCCTTGTCCTCACAACGACGCTGCTCACGCACCAGGTAGCCCTGCTGGATCAGCGGCGGCAGCAATTGCGCGCCAAACCCACTGGCCAGCAGGTCCCGTTGCCAAGCACCATCGCCCTGGCCCTCCAACCAAGCCAGAAGCTCCCGCTGGCGAGGGGTGGGTGGGTTCGCTGCATCAGGGGGGACCCGGGCCTGAATCCACCACATCTGACGCCCGCCGGCCAGGGAACGCTGGCCGGCCTGACCAATCCAGCCCGACGGCAAAGCCGCCTTCAAGGTGCGGAAGACACTGAGATGGCAACGGTCCGCCACCCGCTCCAGCCAGCTGTACCAATCCGAATCGACAGCAGCTCGCTGCAGGAGCGATTCCACCGGTTGCAGCTCCTGAGGATCCTGCTCAGCCCACTCCCGCTCCGCCACCACCAATCCATGCATGGCTCGACCCCGGAGGCGCACCCGCACCAGATCTCCCGGCATCAATCCCATGCTGGGATCTGCGGCGTAACTGAAGGAGCGTCCTTCCCGCCCAGCCTCCAGCCAGACCTCAACGCATCGCCGCGAATGCGACAGGACCTTGCAAACTTCGGAAGACTTCATTAACGTGGACAGGTTGGACATTTTCTGCCAACCCTGCGCTCGATCCAGAGGGAAGACACAGAGTCTGAAGTCAAGGTCTTGTTCCTTGCCACTTTGACCGGTCTGAGACCACCCCGGACAGCACAGACACAATCAGTCCAAGCGTTTCGTCGACTCGCGGACACCACCATCAGCCCATGAACTCCGTCTCAGCGTCAGCTGTGTCGTTCTCTTTCGTTTGAACGGAAGTTCCAGGTTCCGGCCATTGCCGTTGGCGCGATGTTGCCGCTGTTGCATCTCCCCTCTATCCGACTTCGACTAACACCATGACCCCTGCTGCCACCAAAGCTGCCAAGCCGGACATCGTTCTTCTGGCCAATGCTGACGGCAAGGTGAAGGAAGTCGCCAAGAGTTCCGACAAAGAGGCCAAGAAAACCCCTGCACGCCGACGAACCACCAAGGCGAGCGCCAAGGACCTGAACGCCGCAGCCGACGAACTGCTCGCCGCTGCAGATCAAGCCAAGGCCTCGGGAACCACCAAAAAGGCTGCAGCGAAAACCACCAAGGCCAAAACCACAACGAAAAAGGCAACCACAACTAAGAAGGCAGCCACCGCCAAGAAGACCACGACTAAATCTTCAACAGCCAAGGTATCAACAGCCAAAGCAGCGGCAGCGAAGCCAACCGCCGAGGAGAAAGCCAAAACCGCAGCTGCTGAGAAGGAAGCCAAGGCCAAAGCCCTGGCCAGCATCAAGATCGGCCCCAAAGGCGTCTACACCGAAGACTCCATCCGGGTTTATCTCCAGGAAATTGGTCGGATCCGCCTGCTGCGTCCCGACGAAGAGATCGAACTGGCCCGCAAAATTGCCGATCTTCTCTATCTCGAGGAACTGGCCGCTCAATTTGAAAGCGACAACGGCCGGGAACCCGACAACAAAGAGTGGGCGGCCTTGGTGGAAATGCCGCTCATCCGCTTCCGCCGGCGCTTGATGCTGGGCCGACGGGCCAAGGAAAAGATGGTGCAATCCAACTTGCGCCTTGTGGTCTCGATTGCCAAGAAGTACATGAATCGGGGCCTGAGCTTCCAAGACCTGATTCAGGAAGGAAGCCTTGGCCTGATTCGTGCAGCCGAGAAATTCGACCACGAAAAGGGCTACAAGTTCTCCACCTACGCCACCTGGTGGATTCGCCAGGCCATCACACGCGCCATCGCCGACCAGAGCCGCACCATCCGCCTGCCGGTGCACCTCTACGAAACGATCTCCAGGATCAAGAAGACCACCAAGGTTCTCTCCCAGGAATTCGGCCGCAAGCCAACGGAAGAGGAAATCGCGGAATCGATGGAAATGACCATCGAAAAACTGCGCTTCATCGCCAAGAGCGCCCAGCTGCCGATCTCACTGGAGACCCCCATCGGCAAGGAAGAGGATTCCCGCCTGGGTGATTTCATCGAAGCCGACATCGAAAATCCCGAGCAGGACGTTGCCAAGAACCTGCTTCGTGAAGACCTGGAAGGTGTGTTGGCCACCCTCAGCCCCCGCGAGCGCGATGTGCTGCGCCTGCGCTATGGCCTGGACGACGGGCGGATGAAGACCCTCGAGGAAATTGGTCAGATTTTTGATGTGACCCGTGAACGGATCCGTCAGATCGAAGCCAAGGCCCTGCGCAAATTGCGCCACCCCAACCGCAACGGGGTGCTCAAGGAATACATCAAGTAAGCCAGCACTGGGCCCGTGACCAAACGGTCACGGGAGTAATACATAAGTACATTCCCCCTAGCTGAATGGAGCAGAGGGCTCCTATAAGAGTGCTTGAGGGAATTGAGACGCCCTCCTCACACGGAAGAGATCAAACCCCAGTCCATGACTGGGGTTTTCCTTTGGTAAATAGAAAGAGACCGTGCGACAGGTTCACGTGTTTGCATCGAAGGTCTCCGTGAATTCCTGAAAAGCACGCTTCAGGCGCTCCACCGGAGTTTCCTCCAAGGGACACTCCTGGCGAGTTTCAAGTGCATAGGCCTGGAGCAGGCGAGCATCCGGTTCAAGCACGGAAGCAACCGCCCCCTTGAACAGCACCAGATTGTGCTGCGACGTCAGCCCCTCCAGGTAAGGCTGAAGCAGCCAACTGGGCTGAGCATCGTGTGAGGCATCTGCGGCTGAACGCACCAGACGGGGCCGCAGCAGTTGATACGCGTGATCTCCATCGCGATCGGTGGTGTGGCGCAGCCGCGCCATCAGCACATCGCCACTGCACAACAGGATCAGACGGATGGAACCCTCAGCCACCAAGGGGAGCATGGCCTCCTGCTCTTGCGAGTCGGGGGCAACAGAGCCAATTGCTCCGGCCTGACGAACGCCATTGACGACGGGTCCGGGCATGACTGTGCTGCAACGCCCGCAAATGTTAAGCGTTCTTCATAAAGAGATCTTCCCTTTCGAAGCTTCACAACCTCGTGAAGGCGAACCAAAGAATCCAAGGCCAAAAGCGTAGGCTGGGCGGCTGATTCGCCCTTTCCATGGCCCTCACCGAACTGCGCATCGCCTCACGACGCAGCCAGCTGGCCATGGTGCAAACCAACTGGGTGAAAGCGGAACTGGAGAAGGCCCATCCCGGCCTGAAGATCACGGTGGAAGCCATGGCCACCCAGGGCGACAAGATCCTGGACGTCGCCCTGGCGAAGATCGGCGACAAAGGCCTGTTCACCAAGGAACTGGAAGCACAGATGCTGGTGGACCGTGCGGACATCGCCGTCCACTCGCTGAAAGACCTGCCCACCAACCTTCCTGAGGGGCTGATGCTCGGCTGCATCACCGAACGGGAAGACCCGGCCGATGCCCTGGTGGTGAACACCAAGAACCAGGCCTACAAACTCGACACCCTTCCCGAAGGCTCTGTGGTGGGCACGAGTTCCCTGCGCCGTCTGGCTCAGCTGCGTCACCACTACCCCCACCTGATCTTCAAGGACGTCCGGGGGAACGTGATCACCCGCCTGGAAAAATTGGACAGCGGCGATTACGACTGTCTGATCCTGGCTGCGGCAGGCCTGGGCCGGCTTGGCTTCGGCGATCGGATCCACCAGCTGATCCCCGGCGAGATCTCTCTGCACGCCGTTGGTCAGGGCGCCCTGGGGATTGAATGCGTGGAGGGCAAGCCCGAAGTGCTTGAGGCGATCAAAGTGCTGGAGCACACCCCCACCTCCCAGCGCTGCCTGGCCGAACGCGCTTTCCTGCGGGAACTGGAAGGTGGCTGCCAGGTGCCCATCGGCGTGAACACCCGCTTCGAAGGTGATCAACTGATCCTCACCGGGATGGTGGCCAGCCTTGATGGCAAACGTCTGATCCGCGACCAGGCCAGTGGCGCAGCAAGCGACGCCGAAGCCATCGGCATCGCTCTGGCCAACACCCTCAAAGGTCAGGGTGCTGGCGAGATCCTCAAAGAGATCTTCGACACCGTCCGCCCGGAAGCCTGATCAACTGCGAATTTCCAGACGCGTTCCCACATCCACAGCATCAAACAGCTGCCGGATGTGGCTGTTGAGCATGCGAACGCAGCCCAGGCTGACGGCCGCGCGAATCTGAACCCAGTGCGGCCACGCCGTTCCATGGATCCCAAACTCGCCGCGGCCATTGCGGTGAAAAGCCATGTAGCGATCACCAATCGGACTGCTGGGTCCGCCCAGCTCCCGCCGCTGACCCGACTTATGGGTCACATAGATCGGATTGACCTTCTTGTTGAGGATGGCGAATTCCCCTTTTGGGGTGGGGGTTTTGGGATCTCCGATCGCCAAAGGCCAGGCCCCAAGCTGCTGCTCGCCCCGCATGAGTGTGATCTGTCGCTTGCTGAGGTCAAGCACGATGCGCGACGCATGAGCGGGTTGCCGCAAGGCCAGCTCAACAGGTTCAGCAGCAAGGCATGGAGCAACAGACCCAGCCAACAGCGCCGGCATCAATGACCACTTCATGAGATGCGCAAGACCCACTGGTCTCAACGTATTCATTGCTGCGAGAAAAACAGCAGCAGCAGCCTTGGAGCTGAACTCTTGAGAATCTCTTTGGTCTCATGGTCGAGACCAAAGACCCGACTTCGTCCTCCTTCAGCTCTGTTGTCTCACGAGAGGTGTACATCCCAATCGAAGGATCTTCGATGCTGTTGAGCCGGACGCTGAGCCATGAAAAAGGCGGGGGAGTGTCCCCCGCCTGATCAGCAGTCGATCGCCGACGCGTTCAGTCGACCAACTTGGGATCAATCTCAGCCATGTAGCGAGCCTCGCAGCTCTTGATGATCTCAACGGCCTTTTCAGTGCCGAAGAAACCGTTCACCGAGCAGGTGCCAGGCTTCTTCAGATCCTTGTAGTGCTCCCAGTAGTAGGTGGTCTCTTTCTTCCAGTGCTCACCGAGATCTTCCCAGCTCTTGATGTGATCCATGCGCTTGTCATCGGCAAGCACAGCGATCACCTTGTCGTCGACTTCACCACCGTCGTCGAAGGTCATCACGCCGATGATGCGGGCTTCCACAATCGAACCGGGAATCAGGGGCTCGGTGACACCAACGATTTCGATGTCGAGGGGATCGCCATCTTCATCCCAGGTGCGGGGAATGCATCCGTAGGCGAAGGGGTAAGCCAGCGAGGAGTAACCAACGCGGTCCAGCTTGAGATGGCCGGTTTCGGTGATCAGCTCGTACTTGTTGATCGTGTTGGAGTTGAGCTCCACGATCGTGTTGAGACGAAGTTCGGCTTCATCAGCGAAGGCCGGCAGCACGTGCAGCAGGTTGGGCATGCTGCGGCTGGGTGCCTGATCGAGGTTGGCCATAAACGGCGATGGACAGCGCGGCGCATCCTACGGGCCGCCTCAGCCCGTCGAGTTGCACGCGGCTAGGGGGCCGGTTGCAGCCGATCAAGCTTGTTCTCCAGATAGTCGAGGAAGGCATCGGTGCTCAGGGGCCGACCGGTGACCCTTTCCACCAGTTGATCGGCATTCACACTGCGTCCGAGCGGGTGAACGTGCTCACGCAGCCAAGCCAGCAAGGGCGTGACATCGCCGCGCTCCACATGCTCCTCCGGAGACCCGATGGCCTCCGCCATCGCTTCGCTCAACTGTGCACTGATCAAGTGCCCCAACAGATACGAGGGGAAATAGCCAAACAGGCCTTCACTCCAGTGCACATCTTGAAGGCATCCCTCGGCATCGTTCATCGGCCGCACCCCCAGGAGTTCCTGATAGCGCCGGTTCCATTCGTCTGGGAGATCGTTCACCGCCAAACCCTGCTCCAGCAGAGCAATCTCAAGATCCGTGCGGATCAGGATGTGCAAGCCATAGCTGAGTTCATCAGCCTCCACCCGGTTCAAACCAGGCGCCATCGGATTCATCGCCTGCCACATGTCCTGGGTTCCGCTGAAGGGAGCCCCCACCTGCGCAAAACGCTTCCACCACTGCTCTGCGAACGGACGGCTCCGGGCAACACGGTTCTCCCAGAACAGCGACTGACTTTCATGCACCGCCATCGAGGTGGCCTGTCCCAGAGGCCAGGCGAACCATTGGTGGCTCTGGTCCGGCAACCCCTGTTCATAGAGGGAGTGGCCCCACTCATGGGCCGTAGCCAGGAAGCACGACAAGGGCTGGCCAGGCACCACACGCGTGGTGATGCGGTAATCCGCCGGTCCCAACGTGATCGAGAAGGGGTGAGGCGAACGTGCCATGCAGGTGATGGCGGGATTGCGGCCCCAGGCACCGAGCAGCTCATCACAGAGATCTTGCTGGCTGGACTCCTCGAGATCCCAGTCCGCTGATCGTGGACGTGGCCGGGTGGATGCCTGAGCAACCAATTGCGGCAACCGTTGTCGTAACGGAGCAAACAAGGCCTCGAGACGCTCCAGACGCAGATCCGGTTCGAAGGGTTGCGCCAGGGTCTCCCAACAGGAGCGCGGCTCATCCAGCTGTTTGGCCTGCTCCTGACGCAAATCAATCAGGGTCTGAAGCGCCGGTGCGAAGAGGCTGAAATCAGAGGCCGATCGAGCCTGCTGCCACCGGTTGTAACCCTCGGCCTTGGCCTTGGCCAAGGCGGCGACGAGGGCTGGATCGAGGGACTGCTGCCGCTGCAGGTCCTGTTCCAGCAGATCCAGATTGCGGCCCTGCTCAGGGCATCGCTCAGCGGAATTCCAATGCTGACGCGCTGCGGCCAGCAGTTCCGCATAGGCCGCAGAGCTCTGACGAGCATGAAGCTGGGTCGCCAGCAGCGTGAGCTGCTCACCTCGCCAGGACGCCCCGGCAGAAGGCATGCGGGTGTTCTGGTCCCAATACAGGGTGCTCTGAATCGAGCCGAGCAGCTGCGTCTCTCTCAGATGGGCGCCCAGCTGCCCCCAAGCCGTTGCGGCAGAAGCCATCTCGCCCCCTTTTCCATCACCCTAACGACACCTGGAGTGGCATCGAAGCAGCGATGCAGGCCATGGTGAAGCGGTTCAGACGTTCTGGACCCATGCGCCGATTGATGCTGCAGCTGGCCCTGGGGATCGCCCTGCCCATGGCTCTCTGGCCGCTCAAGCTGATCTACCGACAACCGCAGACCGTTCGATAGGAACGGGTCAGTTCAGCTCACAGCGGCCTTGGCACAGGGTCTCAAGGTCGGCACGCCCGGTGATCTGAAGCCGCCGGGCGGCCCAAATCCCATAGACCCAATCGACCACGCTGCCGATCAAAGGCCAGCGGGTCGGTGCGTAAAGCCACCCCAGACCAATCAGGCGATACGCCTCACGGAAGACGGCCACATCCCGCAGCACCTCCCCGGAGCCTGTGATGGCATGAATGCGGCCCATGGCCACCCGGTAACTGATGCCGGCATGGGCCGCTGCGTCGTAATCAGAGGCATCAATGTCGACAAAAGCCAGCCGGGCCTGACGGTCACGCTGCTGCAGAAAGCGAACTTCGCGCACACACAACGGACAACCTCCGTCAAACAGCAGGGTCAAATCGGGGGCAGATGGGCTGGCCATGGACTCAGACGGTGCTGCAGCACGCAAAGTAAGGAAAGAACGCTGGAGAGCGGTGGGCGTGCAGCAGATCCTGCATCAGATGACAGTGGCAACCCCGGGAAGAGGATTCACCCGACTGGACGGGCGGTTGAACACCTGGATCCGCAGCACGGGTCTGGACCAGGGCGCTCTGCATCTCACCTGCCTGCACACCAGCGCCAGCCTCACCATCAACGAG
Organism: Synechococcus sp. M16.1; assembly: GCF_014279895.1. Lineage (NCBI taxonomy): Bacteria > Bacillati > Cyanobacteriota > Cyanophyceae > Synechococcales > Synechococcaceae > Synechococcus > Synechococcus sp. M16.1. The sequence continues at coordinate 573,873 of NZ_CP047954.1, read as the reverse complement.
AACGCCGATCCACGGGTGCTGCAGGACCTGGATGCATGGATGGCCGATGCCGTCCCAGAACACCGCCGTTATCTCCATGACGACGAAGGAGCTGATGACATGCCGGCCCACATCCGAACCGCGCTCACCAGCCAAACCCTGAACCTGAGCGTCAGCAGGGGGCAACTGCTGCTGGGCACCTGGCAAGCCGTTTACCTCTGGGAGCACCGCAGCGCTGCACACACCAGAACGATCGCCTGCCACTTATTCGGTGAATCCTCCAGCCGCCCCACCCCTGAAAGCACCACGCAGACCACTTCAGCCACGCCGCAAACCCTGCTGAGCCTGCGCAATGGCGAACGGATCAATCAAGCCATTCAGGCCCGCCACAACCCCAACGCCTGGGAAACCGACGACGGCATCGATACCGACACCGATCTGATGATTGATCGATTGCATGACCTGAGCGACTGATAACCGGCTCCAGCCACGATGGAGAGGTGATTCAGGGCTTCCATGCCAGTTGAACCTCTCGATGCCGCCCAGAAGTCGGCACTCAGCACAACCCTGCCCAATTGGGTTGTGAACGGAGACAGGCTGCACCGCGATCTGCAGTTCAACAGCTTCGTGGAGGCCTTTGGATTCATGGCACAGGTGGCCTTGCTGGCCGAATCCAAAAATCACCATCCGAACTGGAGCAACGTCTACAACCGCGTTTCAATCGACCTGACCACCCATGATCTCGGCGGCCTCAGCAGCCTGGATGTGGAGCTGGCCAGCGCCATTGACGCTCTGCTGCCAGCATGAGTCGAGTGGGTCCTTGCGCATGACCACCGCACCAGCCAGTCCCGGCGTCCCGGTCACCATCCTCAGCGGCTTCCTCGGAGCTGGGAAAACCACCCTGCTGAATCACATCCTGAGCAATCAGCAGGGGGTGAAGACCGCGGTGCTGGTGAATGAGTTCGGTGAAATCGGGATCGACAACGATCTGGTCGTCACCACCGGTGAAGACATGGTGGAGCTGAGCAACGGTTGCATCTGCTGCTCGATCAACGGCGAGCTGATGGAGGCGGTGGAACGGGTGATTGAACGCCCAGAACCGCTCGATTACATCGTCGTCGAAACCACCGGTCTGGCCGATCCCCTGCCGGTGGCCATGACCTTCCTTGGCAGTGAGCTGCGGGACCAAACCCGCCTGGATTCGATCATCACCTTGATCGATGCAGAAAACTTCGACGACGTCGTTCTGGACACGGAAGTTGGCCGGGCCCAGGTGATTTATGGCGACATCCTGCTGCTGAACAAGTGCGACCTCGTCTCCGAGGAGCGGCTTGAGACCGTCGAACAGCAACTCAGAGCCGTCAAGAACGATGCGCGGATCTTGCGGTCGGTGAAAGGGGAGGTGCCTCTTGCCCTGTTGCTCAGTGTCGGACTGTTCGAATCCGACAAGGTGAGTTCTCCCGCCGACGATCCGAGCCTGGATCACAGCGACTGCGACCACGACCATGGCCACTGCAGCCATGACCATGGACAAGATCACAGCCATGGGCATGACCACGGTCACGGCCACAGCCATGGGGACGGTCATGACCACGGACATCATCACCACAGCCATGAGCACGGTGACCATCAGGACATCGAGGGCTTCACCTCCCTGTCGTTCCAGAGTGATGGGCCCTTCGCATTGCGCAAGTTCCAGAACTTCCTCGACAACCAGATGCCCCAGGAGGTGTTCCGGGCCAAGGGAATCCTCTGGTTCAACGAAAGCGAACGCCGCCATGTGTTCCATCTGGCAGGCAAACGCTTTTCCATCGACGACACCGACTGGACCGGTGATCGCAAAAATCAATTGGTGCTGATCGGCCGCAACATCGACCACAACAAACTGCGGAAGCAACTCAAGGCCTGTGTGGCACCGGATGCAGGAAAAGGTTTCAGCTGATTCAGCAGAACCCAGGAATGGTGTTTATTGTGCGTGCCATGGGAGAAACCTCAATGGTCGAACCACTGCTGCTTGGAACGGTTTTTGTTCTTGCCAGCCTGCTGCTGTGGCTTCTGGCTGATTCCGATGATGACAACGGCGGTGGCGGCTTACGCCAGCCGGTGCTCGTGCCCATCCCGGTGCGTCATCACCAACGCTGAAACCATCAATTCTCTTTCCCCAATCCTCCGCTGCGGCGGAGGATTTTTTATGCCAACGCCTGGCCAAGCGGAAGCAGCGTGACTCTGGCCCCATCCCTGAAGCTGAGGCGACAACGGGTGTGGGGAGGATGCTCCTGTTCGATCGGACAGTGGGCCCGCACCAGCACATCCGCGACACGGATTCGATACTCCCATGCATCCCCCAGAAATTCACGGCCCAGGACGCTGGCCTCTCCTTCGGCATCGGCGACGACAGTGATGTCGTGCGGATCCACGAGCACACAACAGTCACCGGAGGCTTCGCGGTCCGCCTGGACCCATGGGGCCGACGCATCCAGATCTCCCAGGAGACAAGACAACTGGCCTTGGCCATGGGCCTGCACTGGAATCAAATTGCGTTGAAGCACAAAGGATCCAACAAAAGGCGTCGCCGGTGACCTCACGATCTCGGGGGGCGATGCACATTGATGCAGCACGCCGTCCCGCATGACGGCAACGCGATCGCAGATCGCCAGAGCTTCTCCGGGGTCATGGGTGACGATCACGCCGCTCGCACCGCAGGCGTCCAGTACGGAGGAGAGCTCACTGCGCAGGCGGAGCCTCACCTCCACATCCAGGCTTGAAAAAGGCTCATCAAGCAGAACTACCCTGGGCGCTGGGGCCAGAGCGCGTGCTAACGCCAGCCGCTGCCGCTGGCCACCGGAGAGCTGGTGCGGGTAGCGCTGCTCGAGCCCCTTCAGCCCCAGCAACGCAAACAACCAGGCCACGCGCTCACGGTTGGGATTCCGCCGGGGCAAACCGAAACTGGCGTTCTGCCAATCGTTCAGGTGAGGGAAGAGGGCGTAATCCTGGAACACCATGCCAACACCCCGACGTTCCGGTTCCATCCAGATCCCATCTCCAGCCACCATGCGCTGATCCAGCTGCACCGTGCCGCGCCGGGGGCGTTCGAAGCCGGCAATCAAGCGGAGCAGGGTGGTCTTGCCACAGCCGGAGGGGCCCAGCAGGCCCAGCAGCTCCCCTGGCGCCACCTGAAGATCCACCCCCTTCAGGGTCCAGCCGTCAGAGGCATCGCCGTAGCTGTGCCAGACCCCGTTTAAAGCAACCGTTGGCTCCATCGGGAGCAGCTGTTCCACAGATCAGATGAAGCTTGGGAACCGACCGAGCTTATGAGTGTGACAAATGATCGAAGCCGGTGTGCGGTTTGCACGCCCTCGATCAATCCCCATCGTTCATCGCCAGACTCGTTCCATGGCAATGTCGCAACACCACGTCGCGACAACGGTGTCCGGCCCATCGCTGAAGTGAAGTTGCTGCCCAACCGGAGTGTTGTTCCAAGCCCAACCCGGCTGGCCCTGATCCTGATCGCCTCCATCACTGGCCTGGTTGCGATCTGGCCGGTGTTGACGCTGGTGAGGGAGGCCCTGACGTCTTTGCACAGCGGCTTCAGCGATCTTGGCCCCGATGGCATGCGCCAGATCGTTGGCACCATCCAGCTGCTGCTCGGAACAGCAACGCTGGGCACCTTGCTTGGCACTGCGAACGGTTGGCTGCTGTGCAACTGCCGTTTTCCCGGTCGGGCATGGCTGCGCATCGCCCAGCTGATTCCCCTGGCAACGCCGGCCTATCTCCTCTCGGCGATCCTCGTTGATCTGGGCAGTCGCCACAGCTGGACCATTCACGGAATGGGGTGGGGCATTGCTGTGATGGCCCTGACGACCTACCCCTATGTGTTCCTGCTGAGCACGGAAAGTTTCTCCGTCAGCGGTCAGCGTCAGCTGGAGGCATGCCGGAGCCTGGGGGTTGGTCCCTGGTCAGCCTTCCGGCGTGTGGCCTTGCCCATTGCACTGCCCGCGATCGGAGCCGGCGTCGCTCTCATGGGCATGGAAGTGGTCAATGAGCTGGGTGCCGTGCAGCTGCTCGGCATCCCGAGTCTCTCCGCGGGCATCCTGGAAACCTGGCAGTCCAACGGCGATCCTGCAGGCGCCATCAGCTTGGCCTTAATCACGCTGGTGATCGTGTTGACGTTGGTGGTGTGTGAACGCAGCCTGCGCAGGCGCAGTCGGCGCTGGAGCGATGGCGTGGCCGGCGGGGATGCAACCGCTTGGCACCTGCATGGATTCCGCGCTGGGGTGGCGCAACTGCTCGCCGTGATCCCTCCGATCGTGAGCCTGGGCACCCCACTGCTGTGGGCCGCCAGCAACTTGGACCAGCTCCAAACCAGCTGGAACGACGATCTGATCAGTCTGAGCGGCCGCAGTCTTTTGCTGGCTCTGGTCGCTGCTGTTTTGGCGGTAACGGCAGCGCTGGTGCTGGCCATCGCCAAACGCTGGTCCAGCGCCCCATGGCTGAAAAGCCTCACCTTCCTGGCCGGAACGGGCTACGCCATCCCCGGCACCGTCCTGGCTCTGGCCCTTTTGCTCACGGGCGCCCCCTGGCAGGTCGCCCCCTTGCTCCTGCTGCTGTGGGGCTACAGCGATCGATTTCTGGCGGTGGCGAAAGGAGGCCTGGATGCAGCCCTGGAACGGATCAGCCCGAGCCTCGATGAGGCGGCGACGGGGATGGGATCACCTTGGCAGCGCGTGCTCCAACGGGTGCATCTGCCTCTCTTGCGCGGACCGATCACCGTCGGACTGCTGCTGGTGTTCGTGGACACGGTGAAAGAGCTTCCCCTCACCTTTGCCCTGCGGCCTTTTGACTTCGACACGCTCTCGGTGCGCGTGTTCCAGTACGCCGGCGATGAACGGCTGGCCGAAGCGATGTTGCCGGCCCTGATGATCCTCGTTCTGGGGCTGGTCGCCGCCATGGCCTTGGTGCCAACCCTGGATCACGCCTCCAGACGAGAGGGCTCGTCACCCCCGCAGCAAACGCTCTGATGCGTTGCGCTGGAGCAAGCCAGCACGGGTGTTGAGATGGAGCGGGAGTGTTGACCAGGAGATCGGCCGTCCCGTGGACACCGCGTAGGTGGTCTCCCGCAGGGTGCCCCTGCCCCCATCGATCTCCAACAAGGTGAAGCTCTGCTGTGCTGGCGCTTCACCACGCAACAGGCGCCGGGGGCCGCTGCCCAAGGCGCCGAGCTGGATCAGATCGAGCTGTCCACGACGGCTGGAGAACCAGGTGTGGTGATGACCACTGATGTAGGCCTGCACGCCGGCGGCATCCATCAAGGCCTGAAGTGAACCTCCCCGCTCCAACACCTCACCGGGGCGATCCTTGCCCAGACCAACCCCAGCCAGGGGGAGATGACCCACCACAAACCGAGCACGAGCTTTTTGTGCCTCGGTGCTGGCCAACTGCTGTTGTGCCCAGATCAGCTGATCCTCAGGAACACGGGCTGAGCTGGCATCCCAGACCAGCCAGAAGATCCCGTCCTGCAGCACCGAGTAGCGAAACGGGAACTGCGAGGCATCCACAAACACCAATCCCATTCGTGAACGGATCGGGGTCCAGAACCGACCCACAGCAGCACGATCCATGGGGAAACCCGGTGAACCGTCATGGTTCCCGATCGCTGGCAGCAGTGGAATGTTCGCCGCCTGAAGCCGCTGCAGAACCGACGTCTCAAAGCCCCGCCACATGGCATCCAGCTGCTGACCAGTGAGGCCTCGCATCTGACCCGCGACCATGTCGCCAGCACACACCACCAGATCCGGCTGCAGGCCAATGAGCTGATCCAGCCCTTGATCCACGGCAGGGATGTAGCGGGTGGAGCCATAGCTGCTGTTGAGATCGCTGATCAGCCCAACCCGTTGAACAGCTCCCCTTGCGGCGCTCAAGGGCAGGGCCGCTGCCGTAAGACCGGTGCCAAGCACCAACTGCAGCATCCGGCGACGACTCAGCAACACAACAGCACGGGGGTCAGCGGTGGCGTTTCAAACGTTGGCCCAGCATCCGATCGGCCACCAGGGCCCCGCTGGCAACAACATCGGCCAAGGTGGAGAGGAGTCGGTAGCTGAGAACCACCGCGAGCAACTGCGCCTCTGGCACGGCAGCACCCAAACGCAGCAGCAGGGTGGCCTCAAAAACCCCGAGCCCCCCGGGGGCACCAGGCACCACCAGCCCAACGGCATAGGCCAGACCAAAGGCCGCAAGCCAGGTGAACGGTGCCGGACTTTGAATACCGAAGGCCTGCACGCTGCACCAGAACCCGGCAAAGCGGCAGAGCACAAACAGCAGCTGAAGGCTGAGGGGCCGCCAGGGATAGCCGCCGCGGCCGCTTCCCTCACTTTCCAGTGCCCCACTGCCAAGCGACTGCAATTGCACTGCCTTGGAACGCTCCAGTCGACGCAGAAGGGGCTCGCGCCAGCGGGACATCATCAACAGCGCGGGCCATGGAGCCAGCAGGGCAAGGCCCTGCTGCCATCCACCAGCAACCACAACAAGAACGGACGCCGCCACGATCAGGAGTGGATCAAGGATCACCCCAGCCAGGGCAGGGCCGCCGCCAATCGCCGGACGCAGCACGCGGACCCGCTCCACCAGATGCCAGATCCCTCCCGGCAGGTACTTGAGAAGGTTGCTCCGCACAAACAGCGGCACCACCGCAACACCCTGGGGAGGATGTCTCAACCAGATCAGAAGGTCGCGCCAGGCCAAACCATTGATCAGGATGCTGAGCCAGGTGAGACCCAGCCCCAGCACCAGCCACCACCAACCGTTGGCCACCAAGCTCAGCTGGCGAAGTTGGCCCGCCTGCTGGGCCAAAGCCACAGCGATGAAGATCAGGCTGGCCAGCGTGATCCAGAGCTTGGGTTGCCGGAGAACCTTGCCCATCAGGCCCAATCGTCCGTGCTGACGAACGGCGCTACTGCAACAGCAGCCCGCAGCTCATCAAAGGAACACCCAGTGCTGGCCTGAAGAGCCTCAAGGGCATCCGCCTCGGCTTTGACGGTGCAACGGCCATCGGGGCGACGCACCTGTTTGGCAGCGACGGGACCCCAGGGCGTTTCGAGCACACCCTGCCGCCTCGGCAACACCCAGCGTCCCTGGCGCCGCTCCCGCAGGCCGATGCTGCTGCCAGCACTGAGCCAGAGGCTGCGGAGCTGGTCGGCATCCCCATCCCGCACCAGCGACGTGAGCAACTGACCACTGCGGCCCTTTTTCATCAGCAACGGCTGCACCGCCACATCAATCGCTCCCGCATCACGCAAGCGATTCATCAACACCGCAATCTCCTCTGGAGTGGCGTCATCGATCCAGGCTTCCTGCACCACCAACGACTCCCAACGGGGACCTTCCTCCGCCGTAACGGCTGGGGTGTGCAGCACAAGGCGCACCAGGTTGGGGCGATCCAGTTGGCGGTGGCCGAGGCCAACACCAACCTTGTCAGCCACCAAACGTTCAGGAGCGACAAACTGATCCGCCAGAACCGACACCAGGGCGAGGCCCGTGGGCGTCACCAACTCACCTGTGGGCAGATCTCCGCCCTGAAGCAGAGGAATGCGGTGACGTCGTGCCAGTTCAAGCACGGCGGGCACGGGCACGGGCAACAGGCCATGGGCGGTTGCCACCGTTCCGCTCCCCGCAGGCAACGGAGAACAGACGATCCTGGCTGGATTGAGGTCGTCAATCGCCGCACAGACACCCACCACATCCACGAGGGCATCGATGGCTCCAACCTCATGGAAGTGAACGGCCTCCACCGGAGTTCCATGCACGGTGGCTTCGGCTTCCGCCAGACGGGTGAACACGGCGAGCACCCGTTGCTTCAGCGATGGCGCTAGAGCAGCTGCATTGATCTGATCACGGATCCCCGACCAATGGCGGTGGGGCGGCTGATCCTCAAGACCCTCCACATCAACGCGGATGCCTCGGAGACCAGCACTGCGCGCCTCCTGCTGGGTGAGGCGATAGCGCCCCGTCAAACCGAGGGCCGCCAGAGGCGACTCCACCACGGCCTGGTCCACACCCAGATCCAACAGTGCGGCCAGGAGCATGTCCCCTGCCAACCCTGTTGGTGCATCAATCCAAAGCGCGCTCATCGCCCTAGACGCGGAGCCGCCTCCAACAGAACAACGGCCTGCTGATCAAGCACCTCCCGCTGCTGACGCAACTGCTGCTCAATCTCCCTCCGGGCGCGGCGCTGCTCCCGCTGGGCGGTGGCCACGTCATGGCCCGAAAGGCCCCAAAGCCGTCCCAGCAAAGCGCGGTCATCGGCCCCACCACGGGCCTTGCCAAAAACCACGGTCTCAGCAGCGATGCCGGCCTGAAGCACCCGGCTCCAACGGCGTAGATCCTCCAGCGGCATGCGGACGCTGTCCGGCACGGCGAACTCCGTGGCGCCGCTGCTGCGCAGTCCTGCACGCACACAGGCCAGGGTTCCCACCAGCACCTGCTGAACCGGAAGTTGCTCCGCTTCCGCGATCAGAACATGGCCCGCCTCATGCACCGCAATCCGACGCAGACGCTCCTGCCCACCGGGCAAAGCTTCGGCAAGGATGTGTCCGCCCATGCCTTCCCAGGTGGCGGCATCAACGCTGAGGGTGACCAGGGCACCCCCAACCGCCACCACGATCCAGGCAGCAGACAGACCCAGGGCAGGACCAAAAGCGCCGAGGGCAGTGATGCCGGCAACGGCAATGCCGGCCCGAAGTGCCCCCGTGGAGCCCTGCCCCCCCTCGGCCATCAGCTGCGAGCGCGGGAGGTGGCACGTCCACGACCTCCCTTGGATTTGCCGCCACGCGTCGGCATCGGAGCAATCACGTCGTGATTTTCGAGGTGCAGTTCCTGGCCCTGGCGGCGCAGGTCAAGGCTGACGAAGTGACGCAGGTTTTCGAGGGGAAGCTCTCCCTTGATCTGGAGCTTGAAGGGAAGCGGACGGTGGCCGTCGGCACGGGCCTGCTGCCGCACCTTCACCACCATTTCGCCGGTTTCAGGCTTGGTGAAGATCAACTCGCCTCGAACGGAAAAGAAGTCGTCCCCTTCCGGCAGGGTGTCGGAGGCATCGGCTTGGTCTGGAGCCAGGGTGCTGGGTTCCCAGACCCCAGCGATCTGCAGATGCAGATGATCACTTTCACAGCTTCTGGGATACACGACCCAGAGGTGGGGTTGATCCAGGGGCAGATGCCGCCGCATCAGAGTGAGCACCCGACCGAGCACGACGGTTTCCAGGGGGACCCCCTGGGCATCGGTCAAGGTGCCACGGGTGAGTTGCTCGGGGTCGGTTGGGGCGTAAGTGCCGCGCACAAGACCGATGGCCCGGTACTGCAACGGCTCTGTGACCGGGGGAATCGGATGGGCGCGCATTGATGCTGAACCGGGCGGAGTCAAAAGCCCTTGTGAAGACTGTAGCCAGCCCACTGCAATCTCCTCAGACTGAAGTGGCTGATTCGAGATCGGATGCCCAGCCCGCGCCGGATTCTGTTGCTGCTGGCGTCCATGGTGGGGGCTGCACTGGTCGGTTGGGTCGCCACGGCATCGATGGCCCCGGAAACGCGAGCGCGCAGCACTCGCCAGGCTGAAGATCTGCAGGTTGAGCTGCTGATGCAACAGCTCCAGAACCAGGAGGTACTCAGCGAAGCAGAACGGGGCCTACTGCTGGAACGCTTGGTGACACTGGAGCGCCTGCAAGAGGCCGAAGTGGTGCTGCAACCGTGGCTGTCTGGCCGCTCGACGCCGCGCGAACTCACCCTGTTCAAAGCCGATCTGCAACGTCGCAATGGCCAGTCCGAGGCCGCCCGACGCAGCCTCAAACATCTGCTGCGGCTGCATCCGAATGATCTGCAGGTTCTGCAGCTGCTGGTGCTCCTGGACCAAGAGCAGGGACGTCAGCATCAGGTAACAGCAGAGCTCACGGCCCGGTTCAAGGGCCTGGAGCCTGGCCAGCGTTTGGAGATCGGTTTGCTTTTGGCAGATCTGCTGCGACAAAGCGGATCAGATCAGACCGCGATGGGGTTGTACGGCCAGCTGGCCACGGAGAACAAGACAGATGCAAGGCCCCTGCTGGCCTTGGCCCTATTGCGGCAAGAGCAAGGCAATTCGGAGGCGGTTCAAACCCTGCTCAAGCAAGCCCGAGAAAGGCGGAACGCCAACGGAAGGATCGATCCTTTGATCGATGTTGTGGCAGCACAGCTGGGATTGAGCGCAGCCCGCAGCATCGGATCAGAACCCTCCAACGCTACGGCGTCGCTGGAGGGTTCTGATAGGCCTTGAGGGCAGCATCAATGGCATCGGAGGGAGGCGTGGCGTCGTCCATGGCCGTCGCCCGTCGGATCTGGTTCAACAAATCCATGGGGTTGGCGGCATCCAGAATTGAGCCGCTGCCGTTGGTGTCGCCGTAGATCTCGCGTTCCTCGCGGTTCTGAAAGGGAGCTTCAACCTGGGCCCCTGCACCCATCGGAAGCGTCGTCACCACCAAGGAAGACAGCAGAGCCTGAGCGACAGCCGCAAGACGGCGAGACATCAGCGGAATCCAGAGTTGGCTGATGCTAAGGGTCTTTGACGCCACTGGATCAGCCGTGCAGATCGCCACCTGGAACGTGAACTCGGTCCGCACGCGATTGGATCAGGTGCTCAGCTGGCTGGAGAGCGAGCAACCGGATCTGCTCTGTCTTCAGGAAACCAAGGTGGATGACCCCCTGTTCCCGCTGGAAGCCTTCAAATCTGCTGGTTGGCAGGTGCACATCCATGGCCAGAAGGCCTACAACGGCGTCGCCCTGATCAGCCGCGAGCCCTTGGAGGATGTGCGCTGCGGTTTTGTTGGGGAGCTCCCGGATGATGCGGAAGCGAACGAGCTCGGCGCACAGAAGCGCGTGATCAGCGCACTGCTGAATGGCGTTCGCGTGCTCAACCTTTATGTCCCGAATGGATCAAGCCTGAAGTCGGAGAAATACCCCTACAAATTGGCCTGGCTCGGCTGCCTGAAGCGTTATCTCGATGCTCAGGAGCAACGCGGCGAGCCGCTCTGCATGGTCGGCGACTTCAACATCGGCCTCGAAGCACGCGATCTTCCTGACCCCGACCGCCAGACCGGCGGAATCATGGCGAGCGATGCCGAACGCCAGGCCCTTCGTGACGCACTCGGTGAACGGCTTCAGGACGTGTTCCGCGTGTTCGAACCGGATTCCGGTCACTGGAGCTGGTGGGATTACCGGAGCGGTGCCTGGGATCGGGACCGCGGTTGGCGCATCGACCACATCTATCTATGTGACGAGCTGCTGGGACTCGCCCGCAGCTGCGTCATCCACAAAGGCATGCGCGGCAACCAACAACCCAGCGACCACGCCCCTGTCAGCGTCGACCTGGACTGGCCTCCAACCGACGACGACGGGGATGAACCGTTCTTCTGACCCTGTTCAGTAGACCTCGACGCCGGCGGGGAGCGTCACCATTCTTTTGGCCGATTCACCGCAGGTGCGCGGCGTGGGCAGCACCTTGCCGGGATTCGCACGGTTGTCTGGATCAAAGGCAGACCGCAACAGCCCCATCGTTTCCAGGTCGTCCGAGCTGAACATCCAGTCGAGGTAGCAGCGCTTGTCGGCGCCGACGCCGTGCTCTCCACTGATGCTGCCACCGGCATCAAGACACACCCGCAGGATGGCGGCACCGAGCTCCTTCACACTCCGCTCCACATTGGGCTGGTCCAGTGAATACAGGATCAGTGGATGAAGGTTTCCATCGCCGGCATGGAAAACATTGGCCACCGGTAGGCCGTGCTCCTGGCTGAGCCGTTCAATCGCCGCAAGCACCGACGGAAGGCTGCTGCGGGGAACGACACCGTCTTGCACGTAATAGGTCGGCGTGATTTTTCCCACCGCTGAAAACGCAGATTTGCGGCCTTTCCAGAGCACCGCGCATTCCGTGGGGTCTTGGGCCCGGCGCAGCCCACGGGCTCCTGCCGCGCGACAAAGCACCTCGGCCCGCTCAGAAGAGGCCTGAACCTCAGCGTCCTGCCCATCAAGCTCAATCAGCAGAACGGCCGCTGCATCACGGGGGTACTCGTCGTAGCCGAAGAAATCATTGACGGCGTTGATGGTGACGTTGTCCATGATTTCCATCCCCGCCGGCAGAAGGCCGCTCGCGGTGACCGATCGCACCGCTTCCCCTGCCGCTTCCATCGTGGCGAAATCCGCCAACAGCACGTTCACGCACTCCGGAGCCCGAAGCAGGCGAAGGGTGATGGCCGTCGCGATGCCCAGCGTTCCTTCGCTGCCGATGAACGCACCGCGCAGATCAAGTTCACAGGATTCGGCCAGCCCGTTGCCCAACTGCGTGATGGTTCCGTCGGGCAGGACCACCTCAAGCCCCAGAACGTGATTGCTGGTCACGCCGTATTTGAGGCAGTGCACCCCGCCCGAATTTTCCGCCACATTGCCGCCGATGCTGCAAACCACCTGGCTGGAGGGATCCGGGGCGTAATAGAACCCGTCTCCTGCAACGGCGCGCGTCACCCAGCTGTTGATGACCCCGGGCTGCACCGTGACGCGCTGATTGGCCAGATCAAGGTCGAGCACCCGACGCATGCGACTGGTCACCACCAGAAGCGCCTGCTGATCCACCAACGCTCCCCCCGAGAGGCCGGTGCCGCTTCCGCGAGCCACAAACGGCACACCGTGTTGATGGCAGCACTGCAACACCGCAGCGACCTGTTCGGTGGTCTCCGGCAGCACCGCCAGGGGCGGACAGTGGCGCTCAAGCGTCAGTCCGTCACAGTCGTAACTAAGCAGTTCCTGACGCTTCGCCACGATGGCCCGAGGGGGCAGACATCGGCGCAGATCCCTCTCCAGCACTGACCAGTCGTGGGCCACATCGATCTCGATCTGATCAAAGACTACGCATCAAAATGCGTTCGAAGTGGGCAATTAAGAAACACAGCAAACGGAACCGGTCGTTCCTGAGTCAGGATGTTGCACGGTTTGCATCAGCCCTTTGGCGTCGGTTCCAGTGACAGCTCCCGCGTTGAACACCAGCCACTCCCAGGCCATCTTCGGCGCAGCACAGGCCCTGATGCCCGGAGGTGTCAGCTCCCCTGTGCGGGCGTTCAAGTCGGTTGGCGGTCAGCCGATCGTGTTCGATCGGGTGAAGGGTCCCTATGCCTGGGACGTGGATGGCAATAAGTACATCGACTACATCGGCAGCTGGGGACCGGCCATCTGCGGCCACGCCCACCCCGAGGTGATCGCAGCACTGCAGGAAGCGATCGAGAAGGGCACCAGCTTCGGAGCACCTTGTGCCCTGGAAAACACCCTGGCCGAAATGGTGATCGACGCTGTACCCAGCGTTGAGATGGTGCGTTTCGTCAACAGCGGCACCGAGGCCTGCATGGCTGTGTTGCGCCTGATCCGTGCCTACACCGGCCGCGACAAGGTGATCAAGTTCGAGGGCTGCTACCACGGCCATGCGGACATGTTCCTGGTGAAAGCCGGTTCCGGTGTGGCCACACTCGGCCTGCCCGACTCCCCCGGTGTCCCGCGCAGCACCACGGCCAACACCCTCACGGCGCCTTACAACGACCTCGAAGCCGTTAAGGCCCTGTTCGCCGAGAACCCCGACGCCATCGCGGGCGTGATCCTCGAGCCGATCGTCGGCAACGCCGGCTTCATTCAACCGGAACCCGGCTTCCTTGAAGGTTTGCGGGAACTCACCAAAGAGCACGGCGCTCTGCTGGTTTTTGACGAGGTGATGACCGGCTTCCGGATCAGCTACGGCGGTGCCCAGGCACATTTCGGCGTCACCCCAGATCTCACGACCATGGGCAAGGTGATCGGTGGCGGCCTTCCTGTGGGCGCCTACGGCGGCCGCGCCGACATCATGGGAATGGTGGCCCCGGCTGGACCCATGTATCAGGCCGGAACCCTCAGTGGAAACCCCCTGGCGATGACCGCCGGCATCAAGACCCTGGAACTGCTCAAGCAGCCCGGCACCTACGAGAAGCTGACGGCCACAACCCAGAAGCTTGTGGCGGGCATCAAGGACGCCGCCCAATCCGCTGGCATGCCGATCACAGCGGCCAGCGTCAGCGCCATGTTCGGCTTCTTCCTCTGCGAGGGACCCGTGCGCAACTTCGAAGAAGCCAAGAGCACGGATTCCGAACGCTTCGGCAAACTGCATCGCGCCATGCTCGAGCGGGGCATCTACCTCGCACCGTCAGCCTTCGAAGCCGGTTTCACGTCCCTGGCTCACTCCGACGCCGACATCGAAGCGACGATTAACGCCTTCCGCGAAAGCTTCGCGGCTGTGGCCTGATCATTCCGTGCTGGCCTCAGCACCACCTCCACCTCCACTGGTCTGCACCATTCAGACCGTGGAGGCCAGGTGGTCTGGCCGCCCGATTGCAGGCATCCGACAGCTCAAGCAGCAGCAATTTCGGGTTGAGCGGGCTGAGAACCCTGCGATTGAACCTCGGACGGTGATCGACAGCAGACTCACCCCCCTGGTGGAGCGCTTCAACAGTTCCGGTGTGGAACAGATCGCGGGCTCTCGCATGACCTATCACTGGTCCTACGAAGCCTCGTTAGGAGCGCTCACATTCAATGACTCCGGCGCCTCCAGCGGTCCTGCCCAGGAGAGTCGTGTCGCTGTGAGCGGAGATCTGGTCATTGATGATCAAAAGGGATTCGAACTCAGCCAGCAGTCCCGGCTGACCCAATCAGCTGGGACGAAAACCCTGAGCAGCCTTTTGGAAACGGCCCATGGCTCCTGCCGAGAACAACGCTGAGTGTTTACTGGCGCGAGCGCGTCGGGCCGCCGAACGTGCCCATTGCCCCTACTCGAACTTCCACGTGGGGGCCGCAGTGCGGTGTGATGACGGCAGTGTGATCGACGGCTGCAATGTGGAAAATGCTAGTTATGGCCTGAGCATCTGCGCAGAGCGGGTCGCCCTTTTCACGGCGATCAGCCAAGGCAAACAACCGATTGAACTGGCCGTGAGCTGCATCGATGCCCAGAGCGATGCAGCCCCAGGGTCCCGGATGCCATGCGGCGCCTGCCGTCAGGTGATGCAGGAACTGCTGCCAAGCAAGGCCAAGGTGAGCATCGATGGTGTGGGCACAAGGCAACTCGAACAACTTCTTCCTGCTCCCTTTGAACTGAGGCAAGCAAACATCAACTGATCAACACCATCACAGCCCTGAAGCGCTCATCCAAGAGCGCGCAGCATCAAAAGACCACGATTCAACCGAACATCAGGATCGCGCCCAACAGGCCAAGGCTTTGTCGGGATCAGTGATGTCAGACACATCGCTGTAGACGTACTTCTGCCACTCCCGCTCAGGGAGACCGGCAAACACCATCAGGTTGAGCGGATATTGCTCGGAATCGGTGCACCTGCGGAAATCATCCCGAAACAGGAAGGTGGGTTTACCCAGGGCAATGGCGGCACCAAGTTCCACCATGACCCCCTCATCGGGAGGCGTTCCATTCACGATGGCGAACAGCGCATCGGCATCACGCACATCCTGCAGATCCCGCTGCGCGACGCGATAGGCCCATCCCGGTTCCGCCAGATTCACCTGACCATTGCGAGCAAAGGGCTCCCAGACCTCCAATCCCAGGGCTTCCAATGCCCCGATGAATTCCGGCAACAACAGCCGCTTCCATTGCTCCGAGAAGCCATAAGGAGACGCCAGATAAATCGTGCGCGCGCTGTTGTGCATCACAGGCCCCGGGAGGCGCGGTACGCCTGCTCATCGGCACGGGCCTGTTCAAGGTTCTCCCAAGGAAACACCAGCCATTCCGACGACGCGGCAACCTCGGCTGCCACCCACCAATCAGGACGCACCTTGCTGACCCAAACAGCAAAGGATGCCTGCGGCACCTGACCTTTCAACGCCTGCAAGGTGCGTCCGGTTTCATAGACATCATCCACAATCAGGGCTGATGGCTCAGGTGCTGAGAGCAAGGGGCGATCGATGGCATGGCTGAGCGCTACGGCAAGGCACAGGCCCCCACGGGGGACCCCATAAACGCCGGTCACCGCAGAACCGGCAAAGCGTGAAGCCAACTGCTGCACCGCCTGATCGAATTGGGCCCAGCTCAGTACCTGCATAGCCGGAGAATGACACATCCACGCTGTGATGCCCCTTGAGCCGAGACATCCCGCCCCAGGAACAAAACCGCAAATGGTTTCGCAGCCATCTGCTCAGCCGGGAACTGGAATTACAGGAGCTCTATGACCTGCCGCAGGGAGAGCTGGATCTCGTGATGGCCGAGACCGCTGAAATCCGTTCGGACCCTGAAAACCGATCTCGCAGTCATGGACGCTGGTGCACCGCAGGCTATGTGCTGGAACTGGCAAAGATCATCGATGCCCGACGGGCCCGGGACCTGAGCAATTAAACGTCAGCTCTCAGCGAAAAAACGTGCCAACCATGAGCGACGAGACTGAAAATCATGCCGAAGCAATTTCAAAACTCGTTGTTGATCACCGACCAGTCTTTCTTTTAATCAGCGATAGTTCTCAAACTGCAGAGGAACATCAAGATCATCCTCCTTACTCTTGACGAGCTGAATCGCGGCTTGCAGATCATCTTTGCTCTTACCGGTGATCCGCACACTTTCACCCTGGATCGCCACCGTCACCTTTTTGAGCTCATCGCGCACCATCTTGCTCAACTTCTTCGCAATCTCCTGACTGAGGCCCTTACGCAGCTTCACCACCTGCTTCACCCGGTTGCCTCCGACGGTTTCAGGTGTTTGAAAATCGAAAATCTTGAGGGAGAGGTTGCGTTTGGTCGCTTTGGTTCGCAGCACATCCTCCACCGCCTGAAGCGTCATATCACTGGCCGTGGTGATCACCAGCTCCGTTTCCTCAAGATCGATCTCGGTGCCGGAATCCTTGAGGTCATAACGGTTGCCAACATCACGACGAACCTGATCAAGGGTGTTCACCAGCTCCTGACGATCAAAGTCAGAGACCACATCGAAGGAATAAGTGCTGGCCATGTCGCAAACCTGTCGATC
Source organism: Synechococcus sp. M16.1 (assembly GCF_014279895.1). NCBI lineage: Bacteria > Bacillati > Cyanobacteriota > Cyanophyceae > Synechococcales > Synechococcaceae > Synechococcus > Synechococcus sp. M16.1. The sequence continues at coordinate 556,854 of NZ_CP047954.1, read as the reverse complement.
CTCCAGTTTAGAAACCCATCGATCTCCAGCTGGGTGTGGCCCACCTGAGCCCGTTAGGGTCCCGGGGATTGATTGGATGTCATGACTCCTGCGTTTGCTTGGGCCCTTTGTCTGATGGGAGCCGTCGTGATGGTGAGCATCGTGCTCACCGGTGCCGGACGGGCCAAAGCCGACTTCACCATGGCGGATCTTCAGGCGCCTCGGGCGATGTTTGAACGGCTGCCCGCCTTCGGGCAGCGCGCCGTGTGGGCACAGGAGAACAGCTGGGAAGCACTGACCCTGGGGGCACCGGCCATGCTGTTGTGTCTGATTAGCGGAGTCAGCAGCCCCACGGCCATCGCAGCAGCGTGGATCTGGCCAGGCATCCGATTTGTTTATCTGTTTGCCTATGTCGGCAACATCCCACCCCTGAGGGGACTCTGCTGGGCTACGGGGGTGACTGCCGTTGGCATCTGCTACGTGGAGGGACTGCGGGCCGTGATCAGCGCCGCCGGCTGATCAGTCGAAATACAGAAGGCTCACCACCTTCCCCATGTCCTCAGCAGTTCGTGCACTCGCCAGCAGGGTTTCACTGTCGTGAAATGCGAGACAGATCAACTGATCACAGCGGTTGATGATCTCTTGATTGCACAAACTGCTGGCCATCGGCAAGGGCAGGTCGTCCTGCTCGGGCTTGTCCACAAGGTGCAACACCCGATCCAGGAGATCGCGGATTTCAGGAACCTGCCGATCGAGGCTCTGGGGCAAAAGCACGGTGAGCTTGGAGGGATCCACTTCAAGACATCCGCGAATCACTGCTGCATTCACCCCCTGAGATCCGGATGTGATCAGAGAATGGCCTTCCTGCACCAATGAGCGAGCCACCAATTCGATCAGGTGAACCGCCACAACGGGCACATGGCGGCTACCGAGAATGGCGATCCTTCGTTGGCTTTTGTCCTGCAGCAGAGCGAGTTCCTGCGCAAGCGTGTCAACCCGATCAAGAGCCGGCAGATCCAGTGACTGACCCAAGGAAAACTTGCCGCCTGATTTCATCGGAAGTTAGCAACCATCAAGCGTGCTGAACCGTCAGATTCAATGCATTGAAGAGCTGATCAAGCTTGCAATGCTCCTCCACGAGACGGAAGGCGTAGGTGGCCTTCACGGCTTCATGCAGGCGCACATGGCCGAAGGCCTGCTCAATCACCCCCACCGTGGCCAGGGTGTCGTGCTCCACCTTGAGCAAGGGCACATCCAATTCTTCGGCGCGATTGATCAATTGAGGGAGAGGTTCCCCAGCCCCCGTGAGAATCAAACATTGGGTTGAAGCCTCAAGGGCGGCCAGCTGGATGTCGGTGCGATCAGCTCCCGTCACAACAGCCATGTTGCGTCGTTTGCGGAAGAACTCCATGGCGGAATTCACATTCATCGCGCCAATGCTCAGGGTTTCCACCAGCAGTTCCTGCCGTTCCTGGCAACAGATCACCCGGGCATTGAGGCGCCGCACCAACTCGCCGACCGTGACGCTGCGCAGCAAAGGAGAACGGGGCATAACGCCAAACACCTGCAAGCCCAGGCCCTGCAAGGCAGGAACCACCTGTCGCTCCAAGCTGTCGACCTCTTCTGGAGTGACGGCGTTCAGCACCACTCCAACCAGACGGTCACCCAGGGTCTGCTTGGCCGCGAGCAGCGCATCCACACTGCGGCTGTCCTGCCAGAGGTGCACCAGAACGACCTTGGCATCGAGACCTGTGGCCAGCTGCGGAAGGCTGAGGCCGTACAGCAAACCCTCCTGGAGGCTTCCCGCACATTCCAAGAGTGTGAGTCCATCGTCAGACTGAATGCACTGGCGCAGCTCCGCAAAACCTTGGCCAGCGTCCAACTCGCCTTGGCCAAGCCTCTGGGCAGCTGTTGTCGGCGACAGCAGATGCATCGACGGAATCAAACGCTCAGGCGGCAGATTCAGCGTTTCACCAACAAATCGAACGTCGTCGTCGATGAGTGGTTGAGGCAACGGCCCCTGGTTCGGGTCCCAGTCCAGGCTTGTGGCCAGGGGCTTTCCGAACCTGATCTGCTGTCCGGCACGGGCGAGCTGCTGAGCAATCCCAAGAACAAGGGCCGACTTCCCACTGAACGGCTCACACGATCCGATCAACAGTGTCGTTCCCATGGAGGTGATGCCTGACGCCACTGAATCTAGGCTTGTTCAGGAGCATCTCCACGCTCGATCAACAACCACTGCCAGAACCCATTGGGCAAATCGGGCTCTGATGGCTGCAGATGGGAACAATCCATCAACCAGACCACCAGCTGATGGGTGGTAACAGCGAAATCAACATCTCCCTCGGGATGACCGGGAAAACGAAGCTGACAGTCCAGCCTCTCCATCGGTGCAGCGACCCCATTCCAGCGGATTTCGTAGGGGTGTCCATCGCTTCCGGCCACCGGACGCCGCCCCTGCAGTGCGCCACGCCCCAGGATCTGCAGGGCTGCGGATAGATCCTGCTCGCGACTGACGCCACCGCAGTAGGGAGCGAACAGAACCAGTTGGGCGGCATCTGACACAGCTGGTGCTTGATTCGTGCTCCGCTCGTTTCAAGGATGCCCCAAGCTGGCCCCATGGCCCAGTCCCCCTTTCTCGGCAAACGGATCGGCATCACAGGCGCTCGTGGAGCCCTCGGCGCAGCTCTGGCCCGTTGCTTCCGTTCCGCAGGCGCCCACGTCGTCGGTTTCACCCACGGATCCATACCTCCAGAGCAAGCGGACGGCCCACACCGTTGGGTGAGCTGGAGCTGCGGAGACGAAGCCAGCCTGGACGCCGATCTGGAGGAGCTCGATGTTCTGGTGCTGAACCACGGGATCAATCCTCAAGGCGGCCAAAGCCCTGAAGTGATCAATCAGGCGCTGGAGATCAACACCTTGAGCAGCTGGAGGCTGATGCAGCGATTTGAGGCCATCAGCAGAGCATCGCCGCAGGCTGATCCGAGGGAGGTGTGGATCAACACCTCAGAGGCTGAAATTCAGCCTGCCGTCAGTCCCGTGTATGAACTCACCAAGCGAATGCTGGGGCAACTTGTGAGCATCCGCGGTGCGGTGCTTGATGCCACCGGACGAGAAGCCCTGATCCTGCGCAAGCTGGTGCTCGGGCCCTTTCGCTCATCGCTCAATCCGATTGGGGTGATGGGCGCCGATTTCGTCGCAAGCCAAGTACTTCGCCAGGCGAGCTGGGGATTTCGCCTGGTGATCGTGACACCAAACCCACTGACGTATGTCTTGATGCCTTTGACCGAGCTTGGACGGCGGATCTACAGCCGGATCCTCAGTCGCCCCGATCGGTAAGGATCTCGCATCCATCACTGGTCACCAGAACGGTGTGCTCCCACTGCGCCGAGAGAGAACCGTCGCGAGTGACGACAGTCCACTGATCCCGCAAGGTGCGGCAGGCCTTGCTGCCGGCATTGAGGATGGGCTCAATCGCCAGGGTCATGCCAGGACGCAGGGTGACGTTGGGGAGCTCGTCGGTGCGGAAATTGAACACGGAAGGTTCTTCGTGCAGGTTCCTGCCGACACCGTGGCCGGTGTAATCCTCCACGACACTGAACCCGTTGGCCTTGACGTGGTCTTCAACAGCTCCAGCGATATCCAACAGGGTGTTGCCTGCTTTGACCTGGCTCAGACCAGCCATCAAGGCTTCCTTGGCAACACGGCTCAAGGTCTGTGCTTCCTGGGGTGCATCTCCCACGCAGATCGTGATGCAGCTGTCGCCGTGGTAGCCCTCGAAATAGGCGCCGGTATCCACCTTCAGCAGATCGCCCTGGCGGATCACACGCTTCGGACTGGGGATGCCATGCACCACTTCGTTGTTGATGCTGGCGCAGATGCTCGCCGGAAAACCGTGATAGCCCTTGAAACTTGGGGTCGCCCCCATCTCTCGAATGCGTTTTTCCGCATAGGCATCAATATCTCCTGTCGTCTGACCTGGCTCCACCATTCCCATCACCTCCCGCAGCACGGTGGCGACGATGTGGCTGGCCTGGCGCATGATCTTCACTTCACGGGCTGATTTGATCTCAACGCCGCGACGCTTCTGAATGCGCGGGCCCGTCGCCGTCACTTGCCCCTGCGCTGCCTGGGTGGATGCCAGAAGATCAGCAAAGAGATTCATGGCTCAGCCCAATATCCGTCACGCTATCAACAGCAACCGAATTGATGCCGGTCATGTCGCTGCTCGTGCGCTTGCGGGAACTGCATCGAAGCGTTGCACCCTTCGTTCTGGCGCCATTGCTGGTGACGGTGTTCTCCGGTGTCAGTTACCGCCTGGCACGGGACTGGTTCGGAGCCAGCCGGGACCAGGTTCACTGGCTAATGGTCGTGCACGAGGGGGAATGGCTTGGTTCCACCCTGGAACCGGTCGTCGTTCTTCTCAACGCCATCGGCCTGCTGTGGATGCTGATCACAGGCATAGGGCTCCTGATGGAGCGATGGCGTCGAAAGGTACACTCATAGTTTGGCGATTCAACGCGGAGCTGGGATGGCAGCCGATTCGAAGGACACAGCGGTGACCGACGACAACACCGAAACGGCTGTGGAAACAGCACCTGAAGCAGCGGCGAAGGCCAGCAATGCTTCCGGCGCCCCTGCCAAGAAACTGAGCACTGAAGCTCTGATTCGCTCCTTTGAGTCGGCTCAGCAGAAGGACGATCTCCCTGAGATCTATGTGGGCGACACCGTGCGCGTTGGTGTTCGCATCAGCGAGGGCAACAAGGAGCGTGTTCAGCCCTACGAAGGCGTGGTGATTTCCAAGCGCCATGGTGGCCTTAACCAGACCATCACCGTGCGCCGGATTTTCCAGGGCATCGGCGTTGAGCGGGTGTTCATGCTGCACAGCCCCCAAGTGGCTTCCATCAAGGTGGAACGGCGCGGTAAAGTGCGCAGGGCGAAGCTTTTCTATCTGCGGGAACGGGTGGGCAAGGCCACCCGCGTGAAGCAGCGCTTCGATCGCTGAGGTTTCGACCTCGTTCAATCAGTTGCCAATTTCAACGTTGGCTGAGGGGTACATCGCCTTGCGCCGTTAGTTCAGTTGGTAGAACGCAGGTCTCCAAAACCTGATGTCGGGGGTTCGAGTCCTCCACGGCGCGTCCGATGTTCCCCTCGTGCAGTTTCCCGGTTCTGAGCATGGAGTTGGATCTTCAACCTGGTGATGTTGTGAAGGTGTTGGAGTCAGCCGCCCTCGGCTGGGTCCGTGCCCGAGTGATACGCGTCAAGTCCGGCGGCCGTGTGGTCGTTCAGAGTGATCAAGGGCGTGAATTCACAGCCCGCGGCAATCAGGTTCGGCTCATCGAACCTGCAGGATTCCGTCCCTGAATTTTTGGTTATTCGGTGTTGAGCCGATGTATTCCCTCATGTCCCGGCGACTCTGTCGTCGGGATTTTTTTTGTGGTGGCGCCCGCATGACAAAACCAGGCTGATCCATGGCTCAGTTGTTGACGGAGGGCAGGGCGACAGTTGATACTGATCAGGTCGCGCAAGCGACACAGATCAGATTCTTCGGAGCGCGTCTCGCGAGTTCTGAATCAGATCTGGGACCGTAGTTCAACCGGTTAGAGCACCGCCCTGTCACGGCGGAAGTTGCGGGTTCGAATCCCGTCGGTCCCGTTCTCACCACCAAGACCCATGATGGTGCGCGTTCGATTGGCCCCCAGCCCGACGGGCACGCTCCATATTGGAACGGCGCGAACCGCTGTTTTCAATTGGCTCTACGCCAAGCACGAGCAAGGCGCTTTCGTGCTGCGCATTGAAGACACCGACAAGGAGCGGTCCAAGCCCGAGTACACCCAGAACATTCTCGAAGGCTTGCAGTGGCTCGGGATCGATTGGGACGAGGAACCCGTCATCCAGAGCGAACGGGTGGGGCAGCACCGTGATGCCATACAGACCCTGCTCGATCGGGGACTGGCCTACCGCTGCTACGCCAGCGAAACGGAACTCACGGCCATGCGCGATGCGCAGAAAGCGGCCAATCAAGCCCCGCGCTACGACAACCGCCACAGGTCTCTGACCCCCGAGCAGGAGCAGGCGTTTCAGGCAGAAGGCCGTGAAGCGGTGATTCGTTTTCGCATCGATGACGCTGCCGAAATTCGCTGGAATGATCTGGTGCGTGGCGCCATGAGCTGGCGAGGCTCAGACCTTGGCGGAGACATGGTGATTGCCCGTCGCGCCCCGGCGGATCAAATCGGCGACCCCCTCTACAACCTTGTTGTTGTGGTGGATGACGCCGCGATGGACATCACCCATGTGATCCGCGGTGAAGATCACATTGCCAACACCGCCAAGCAACTGCTCCTCTACGAAGCGCTGGGCCTGCCCTTGCCGACCTTTGCCCACGCTCCTCTCATCCTCAATGCCGAGGGACGCAAGCTCTCAAAACGGGATGGGGTGACCTCCATCAACGACTTCCGCGCCATGGGCTACACCCCTGACGCCATCGCCAACTACATGACCTTGTTGGGGTGGTCCGTACCGGAGGGCATGGAGGAACGGTTCAGCTTGCGTGAGGCCGCAGCCGTTTTTGGTTTCGACCGCGTCAACAAAGCCGGGGCGCGTTTCGACTGGGACAAGCTCAACTGGCTGAATGCCCAGGTTCTGCATGGCTGGACGGCGGACCATCTTCTAGAGGAACTGACGCCGCTGTGGACCGAACGCGGTTGGACCCCTCCCAGCGACAAGAGCTGGTGCCTGGACCTCTGCGCCTTGCTGGGGCCATCCCTCACCTTGCTCAAAGATGGCGTCGATCAGGCGGAACCGTTCTTTGATCGTCCGGAGCTCCAGGACGATGCCCTCGAGCAACTCGCGATCGAAGGAGCCAAGGCAGCCATTGCGGACCTGCTTCAGCGGCTCGAGAACAACCCTTGGGACGGCAGCGACGTTGATCAAGCCAAGGCTTGGCTGGGGGATGCCGCCAAAGCAGCCGGTGTGAAAAAAGGGGTTGTGATGAAGTCACTGCGCGCCGCTCTGCTGGGGCGTCTTCAAGGCCCCGATCTGATCACCACCTGGTCATTGCTGGCCCGAATCGGTGAGGACCTGCCGCGTCTGCGCCGCTGCCTCGGCTGAGGCAGGCTGGTCATCCTCGGCTTTGACCAGGCCAAGAGCCTGAGCCAACGGCTGAGCCGTGAGGCCCTGAAGACCAACGGTCATCAGGATGGTGAGGAACACCAACCCCTGAAGGCGTCCTGCCCCCAGGATGCCGGCCTGCTCCAAGCGAATCGCGAAGAGAGAGGCCACCGCTGCGGTGACGATGCCTCGCGGAGCGAGCCAACCCAGGAACAGCCGTTGTTCAAGCTTGTAGGGCAACCCGATGGTGGCCAGACCTACGCCGATCGGACGCACCACGAGCATCAACGACAGCACACAGAGGATGCCGCCCCAACCCAGCGGACTGAGTTCAGCCCAGGAGACGTCAGCAGCCAGCAGCGGAAACAGCATCGTGATCGCCAACTGCGCCAGTTCCTGAATCAAACCATCCAATTCAGCGGTGTGGGGGCCTGGACGTCGACCCACAACGATGCCCGCCGCCACCGATGCAGGCAGGGCGGATTCCGGCAGAAGCCACTCACTGACGCCATACATCAGAAACAGCAAACCCAGACTGAGCTGAAGCGGGAGCCCCTTCAACTGATCGGGTTTGAGCCGTCGCAGCAGTTCTGACAGCAGCCAGCCGACGCTCGCGCCAATCAGCACACCACCGCCCAATCGATACAGCAGGCCAAGCATCACCTCCCGCCAGCCATGCAGGTTGCCAAGGACAAGCTCCAACAGCAGCAGGGCTAAAACGGCGCCGATGGGCTCAAGCACCAGTCCCTCAGCCTCCAGGACTTCGCCCAGAGGAGGTGCGAGCCGAATTTGACGCACCAGGGGTGTGACCACCGTTGGCCCCGTGGCCAGCACGATGGCACTGAACACAGCCGCAAGCGACCAGCTGAGGCCCGCAAGCCAATGGGCCGCCAACAGACCGCCTCCCAGGGAGATCAACAGACGCAGGGCTGCGATGCGCTGCACCGTGGCCTTGATCGTGTCTCCAGGCAGACGCAGATTCAGGCCGCCATCGAACAGCACCAGGCTGACAAGAAGACCCACCACGGTTCCAAGCCCGGAGCCGAGATCAAGGGGTTCCACCCAACCCAGACCAGAGCGACCGATCAGCAGCCCCGACAGGAGCAGCAACACCACCCCAGGAAATTCCGACTTGGCCGCCAGAAAACGGGCTGCAGCACCCGAGGAAACCGTGACGCCCCAGAGGAGGCCCAGACGCTCAGGCGTCATCGACAGAGGAGAACTGAGGTTCCACGCGCACGCCGATCACCGCTTGGGGGCGTACGACCAGATACTCGCCCTCCAGATCACTGAGGGGAACGTTGACGAAACCGCCCTGGTTCTCGGCATTGACCACCCCTTGGTACCACTCCTGGAAGGTCTCGAGTTTCGGAAAAAACACCCGTTCGGTTTGCCCTCCCACAAGGTGGAGATGGACTGCGTAGCGGCGGGGCGTACGGGACATCAGCGCGGAAAGACATCCATCACGGTCCCCACAGGATGACGGATCGGTTCCGGGTCTGCCCAGAGAAGAGGGCGAAGACAGGCGTTACGCGGGGCATAAAGCGGATGGCGCGGTTGCCCCGAGGCCGTCTGCCCGAGCATCAGAGGATGCGGCGAGTCGGGAACGGAGCGTCGGCGGTGCGGCAGCAAACGCTGAATGGTTCCAAGAACCAGCTGAGCCCGGTCCCATCGCGCCCCATTCGCCCCCCATCCACACCAGAGATCAACCCCAGATGTTCGGGACCAGTGGTTGAACCAGCTGTTCAAGATCGCGTCGTTCTGCTCACCGATGGGGTCCTTCACCCGCAGCAGCGCCGCCGGAGACGGCGACATCCGGGCGAACAGATTCAGCACCAGCAACTCCCGATATCCCCATTGCCTGGCGAAGCCGATCAAACGGCGCAGGGTCGGATCATCACGCTGGCCATCAGCTCTCGAGGGATTCAGACCCACGAAAAGGAGGCACCCTTCGCCGGCACCCAGGCAGCGCCGCAGCCACCAGCGGTAACAGCCATCGCTGCTGAGGGACGCTTCAGACCCCGAGCTGTCGCCGACAGCGTTCAAGGATGCGTTCGCTGGCGTGACCATCGCCGAAGGGGTTAACGGCGCGGGACATCTCTTGATAGGCCGTGGCATCCCCAAGCAGCCGCGAGGTCTCCTCCAGGATCACATCGGGATCGGTGCCCACCAGCCGGGCGGTGCCCGCATCAACGGCCTCCGGCCGCTCTGTGGTTCGCCGCAGAACCAGCACGGGTTTGCCGAGCGCAGGGGCCTCCTCCTGGAGACCACCGGAATCGGTGAGCAACAGGCAGCAACCTTTCATCGCTGCAACGAGACGGTCGTAGTCCAGAGGTTCGGTCAGAACGACTCGGGGATGGCTTCCAAGCAGGGCCTGCAGCGGTTCACGCACCGTCGGGTTGCGGTGCATCGGCAGCAGCAGCGCCGTATCGCGGTAGCGCTCAAGCACCTGCAGCATTCCTGCAGCGATGTCGTGCAGCCGCTCACCCCAGTTTTCACGGCGATGCACCGTGGCGAGGATCACCCTCTGTTGATCCCAGTTGAGGCCATCGAACTGAACATCCGGCGCCGATTCCGCCATCAACAACAAGGCATCGATCACGGTGTTGCCGGTCACGGAGATCTCCCCGACCACCCCGGATGCTTTCAGGTTGGATTCAGCCTTGAGCGTCGGCGCGAAATGAAGGGTTGCGATCTGAGAAAGGAGCCGACGGTTGGCTTCTTCCGGGAAGGGATCCAAAAGATTGTCAGTGCGCAGGCCGGCCTCCACATGACCAACCGGGATCTGCTCGTAAAACGCAGCCAAACCAGCGGCAAACGCCGTGGTGGTGTCGCCCTGCACCAGAACCAACTGCGGGGGGTAGGCCTGAAAGTCTTCCCGCAGCCCCTGCAGCGCAGCACAGGTGACATGGGTCAGGGTCTGACGGGGTGCCATCAGATTGAGATCCTGATCCGCCTGGAGATGGAACAGATCCATCACCTGGGCCACCATTTCGCGGTGCTGACCGGTCAGGACGACACGGGTCTGCAATGCATCACAGGCTTGGAACGTCCGGATGACCGGAGCCAGCTTGATCGCCTCCGGACGCGTTCCCAGAACGATCGTGACGCGGGGCTGTTCAGCCATTCCATCCAGACGGACCGCTGGAGTTTACGGGCGTTAACCCGGAGAGAACAGTGAGAAATCCTTGCCAGTTCCGGCATCGAGACGATCCTGAAAACAGATCCCTCGCCATCAACGTGGCTCAGCCGGTTTTCCCCCCTAGCTTCCCGCTGCGCCCAACCGCCTCCCGTAGCTCAGAAGGACTTCTGGAGGTTCACAACCCGGCGCCCCGATCCGCTGCAGATGGCTCAGGCCCTGCGGGGCCGAAGCTGATCAGCCACCGCTGAACACACGCACCAAAAGAACGACGGCAATGCCTGCGGAGAGACCGATCATCGCCAGACGGCCGTTCCAGATTTCGGCTTGTGGAGTGAAGCCACGCTTCCAAGCGTTCAGCTCATCAGCCTCAACGGGCTCCGGTGCATCTGATCTGGTTTCCGGTTGGTCCACGACGCAGAGACCGAACAGTGCCTTCAAGCCTAAAAGGCTTTCCTAAAAGGGTGGGTCTGGTGTGTAAAGCGCATTGGCCTGATCCAAGGGCCAGCGGGCGGCTACGCCGGATTCAAGAGACGTGCAAGCCGCGTTCTGGCCCAGACGCAGCAAGGCCGCAGCTCCGATCATGGCGGCGTTGTCGGTGCAGAAGGCCAGGGGAGCGATGGAGACCGCTATGCCCCGCTGCTTCCCCTGTTCGAGCATGCTCTGGCGCAAGCGACGGTTCGCTGCGACGCCTCCAACCATCACCAGTTGCTGAACACCATGGTCTTCAGCACAGCGAAGACTGCGCTGCACCAGAACATCGGCCACCACCTGTTCGAAACTGGCGGCCAGGTCGGCAAGAGGCAGCGGATCAGGGTTTTGCCGCAAAGTTTCCACAGTGCGGAGCATGGCGGTCTTCAGACCACTGAAGGAAAAGTCGTAGGGGTGAAAACCGCCGCCCGGCAATGAAATCCGCCCTTTGGGCAGGCGAAAGCGCGTTGCATCACCCGTTTCGCCTACCGCCTGGATGGCAGGACCTCCGGGGTATCCCAGACCAAGCAGGCGGGCCACCTTGTCGAAAGCCTCTCCAGCGGCATCGTCATGGCTTCGGCCGAGCCGCGTCATCCCGCCGTCGTTAGCCACCAGGATCAGCTCCGTGTGGCCCCCGCTCACAAGCAACACCAGATAAGGAGCCTGCGGTGGGGCATCTCCAAGCATCACCGAGGCCAGATGGCCCTCCAGGTGATGAACGCCGAGAAAGGGGCGCTGATGCAGCGCAGCAAGGGTGCGACCCGTCACCGAGGCCACCATCAGAGCCCCGGCCAGACCTGGGGTGATCGTGGCCGCGATGGCATCCAGCTGCCCCAGAGGGACACCCGCCTCGTCAACCACGGTCTCCACCAGCCCCGGCAGGGCCTCAACGTGGCGACGCGAAGCGATTTCGGGCACAACACCACCCCAACGGGCATGCTCCTCAACCTGAGATGCAATCCGCGACGCCAGAACCTCGATTCGCCCATCCGCGTGACGGCGCAGGACCGCTGCAGCGGACTCGTCACAACTTGTTTCGAGGGCAAGCACTGCATGCATCGAAGCGATGCGCCTCCCCTACTGTCCGACTTGTGACATCTTGCCCTTTCGGGGCTCCGTTCAGAGGAATTGTTCCGATGCGTCGTCTCTTCGCCGTCGTGCTTTCAGCACTCCTGGTGTTCGGCTTCGCCCCCGTCGCCAAGGCGGATGTGGCTGGCCTCACCCCCTGCTCAGAAAGCGCCCGCTTCCAGCAGCGTGCTGCCGCTGCCACCACGCCTCAGGCCAAAGCTCGCTTCGAGATGTACAGCCAGGCCTCCTGTGGTGAGGATGGCCTTCCCCACCTGATCGTCGATGGCCGCTGGAGCCACGCCGGTGATTTTGTGTATCCCGGGATCATGTTCCTGTACGTCGCCGGCTGCATCGGCTGGGCCGGTCGTGAGTACCTGAAAGCAACTCGCGGCAAGAATGCTGCCCAGTACGAAATCTTCATCGATCGCAGCATCGCCATCAAGAGCCTTCTGGCTGCTGCCACCTGGCCCCTGGCTGCCTTCGGTGAATTCACCAGCGGCAAGCTGCTCGAAGACGACAGCAAGGTGACTGTTTCACCACGCTGATTCAAACGACTTCAACCATTGCTCCCTCAACAATGAACAAGTTTCTGACCGCAGCTCCAGTGGTTGCAGCCATTTGGTTCACCGCCACCGCAGGAATCCTGATCGAGTGGAACCGCTTCTTCCCCGATCTTCTCTTCCACCCGATGTGAATCTGGGTTGATTTTCAAGAGGCAAGGGAACCTTCGGGTTCCCTTTTTTTGTGCCTGCCCCCGTTGCGAAAGTCAGGGTTGCGACGATCAGCGTTACAAAAAGCAGCTCTGCTTTATCCCAGACCCATCAGCGTCTCCACCTGCTTCAACGCTGATTCGAGATCGTCATTGATCACGACAGCATCGAATTCCTGTTGGGCCTCGAGTTCCTCGCGAGCGCGAGTCAAGCGGCGCTGAATGGCATCCTCCGCATCGGTTCCGCGCCCACGGATCCGGCGCTCCAATTCTTCAAAGCTGGGGGGAGCCAGAAAAATCTGAAAACCGTCCGGAAAACTGCGACGCACCTGGCGGGCACCTTCCAACTCAATCTCCAGAAGCACGGGGCGCCCCACCGCCATCTGTTCTTCCACAGGACCTCGGGGGGTGCCGTAGCAATTCCCCGCGAATTCAGCCCATTCGAGAAAACCTCCCTGCTCCACCAAGGCCTCAAACCCCGCACGGCTGTGGAAGAAGTAGTTGATGCCGTTCTGCTCCCCCTGGCGCGGAGAACGGGTGGTGGCCGACACCGACAGCCAGATCTGGGGGTGCCGTTCCAGCAGCTGATTCACCAGCGTTCCCTTGCCGACTCCACTGGGGCCGGTGATCAAGGTGAGCTTTCCACTGGTGGACATCGCGGCGTCTGCGTGGGTCAGCAGAGTAGGAAGCCCCAATGCCCCACCCGGTGCTCCAGGTGATCGCCTCCACCAGCCTGCAGCCAATGGATCTCACCACGCTGCGCGCGGTGCTCTGGGATCTGCGCCCAAAGCTGGTGCCCAGCCGCTTCGAGAAGGCCCAACAACCGGACCCGGCAACGATTCAACTGGGATGCCGCAGCCTCAAGGGGATGGTGTGGCTGGAACTGAGCTGGCAAGCGGAGGCCCCTCGGCTGGTAGAGGTCAACCCTCCCCCGCGCAGCGGCAGCGGCAGCACCTTCGCCCAACAGTTGCAACACAGCCTCCGCCAGCTGGCTCTGGTGGAGCTCCACCAGAGTGGTTTTGAACGGGTGGTGGAATTCCGGTTTGCCCAACGCCCTGGGGAGCCGATCCAGCGGGTGCTCGTGCTGGAGCTGATGGGACGGCACAGCAACCTGCTGCTGCTGGATGAGCAGCGCCGGATCATTGCCCTGGGGCGACAGGTCCGGGACCATCAGTCCCGCGTGCGCCCTCTATCCACCGGTGATTCCTACAGCCCACCCCCGATGCTGCAGGGGTTGGCACCGGATCCAACGGAGGGCTTTGAACGCTGGAAGGAGCGGCTCTCTCTCGTTCCGATCGCCCTGCGGAAGGCCCTGCAGCAGACCTATCAGGGGATCAGCCCAGCCCTTGCTCTACAGCTCGCCGGCGACCATCTGAACACCCCGGTGGACAGCCTGGATGCACGCCACTGGTGCCACCTGTTTGAACGCTGGTCCCTCTGGTTGGACCAGCTCGAGCGTGAGCAGTTCGCCCTGGTGGTGGAGAACGACGGTCGTTACCGGGTCTGGGGGTCTCCCCAGGGTGAAGTGCATCCTCAGCCCGCTCTGGCGCTCACCCTGGGATCCTTGCACCAGCAATCCCAAGAGCAACGGGCCCTGGCACGGGTCAGCCAAGACCTGCGTCAACGCCTAGAGCGTTGGCGCAGCAAAGAACAGGCAGCCCAGCAGGACCAACACCAGCGCCTGAAGGCCACCGACGGGCACGAGGCTCTTCAACGCCAGGCGGACGCTCTCCTCTGCCTCGGAAACCCAAGCCGCGACCAGGTCGATGAAGCCCAGTCGCTCTATCGCAGGGCCAAAAAACTGCGGAGATCGCGCCCGATCCTTGAGCAGCGGCTGGAGCACCATCAGCAACGGCTTGAGCTGATCAACGCGAGCGAAACCTTCATCGAAGATCAACTGGGTGCCACCTGGCAGGACGGCCCGGCGCGCCTCGCCGCCCTGAATGATCTGCGGGAGGAACTTGATGAGCTGTTACAGCCCAAGGAACGCCGTCGCAGCACGCGACAGCAGCGTCAACGGGACCAGCCCAAGCCGCTGGAACTGAACACTCCCGGAGGTCTCAAGGTGCAGGTGGGGCGGAATCACCGCCAGAACGACTGGATCTCGCTGCGCCAGGCCCGCAGTGGTGACCTCTGGTTTCACGCCCAGGAATGCCCAGGCAGTCACGTGGTGTTGAAGAGCTCCAATGGGCTGGCCGAGGAATCCGACCTGGCGATGGCAACGGATCTGGCGGCCTATTTCAGCCGCGCGCGGGGCAACACGCGGGTGGCGGTGGTGATGGTGCCCACCGATCAGCTGCAGCGCATTCCCGGTGCCGGCCCGGGCACCGTGCGCCATGGACAAGCTGAAATCCGCTGGGGGGATCCCCAGGGCGCGGAAGAGCGGCTGCTTGCCCCTAGCCTGAGCCCACATTCGGGCTGACCTGTTGCGCCGCCCGTCCTGCGTCCGTGTCTGAGCGCCCCGAAGGTCCCCCAGCTCTGCAGCCACCACCGCCCATTCGCATTGGGAGGGCACCTGGCGATGCAGATCTGCCCAATGAGGTGGAGATGCCTCTGGTGGATCACCTTGAGGAACTGCGTCAACGGGTTCTGCGCAGCTTGCTGGCCGTTGTTGTTGCAGCGCTGACCTGCCTGCTGGGGGTTAAACCTCTGGTGCGCCTGCTGGAAGCGCCAGCCAGCGGAATTCATTTCCTTCAACTGGCACCGGGAGAGTTTTTATTCGTCTCGCTGAAGGTAGCCGGCTACGCCGGCCTCACCCTGGCCCTGCCCTATGTGCTGTTTCAGATCCTGGCCTTTGTGCTGCCGGGCCTGACGATCCGCGAACGACGCCTGATTGCCCCTGCCGTCGCCGGCTCCGCTGTTCTGTTCATGGCGGGCCTGGCCTTTGCCTGGTGGGCCCTGGTGCCCGCCGCCCTTCGTTTTCTGGTGAGCTACGGCGCCGATGTGGTGGAGCCGCTCTGGTCGATCGAGCGTTATCTGGATTTTGTTCTGCTGCTGATGCTGGCCACCGGGCTGGCGTTTCAGCTCCCTGTTCTGCAACTGCTCCTCGGGGCCCTGGGGCTGGTGCGCTGGCGGCCGATGCTTGGGGCCTGGCGCTGGGTTGTGCTGGGTTCAGCCCTGGCTGGAGCTGTACTTACGCCATCCACCGATCCGATCACGATGCTGCTGCTGGCTGGAGCGATCACGGCACTGTTCCTGATCGGCGTCGGCCTGGTGGCCCTGACCGAATCCTTCAGACCAGAAACTCCTTGATCAGCGTTTCCGCCTCCGGCCCTGTCGCCTCCAGCGGAAGACTCAACGCCTTACCAAGACGGGGTTTGTCACGGGTGGAACCGAGCCATTGGCGCACCTCACCCGCCAAACCAAGACGATTCACAACATCCAGCACCTCACCGAGATGCTGCCGATAGGCCTCAAGGTCCATCGGGAACGACTGTTGCTCGAGATAGGCCCACATCACCTGGAGGTACAAACGACGGCGTCGAACCACCAGCTGAAGGTCGTAAGTCGCCCGCCAGCGCTGGCGTAGACAGGCCATCACCTCGTCAACACTGAGCGGCGGCTCGGGCACGGCGTTGGCGATATCAAGCACAGAAGCAGGGGCGGCAGGGGCAGGTAGACGCCTGTCGTTGCAAAGCTTGACAGGCACTTAAGCATCCATAATGGTCGCCAATCCGAGCTGGATGAACGTCCGCCATGACCCAACTCTCCTCGAGCGATGTGCCCGGAATGGGTCGTCGGCAGTTCATGAATCTGCTGACGTTCGGCTCCGTCACCGGTGTGGCCCTGGGAGCCCTCTACCCGGTGGCGAATTACTTCATCCCCCCCAAGGCCGCTGGCAGTGGCGGTGGCACCAGCGCCAAGGATGAGCTGGGCAACCCGATCACAGCCAGCGGCTGGCTCTCCAGCCACCCCGAGGGCGATCGCAGCCTGGTGCAGGGCCTCAAAGGCGATCCCACCTATTTGATCGTTGAAGGCGAAGACGCCATCGGCAGCTACGGCATCAACGCCATCTGCACCCACCTCGGTTGCGTTGTTCCCTGGAACAGCGGCGCCAACAAGTTCATGTGCCCCTGTCACGGCAGTCAGTACGACGCCACCGGCAAAGTGGTTCGTGGCCCTGCCCCTCTCTCCCTGGCCCTGGCGAACGTCAGCGTGGAGAACGACAACGTGTTCGTGAGCCAGTGGACCGAGACCGACTTCCGAACTGGTGATAAGCCCTGGTGGGCCTGATTTTTCCCTTCCCTACGCCTGCATCCCCCTCACCGTCCCATGCGTCGTCACCTCTCGCTTTTCCTTGGATCGCTGGTCATCGGACTGGCTCTGCTGATCGCTCCGGCTGCCAGCTGGGCATATCCCTTCTGGGCTCAACAGAACTACGACAGCCCCAGGGAAGCTACCGGCAAGATTGTTTGCGCCAACTGCCACCTGGCCAAAAAGCTGACCCAGGCTGAAGTGCCCCAATCGGTCCTCCCCGACAGCGTCTTCACCGCCAGCGTCAAGGTTCCTTACGAAAAGGGCCTGCAGGAAATCGGTGCGGACGGCAGCGATGTGGGCCTGCAGGTGGGCGCCGTTGTGATGCTTCCTGATGGCTTCACCCTGGCTCCTCAGGACCGCTGGACCGACGAGATCAAGGAAGAAACAGAAGGTGTCTATTTCACCCAGTACAGCGACGACCAGCCCAACATCCTGCTGGTGGGACCGATTCCTGGTGATGAGCACCAAGAGATCGTCTTCCCTGTGCTGTCTCCTGATCCCGCCACCGACAGCAACATCCACTTCGGCAAGTACCAAATCCACGTGGGTGGCAACCGCGGCCGTGGCCAGGTGTATCCCACCGGTGAGAAGAGCAACAACACCGTCTACACGGCTCCTGCCAGCGGCACCATTGCCTCCATCGAACCCGGCGACAACGGCTCCAGCGTGGTCAACATCAATTCTGCTGACGGCAGCAGCGTGAGCGAGACCATTCCTGTTGGTCCTGAAGTTCTGGTCAGCGTTGGTGACAGCATCGAAGCCGGTGCTGCCCTGACCAACGACCCCAATGTGGGCGGCTTCGGCCAGGTGGACGCAGAGATTGTTCTGCAGAACCCCGTTCGGATCTACGGCCTGCTCGCCTTCTTCGCGGCGGTGGCTCTGGCTCAGATCATGCTGGTGCTGAAGAAGAAGCAGATCGAAAAGGTTCAGGCCGCTGAAGGCAACTTCTGATCGCTATGGCTGTTGAAGCCCTGTTTCCCCTGGCGACCTTCCAGTCGCCAGGGGAATTTTTGCCTCACACCCAAAACTGGTTCCTTCCCCTGCGTTGGTACGGGCTGCTGATTGCAACAGCCGTCTTGATTGGACTGAACCTCTCCAGCCGACTGGCCAAGCTTCGACAGCTGGAGAACGGCCTGGTCAGCGATCTCCTGCCCGTGCTCGTGCTGTTTGCCGTGATCGGAGCACGGATTTACTACGTGGCCTTCGAGTGGCACAACTACGCCTCCAACCCGCTCAAGGCCCTGGCCATCTGGGAAGGAGGGATCGCCATCCACGGTGCTTTGCTGGCGGGAACAATCACGCTGATCCTGTTCTGCCGCTGGCGCCAGCAACCCTTCTGGGATGTGCTGGATGTGTTGGTTCCCTCCGTGGCCTTGGGACAGGCCATCGGTCGCTGGGGGAATTTCTTCAATTCCGAGGCCTTCGGGGTTCCAACTGACCTGCCGTGGAAGCTGTTCATCCCGGCGCAGAGCCGCCCTGTGATGTACAGCACGTCGGAATTTTTCCACCCGACGTTCCTCTACGAATCGATCTGGAACCTGCTGCTCTTCGGACTGTTGATGCTGCTCTTTCGCCGCGGACTCAAAGCTCCTGGGATGCTCCCATCGGGCGCCATGAGTTGTGTGTACTTGGTGGGCTACAGCCTTGGCCGTGTCTGGATCGAAGGTCTGCGCATTGATCCTCTCTGCATCGGTTCGCTTCCACCGGCTTGCGACGGGGGAATCCGCATCGCCCAATTGATGAGTTGCACCCTGGTCGCGCTCGGCGTACTGGGCCTTTGGTGGCTATATCAACGGAAGCGACCCCTTCCTGATCCATCAGGCCAACGCAGTTGAGTCACGTTGTCAGTTTCGTCGGCGCAGGCCCCGGTGCTCCAGACCTGCTCACCCTTCGCGCGGCTGACCGTCTGAACAAAGCCGACGTGCTGATCTGGACGGATTCCCTGGTCTGCCCAGCCATCGCCGATCTGGCGCCGGCGGATTGCGAACGCATCCGCACCAGCACGACCACGCTCGAAGAGCTGATCCCGCTGCTCATCGACCGGCAGCGCCAGGGCAAACGGGTGGTGCGGCTTCACGATGGAGACACGGCGCTCTACAGCGCCATCAACGAGCAGATCTGCGCCCTGAGCGACGCCGACATCCCTGTGGAAGTGATTCCCGGGATCAGCGCCTACCAAGCGGCAGCCGCCGGACTCGCCAGCGAACTCACCCTTCCAGGCGTGGTGCAAACCATTGTTCTCAGTCGCGCTGGGGGTCGCACCGGCGTGCCGGAACGGGAACAGCTGGATCGGCTGGCCGCCCTGCGCGCCAGCCTTTGCATCTATTTGAGTGCACGACACGTTGAAGAGGTGCAAACCACCCTTCTGGAGCACTACCCCGCCGACACGCCCGTGGCCATCGGACATCGGGTGAGCTGGCCTGATCAGATGCTCACCGTGGTCCCTCTCAGGGAGATGGCTGCGGTGAGTCGGGAACGCAATCTGATTCGCACAACGCTTTATGTGGTGAGTCCTGCGCTTGCCGGTGGTACCCAGCGCTCACGGCTTTACTCGCCTGACCACGACCACCTGTTCCGTCCGAAACCCCAATAGGCGGTGGTTTAAGATCGATTTGTGCGGGCGATTAGCACAGTGGTAGCGCACTTCCTTCACACGGAAGGGGTCACTGGTTCGAATCCAGTATCGCCCATATTTTTTGGTGGGATTTAATCCCTTAGTTGCTGACTGCACTATTGAATCGACCTAAGTTCATTTTTGAACGAGGCCGAATGCCCCATTGATGAACGAGCGGAGTCTTGCGGACGACCAGGGCAAAGCCACGGGCCTGGTTGAAGCAGGGCGACAGTTGGCCGAGGCACGGGCTGCTGCGGGCCTGAGCCAGAACCAGCTCGCCAGCCAGTTGCACATGGGCGAGGAGCAATTGGCTGCACTGGAACGGGGCGATCAAGCCGAACTGCCTGAACCCGTGTTCATCAAGGCCATGGTGCGCCGGATCAGTTCGCATCTGGGTTTGGATGCTGACGCCATGGTTCAAACCCTCGGCCCCCTCACCACCAGACCGCCCAAACGGGCGACTCCCGGGGCAACACCACGAGGCATCGCTCCTCAGAACCAGAGAACATTCAATCCACTTCCCCTCGTGGCCCTCGCCGGGCTTGCTGGCCTTGGCTTTGTTGTGTGGAGCAACGCCTCCGAGTTGACGCGCTTCGCCCAGGGGTTGAAGCCTGCCAATCCAACCCTTGAGCCAAGCGAAACCGATCTGGAGGTGACCAAGGTTGCAGATGAGCGCGATGCCCTCATCGTTCCAGCGCCACCAACGGCCGACCTGGGCCTCACGATCAGCAGCAGCGAACCCAGCTGGATCGCCCTACGGCGGGAGGGAATTGTGGAATTCGAAGGGCTGCTGAACGGTGAGCGCAGGATTGACAATCCCGACCTGGTGGAGATCTACGCCGGCCGGCCTGATCTGGTGCAGCTCAGTTCTCCCGACGCCGAGACACGCACCCTTGGCGCTGTGGATGACATCCGCTGGATCCCGCTCAGCCCTGCACCCTGACGCGCAGATTCACGCCAACCGCCTCCTTCACCACCTCAGCGCAGCCTTCCAAGCTCCACTGTTCAAGGCTGACGTTCTGATTGACCCGCTCAGGGACGATCTCCAGATCCAGACTTCCCTTCACCGCATGGATGCGGAGTGCTGAGATCACCGGCTCAGGCCTGCGATCCAGAGCCGCGGCCAAGCGCAGCAGCAGGGCCATCTGATGAACACAACGACGGTTGTCTCGGGTGGCCACAAGCTGCCAGGACTCATGGCGTTTCTTCGGCAGGCTGCGGCGGTGATAGCGGGCAATGGCCGCCACCATCAGGTGCTCCGCCTCGGAATAGCCCAGCAGCTCACCATGACGAATCAAGTACCAGGTGTGCTTGTGGTATGCGCTGATGTTGATGTGCTGGCCACAGGTATGGAGCATGGCGGCAGCCCAAAGCAGTTCACGCCCTTCGCCACTGTCGTCATGCATCACGCCTCGCGTGGCGTCGTAGAGGCTTAGGGCATGGCTGGCAACCCGTTCAGCCCTGCTCTGGTTCACCGCAAAGCGCTGCACCTGATGAATCACGGTGCGTTGCCGAATGCTGCTCTGGAAGCTGAAGCGGTCTTCCAGAAGACCCTGGCGAAGCATCCAATCAACGATCAAACCTTCTCTGAGCGCCCGTTCACTGAGCACGAAGTCCTCCACACCCAGCATCTTCATGGTGGTTTGCAGGATCAGCGCACCGGGAACGATGATTTCGGCCCGACGATCATTGATGGGAGCCAACTCCCGTCGCTGCGCAGGGGTCATCGTGATCAAACGATCAACCACGTTGTCCAGGCGCTGCCGGGTGACCCGGTAGCCATGCAATTTGCGGGGGGGGCGCTCCTCTTCACTCGCCGCAAGGGAGCCAATCGCCATCGCCGTGCCGCTGGTGGCCACCAAAACAGGGGTTTCACCGGGTTTGATCCTGCGACGCACTTTGTCGACCGCAGGTTCAAGCGACCCCTGAATGAAGGCCTTCAGGAACGAACGCCGTTGAGGGGGCATCGGATCATCCCGAACAAAGTCCCGCTGGAGTCGCACAGCCCCCACACGGGTGCTGGTCAGGGCGCGGGCATCACGACCATCGGCAAGGATCAGTTCCGTGGAGCCACCGCCGATGTCGAGCAGAAGATGCGGACGGTCTCCAAACGGCATTCCTGAGAGGACGCCCAGATAGATCAGCCGGGCCTCCTCGGGGCCGCTGACCAAATCCACCTCCATCCCCAGATCGTCGAGAATGATCTCGAGGAAATCGCGACCATTGGGTGCTTCTCGAACGGCACTCGTCGCCGCTGTGACGATCTGCTCAACCCGGTGACTGGCGGCGAGATCTCTGAACTGGCGAAGGGTTTCCAGCCCCCGTTGCATCGCCGCCTCGGTCAGCTCACCGGTCTCGGGATCACGCTCCCCCAGACGCGTGGTGGCCTTTTCGGCCTGGATGATCCGAAACGTGCGCAGCTTCGGATCAACGGCTGCCACCAGAAGATGAAAGGAATTGGTCCCGATATCGATGGCGGCGATCCGACGCTGATCAGCGTTCACTGCCTGCGACGCGCCGTTGTTCTGTTCCGTTGGCTGGGCTGGGGCCTTGGCATCCAGCATCAACGTCAGAGCGGCAATGAAATCCACTCTGACACTGATGGCCGAGGCCATCGGGCCCTGACTAGGGTTCTTCAAATCCCGTTGATTGTGATCAGCAGCTCTGCCCGTCTTCAGCCCTGGATCGAACTGCTCCGCTGGAACAAACCCACCGGCCGGCTGATTCTGCTGATCCCAGCAGGCTGGGCCCTCTGGCTGAATCCAAGCGCTCCCCCCAGTGTTGTGCTGATCCTGCAGATCCTGCTGGGCGGCCTTGCGGTGAGCGGAGCAGGCTGCATCGCCAATGACCTCTGGGACCAGCGCTTCGACGGCCAGGTGGAACGCACACAACATCGGCCTCTGGCCAGAGGTGCGCTGCAGCGAGGGCCAGCCTTCGCTCTGCTGCTGATCTTGCTGGGCCTCAGCCTGGCTGTTGTGCTGAGTCTGCCGGCCGCCAGCCTCGGGCTCTGTCTCGCCTTGGCCTGCACGGCCGTGCTGCCGATCCTCGGCTATCCATCGGCAAAGCGGTGGTTCGCCTTCCCCCAGGCGGTCTTGGCGCTGTGCTGGGGCTTCGCGGTGCTGATCCCCTGGGCCGCAGCAACGGCCTCCTTGAGCGGGAGTCCTGCCCTGGTGTGCAGTTGGCTGGCAACCGTGGTCTGGACCTTCGGCTTCGACACGGTCTATGCCATGGCCGACCGACGTGACGATGCCAGCCTCGGCCTGCGCAGCAGCGCCCTGAGCCTCGGATCCCGCGTGGTTCCTGTGGTTCGGGGCTGCTACCTCGTGACAGCCATCACCCTTGCCATAGCGGCATGGTCGGCTCAGATCCCAGCACCGTTCTGGCCTCTCTGGTTGCTTGCCGCCGTCTTCATGCAGCTCAGCTGCAACCCCTTGAAGAAACAAGATGCCTCCATGGGCACCTATGGGAAGCACTTTGCCCAGCAGGTGCAGGCAGGGACGCTGCTCTGGCTGGGCCTGGTTCTGGCCAGGGGATGGGGAGCCTGATGCGCATCACCCCGGCTCCTCCGCTCCGAACTGGAGACCGTGTGGCCTGTGTGGCCGCCAGTTCAGCCCTGCAGGACGACATCAAGCTGCAGGAGGGCATTGCGGTCCTGCAGAGCTGGGGCCTCGATGTTCAACCCCAGACCTTGGCCAGCCGACGTTGGGGCTACTTCGCAGGGCGCGATGACACGCGCCATGCCGATCTGCATCCGGCAGAACCGGCAGCGCTGCTCGCCTGTGCCCGCGGTGGATGGGGGGCTGCTCGGCTGCTGGAGCAGCCCATCCGCTGGCAGAGCGGCTGGCTGTTGGGCTTTTCCGACGTGACAGCTCTGCTCTGGGCCCGCCAGGCAGCAGGGTTTGCGGGGGGCATCCATGGCCCCTTGCTCACAACACTTGCGGAGGAACCGCAATGGAGCCGTGACCGCTTGCGCAACCTGCTCTTCGGCAACACCGTTCCTGACCTGCAAGGTCGGGGTGGCGGCGGCGGGGTGGGAAGCGGTCCCCTGCTCGTGGCCAATCTGACCGTGGCCACCCACCTGTTGGGAAGCCGTTTTGTGCCCCCCCTCAAGGGAGCCGTTCTGGTGCTGGAGGACGTGGGTGAATCGCCCTACCGCATTGATCGGATGCTGACTCAGTGGAGGCTGAATGGCAGCTTGCAGGGCCTGGCGGGTCTGGCATTTGGCAATTTCGAAGGGTGCGCCGATGAAACCAGAGACGCCTCCGAAAGCTTCAACCTTGAGCAGGTTCTTGAGGAACGCACGGCCGATCTCGGCATTCCCAGAGTGATGGACCTGCCCATTGGTCACCGATCCGGAAACGCAGCCCTGCCCATGGGGGCGATAGCACGCCTGGACGGCGAAAACGGCCGGCTCAGCCTGCTGACCTGAGGGCGAGCACGGCCTCCGCCACGGTGAGGTCAAACGGTGTGGTGACCTTGATGTTGGCGGGGCCGGCATCCAAGACCTGCACAGGCCACCCCAGACGCTCGTACAACGACGCATCGTCGGTGACCGTCCAGCCCTGGGCCACCGCCTCAGCGTGGCCGCGACGCAGCTGATCAACGGCAAAGCCCTGCGGCGTCTGCGCAGCCCAAAGCTCCGATCGATCCGGCGTATCGCGAATCACACCATCAGATCCCACGCGCTTGATCGTGTCGCTCACCGGCGTTGCAGCAATCAGCGCCGTGCCGGCCTCCACCACAGCTGCACAGCGATCAAACAACTCCGGTTCAGCCAAACAGCGGGCGCCGTCATGAATCAAGACGTGCCGAGCCTGCTCCGGCAACCCCGCCAGACCACAAAGCACCGACTCCTGCCGCGTGCTGCCGCCCTGGATCCAGTGCACCGGCTTGCTGGGTGCATCCAGCACCGCAAGGATGGCCTCTCGATCGACCTCCTGGCCGACGATCCCGATCCATTCGATCCGCTCGGAACGCAGGGCCGCCTCCAGGGTCCAGGCAATGACGGGGCGTCCGGCCAACGGCAGCAGCAGCTTGTTGCGATCCGCACCCATGCGCCGACCGCTTCCCGCCGCAGCAATCAACAGATGCACAATCGACTCCTGCCCCAGACAGGCGTAAACGACCTCCATACAATCAGCTCGCACCATGGATGGCGGCGCTGCATGCGAGTTCTTGCCCTGAGCCCGGGTTCGCTCGAAGACCAGCTGGACCGTCTACCGGCTCTGGCCGACATCTGCCAGAAGCTCAACGCCAGCCTGCAGGTGGCCTGTGACCCCCAGCAGGCAGCTCCATGGAAGCTTTTGCCGTGCCTGGACAAGCTGTTGCCATTCAGCTTCGAGGCCAACCCCACCCTTGCGGACTGGGCCAACCTGCTCGGTTGTGTGCGCGAACCCGACTTTCAGATCTGCATCAACTTCGCTGAAGGGCAGCAGGTGAACCTGATGCTGTCGATGAGCCATATCCCCAAACGGTTGGCGGTTGAGGGATTTGCCTGCACCGACCAGGTCAGCGTCGGTCCTGGCTGGACGGCGCAGCGTCTCAACCCCTTTCTTCAAGCCCTGGGCCTTGATCTCAAGGCCGATCAGTTCCGCCTGCCCCTGGCGGCAGAGGCTCTTGAGGAAGCCCGTGAAGCACTGCCCAGCGGTGACGGCCCCCTGCTGTTGCTGTCGCCATCCGGCCAGGGGAATGACTGGCCTGCAGCGGAATGGCACCAGCTGCCTGAGACGATCAAAAGCCGCCTACCGGCGCTGCGCAGCATGGTGCTGCCAGCCGAGCTCAGCCTGCCCAAACGGGCGGCCTTGGTGGCCAATGCCGATGTAGCGCTCAGCAGCTGCCCGGTGTCCCAGCGCCTGGCGATCTATTGCGGCACCCCCCTGGTTGCCCTCGGAGCCGAGGCCGCAGACCTTCCCGAGCGCCAGGAGATCCGCTGCCTCAGCCGCCCGCAGGAGCTCGCCACGCTGCAGAGCAGTGATGTGCTGACGGCCCTCGGTTTCTGAGGAGACGTCCGATGAGGCGGCGCCGAGCCAGGGGACAGCTGAAGCTGATCACGGCTCCATGGCGGGGGCCTATCAGTGCCCTCAGTGCTGTGATCTTCGCGGGTGCCCTCGGTTATCGGATCACGGAGGGATGGGACTGGGGCGATTGCCTCTGGATGGTGCTGATCACCATCAGCACCATCGGTTTTGGAGAAGTCGCCCCGCTTTCACCTCCAGGCCGCCTGGTCACCGTCTTGATCGTGGTGGGTGGCTTGGTGGTTGTGCAACTGGCCATCCAACGCGTTCTAGGGCTGAAGGAGTCGGGATATTTCCGCAGACTGCGGGAGTTCCGCTTTCTCCGCATGCTGGAAGGCCTTCACGACCACGTGATTCTTTGCGGCTACGGCCGGATCGGACAGGAGATTGCAGCCCAACTGCAACGGGACGCGGTGCCCCTCGTGGTGATCGAAACCGATCCAGAACGAAAGGCCGTGGCAGACGAGAATGGCCTCTGGGTGCTTCAAGCCGATGCAACCCTCGATGAAACCCTGCTGGACGCAGGTCTTGAACGCTGCTGCAGCCTCGTGGCAGCCCTACCCAGCGATGCCTCCAATCTGTACGTGATCCTCAGCGCCAAGGACCTACGACCGGATTGCCGCTTGATTGCCCGCGCCAACAGCGATGAAGCCGCCTCAAAGCTGCGGCTGGCGGGCGCCACTGTGGTGGTCAGTCCCTATGTGGCTGGTGGTCGGGTGATGGCCGCTTCGGCGCTGCGACCGCTGGCCCTCAACTTCATGGAGCTGTTGGCGGGCTCCGACTATGAAATCGAGGAATTCCAGCTGAGTCACGACCCTAGGCACCTGATGGAGATCCGCGGGCGGAGCCTGGCGGAGCTGGAGCTGGGCCGTCGCAGCGGGGCCATGGTGCTGGCGATCCGGGAGAACGGAAAGCTGATCGCCAATCCAGGCGGCGACACCCAGATGGCACCGGGGCAACTCCTGATCGTGCTGGGAAGCAAAACCCAGCTCGCCACCTTTCAATCGTTGCTTGGGGAGGCCGTCGACACGATTGAAACCATGCCGGGTTGAGCTGGATGACGACGGCTCCGTACGATCCACCGATCAACGGTGCCTCCATGTCTCCCAGCGCTTCTCTTGCCGGACAGACCGCCCTGGTGACGGGAGGAGGTCGCGGCATCGGCCGGGCCATCGCCCTGGCCCTGGGCGAAGCCGGTGCAGAGGTGGTTGTGAACTACTCCAGTTCCGCCGCCGCCGCCGACGAAGTTGTCGCTGCCATCACCACAGCAGGGGGCAAGGCCTATGCCCTGCAAGCCAACGTGTCGGTTGAGGCTGAGGTGGATGGCCTGATCAAGACGGTGCTGGAGCGCAGCGGCCGTTTGGATGTGTTGGTGAACAACGCCGGCATCACGCGGGACGGCCTGCTGATGCGGATGAAAACCGACGATTGGCAATCGGTGATCGACCTCAACCTCAGTGGAGTGTTCCTCTGCACGCGAGCCGTGGCACGCCCGATGCTCAAACAGAAGAGCGGTCGGATCATCAACATCACCTCCGTTGTTGGGCTGATGGGCAACGCAGGACAGGCCAACTACGCCGCCGCCAAAGCGGGCGTCATCGGTCTCACCCGCAGCACCGCCAAAGAGCTCGCCAGTCGTGGCATCACCGTGAACGCTGTGGCTCCGGGTTTCATTGCCACAGACATGACCAAGGGCCTCGATGCGGAGGCCATCCTCAAAGACATCCCCCTGGGAACCTTTGGCACCCAGGAGCAGGTGGCCGGTGCCGTGCGCTTCCTTGCCGCCGACCCGGCCGCGGCCTACATCACAGGCCAGGTGCTGCAGGTGGATGGCGGAATGGTGATGGCCTGACCCTCAGGATCAGGAATCAAGGGGTTGGGCTAACTCATCCCGCAGGCGGCGGATGCGCTGGAGCAGGCGTAACCGTCGACTGCGGGCTGTAGCGGTGAGAAAGATGCGCAAGGGCACGTAAACCAGGGCCATCGAACCGGCCAGCCCCGCCATCAGAACAAAAAACAGCGCTCCGGATTCAGCCATGACCGGACCCTAATCAGTTCATTTGACAGCGGCATCCGGGCAGCCCCCAACCATTCGGCTTTCCCCACCACAACACCTCTCCACGAGGGCCACATCGCTGTGGGACAGTGACCAACGGCGTGCCCGCGACTATGGCCAAACTCCTTTCCTTCTCTGACGAATCCCGCAGCGCCCTTGAGCGGGGTGTTGATGCACTCGCCGATGCGGTGCGCGTCACGATCGGCCCCCGCGGTCGCAACGTTGTGCTCGAGAAGAAATTCGGCGCACCCGACATCGTCAACGACGGCGACTCAATCGCCCGTGAAATCGAACTGGACGACCCGTTCGAAAACCTTGGCGCCAAGCTGATGCAGCAGGTGTCCTCGAAGACCAAGGACAAGGCCGGTGACGGCACCACGACCGCAACCGTTCTGGCTCAGGCCATGGTGCGGGAAGGTCTGCGCAACACCGCTGCTGGCGCAAGCCCTGTGGAACTCCGCCGAGGCATGGAGAAGGCCGCTGCACAGGTCGTGGCTGGACTGGGCGAGCGGAGCCAGGCCGTGGCCGGCGATGCCATTCGTCAGGTGGCCACGGTGAGCTCCGGCGGTGACGACGAAGTCGGTCGGATGATCGCTGAGGCGATGGACAAGGTGAGCACCGATGGGGTGATCACGGTTGAGGAATCGAAGTCTCTGGCAACGGAACTGGAAATCACCGAGGGCATGGCCTTCGACCGGGGCTACAGCTCCCCCTACTTCGTGACGGATGCCGACCGTCAGGTCTGTGAATTTGAAAACCCCCTGATCCTGCTGACTGATCGCAAGATCAGCACGATCACGGATCTGGTCCCCGTTCTGGAAACCGTTCAGAAGAGCGGCTCCCCCCTGCTCATCCTGTCTGAGGAAGTGGAAGGCGAAGCCCTCGCCACCCTGGTGATGAACAAGAGCCGTGGGGTTCTGCAGGTGGCCGCTGTTCGGGCACCCTCCTTTGGCGAACGCCGCAAGGCAGCCCTCGCCGATATCGCCATCCTCACGGGCGGGACGCTGATCAGCGAAGACAAGGCGATGACCCTCGACAAAGTGACCCTCGAGGATCTCGGCAAGGCGCGCCGCGTCACCATTAGCAAGGAGAGCACCACGATCGTCGCCACCGACGACCATCGCCAGGCGGTGAGCGAGCGCGTCGGCGCGATCCGACGTGAACTGGAGGCCACCGAATCCGACTACGACCGCGAAAAGCTCCAGGAGCGGATCGCCAAGCTGGCCGGCGGCGTGGCTGTGATCAAGGTCGGTGCACCGACGGAAACGGAACTGAAGAACCGCAAACTGCGGATCGAGGATGCCCTGAATGCCACCCGTGCCGCCGTCGAGGAGGGCATCGTTGCCGGAGGCGGCAGCACGTTGCTGCAACTCTCCGACAGCCTGGACGCCCTGGCTTCATCCCTGAACGGCGACCAGCGCACCGGCGTTGAGATCGTGCAGCGGGCACTGACGGCGCCGATTCATCAGATCGCCACCAATGCCGGTCAGAACGGTGATGTTGTGATCGCGGGCATGCGCAGCAGCGGCCAGGGATTCAATGCCCTCAGTGGCGCCTACGAGGACCTGATGGCTGCTGGCATCGTTGATGCCGCCAAGGTGGTGCGCTTGGCCGTGCAGGATTCGATTTCGATCGCTTCTCTCCTGATCACCACCGAGGTTGTGATTGCCGACAAGCCGGAACCCCCTGCACCAGCTCCCGCCGGAGACGGAGACCCCATGGGTGGCATGGGCGGAATGGGTGGCATGGGCATGCCCGGAATGGGCGGCATGGGTATGCCCGGGATGATGTGATCAGCTGATCATTCCCTGGCGATAGGCGATCACCTGGAGGTCCACTCCGGTGATCGCCGTCCCCACCACAACGGTGTCGGCTCCGGCCTGCAACGCCAACCGTGCATCCCCTGGAGAGGCAATTCCCCCCTCACAGATCAGACGAACCGAGCCGGCAAGCTCAGCGCGAAGTTGGGGGAGCAGATCAAACGCAGGGGGGCGCTGCTGTGCCGTGTTTTCCGTGTAGCCGTAGAGCGTGGTTCCAACCCAGTCACAGCCCAGTTCGGCTGCCCGCAAACCATTCTCAAGCGAATCCACATCAGCCATCAGCGGGGCCCTCAGCTCATCACGGCTGCGCTGGATCAATGCGGCCAGGTCCTGCCCTGCAGGACGCGGTCTGGCTGTGGCATCAATAGCGATCACATCGGCCCCCGCAGACCACACCGCCTGAATTTCTTTCCAGCCCGGGGTGATGTAGACCGAGCTGTCCGGGAACGTGCATTTCCAGAGGCCGATGATCAAGGCATCCGGACAGCGCCGACGCACAGCACCGATGTGTTCAGGGCTTTCCAACCGCACACCCACAGCACCATTGCGCAGGGCTGCATCCGCCATGGCTGCGATCACATCGGGATCGCGCATCGGCGAACCCTGGGGGGCCTGCACCGAAACGATCAGGCCCTGATCCAGGGATTCAGGGTTGGGAATCATGCTGTTCAGGACGCCTTGGGGAAAGCGTCATCCTCCCGGCGGGGAAGCCAACGCCGCAGCGAAAGGGGCGTGCTGATCGGCGGGGCAGGCACAGATGCCGAAGCAAAGCTGCGTTGAAGCGGCTTTGCTTCAGCTGCACTCTCGTCCTCTTCAACGACCACCTCATCCTTAGCAACCACTTCGTCCTGACCATCCACCTCGTTCTCAATCAACACGTCGTCTTCAGCCGCAATCTGCTCCTCTTCTTCAACGACCACCTCATCCTCAGCAACCACTTCGTCCTGACCATCCACCTCGTTCTCAACCAAAACGTCGTCTTCAGGAGAGATCTCGTCTTCAGGAGCAATCTCCTCCTCCGCGACAGGCATCGGCGCGGAACTGAACCCATGCTTCGAAGCTGAAGGTTCCGGCAAACTCAGATCAAGCTCAGCTGCTCCGTCAAAGCCGTAACGGTGAACCCACTGACTGATCAGACCCGCGAGCAAGGCCTGATCACCTGAGTTTCGGGCCTCCTCGATCTGTTGGGCCAGAGCGTTCTGTCGAGGTGATGGCTGCTGGAACGGAGAAGAGAGCACGGATTCAGGAAAGTTTGCGGTTGAGCAGAGGGCGAATCGCAAGAAACAGCCCGATGGTGAGGAACAGAAGGATCAGCAGGCAACTGGTGCCGGTGACATCCCCATAGGGGGCCTCCAGCAGAACAGCCGAAAGGTCCAAAGGACCCTGGTAAGCCGCTCGAATGGGTTCTATCGCGAAGGTAAGGGGATTCAAGGCCGCAAGCCAGCCCAGCCAGGTGGGCATGAATGACAACGGGGCCAAGGCCGTGCTGGCAAACAGCAATGGCAAGTTGGCCACAAAGATCACAGCGATCAACTCGATGTGCCCCGGCAAAGCGAAGGCCAGTCCAAGGCTGAGGGCCGTCACAGCAAAAACCAGAAGCAGCAACGTCACCAGCACCAGGGCGAGGCCGCTGATGCCGGGCCATCCGTAACCGAGCACTGCTGCCGTGCCCATGATCGCCAGACTCTGCAAAAGGCTCAGCGCCGTGATGTAGATCACCGACGCCAGCACGATGGAACTGCGGCTTCGCAGCGGTGCCACCAGCAGCCGATTGAGGAAACCGAATTCGCGATCAAACATCACCGGCAGGCCGGCATTCAAAGCACCGCTGAAGGCTGTGAAGACAATCACTCCAGCACCAAGAAAACGGCCGTAGCTCATGCCTCCTGGCAACAGCCCCTCAGGGGCATTGGCGAACAGTGCACCGAAGAGAATCAACCAGATCAGGGGTTGCAGAACCCCTGCGATCAAGGTTGAAGGGCGACGCATCAACTGAAGAAACAAGCGCCGTGTGAGGGCCAACGTTTCCTGGCTGAGCTCGGCGAGGGCTCCGGATTGCTGCTGCTGGAGAGCAACAGATGCTGGTGTGGAAGTCATCGTTGGCACTCAACGCATGGATTGACGCTTTTCCTGTTTGACGTCGCGCTGGCCTGCGATGGCCAGTTCAGCGTCCATCAGGGTGCGTCCTGTGGCCTGAAGGTAGACATCATCCAGGCTGGGACGACTCTGGGCCAGGGCAAACACAGGCAAACCTGCAGCTTCGAGGGTCTGACGCAGCTGATCGATCACGGCCCCTCCCTCAATCACCAGGTTGAGGGAAAAGCCCTGGGAGCGGTTCACCACCACCTGACGCACCCCATCCAAGGGTTCGAGCAGGGCACGCACCTGGGTCGCCTCATCGGCATTACTGAACTCTCGGATTCGCAGAGTCACGCGATCACCCCCAAGCCGTTGTTTGAGCTGATCAGGGCTGCCTTCGGCAATCACACAGCCGGCGTCGATGATCGCCAACTGATCCGCCAGAGCCTCCACTTCTTCGAGGTAATGACTGCTCAGCAGAACAGTGGTGCCTTCATCAACCAGCTGACGCAGCAGCTGCCAGATGGCACTGCGGCTCTCGATATCCAGTCCCACGGTGGGCTCATCGAGCACGAGCAACCGGGGGCGGTGCAGCAGACCGGCGGCCAGATCAAGACGCCGGCGCATGCCGCCGGAATAGGTGCCGCAGCGGCGGTCTATCCAGTCGCCCATCGCGAGGCGGTCAATCAGATCGGCGATGCGGCTGTCGCGATCGTTCCGTGGCAGGTGGTAAAGATCACCTTGCAATTGCAGCAGTTCCCGGCCGCTCAGGATCTTGTCGATGGCCACCTCCTGGGCCACATAGCCCATGAGCTGGCGCACTTCTCGTGGCTGCACCAAACCGTCAACCCCCCCAACAACCACTGAGCCGCTGTCGGGGGCGAGCAGAGTGGCCAGAATGCGCATGGCCGTTGTTTTGCCGGCACCGTTCGGGCCAAGCAGCCCGTACAGGCATCCTTCAGGAACGGTGAGATCAAGCTCACGCAGAGCCGGTACCGAGCCGTAGGCCTTGGAGATCTTGCGCAGTTCAATCAACGCCATCAGGCACCGTCAGGGACTTGCTCGGCCAATTCAGGGAATCTAGAGAGTGCTCATTGCACCGCCGTTGGCAGGGAGAGAAGTTGCATCACCTGGTGAGCGAAGCCTGAGGCCAGATCCGTCCGGCTGAGAATGAGAAGCAGGCACAGGCCAAACAGATAGAGGATCGACCAACGGAACAGGGCCTTGGCATTCACAAGACTGTCGGGATCCAGGGACAGCCGATCAACGAGCTGCAGCAATCGACCGTTGTAGGGCAGCAGCATCACGCCGTAGAAGGCGCCACCTGAAGGCAAAGCAAACACGCCCAAACCGCTGAGCAGAACGGTGATCCAGCCGTAGGTCTTGATCGCCCGCGCCGTCACCACAGGACCCTTCACCACGGGCAGCATCGGGATCCCGACAGCGCGATAGTCCTCGCGCAACAGCAGGGCCAAAGCCCAGAAATGGGCTGGTGTCCAGACCATCACCAAAGCGAACAGCCACCAGCCCCCGAGGCCAACATGGCCCGTGGCGGCCGCCGCCCCAACCAGGGGCGGAATGGCCCCGGCGACCCCACCGATGACGATGTTCTGGGACGTCCGCGGCTTGAGCAAGGCTGTGTAGAGCAGCACGTAACTGCAGAGGCCGAGCAGGGACAACCCAGCAGCGAGACAGTTCACACCGCTTACGAGAAGCATCGCCGCCGCGAGGGTGCAGGCGATGGCGCCGATGAATGCACTGGTGGGCGACAGCCGACCGGAGGGGAGTGCGCGACCGCTGGTGCGGGCCATCCGGCCATCGAGATCCTGCTCCCACAAGCAGTTCAGAACCCCTGCAGCAGCGGAGGCAAGCGCCCCTCCCCCCAGGGTGCAGACGAGCCGAGGCGATGAGAGCGGCCAGCCTTCACTGAGAGCCATTCCACCCAGGGTGGTGGCCAGCAGCAAAGGGATCAGGCGGGGCTTGGCGACTTCCAGCCAGGCCGGAAGTTTCACCCGCTTGCGGGAGGGAACGACCTCCTCACGGGTCGGACGAACGGTTGCAGTGATTTCAGCCATGACAGGCCTCCAACGAGGTGTCGTCGAGGACGACGGAACGGGACGGGGAGGGGAGGTTCGGAGAGCGAACCAGAAGCGCCGCCAGCAGAGCGATCAGCAGTGCAGCCACGAGTTGATGAGCAACCGTCACTGCCGGTTGCGACAAACCAAGACGAAGGGTGAAAACGCCTAGGGCCACCTGAACCAGCACCAAAAGCACGGCCCCACCAAGCCAGGGCCACTGCTGACGAGCCCAACCACCCGCCAGCACGGCTGCCCCGGCGAAGCCGAGCACAACAACGACCACCGGCATCGCTGTCAGGCGATGGGAAAGCACCAGCTGGCAGGCCTCTCCTCCAGCAAGGCATCGCTGCCCTGCCCATGCGGTGGCCATGCGACCACCGAGCAGGCACTGCACAAAGACCGACAACAGGCCAAGCGATGCCCCGATGCGCCACCAGAGCGGAGCGACGGCACCAGCGGGATGAAGCAAGCGTTGGGTCAGCCCACTCAGGAGCGCCACGAGGGTGAGCGCGAGAGCCAGGTGGGCTGTCACCACAGCGGAGGGCAGCAACTGGGTCACCGTCAGCGCACCCAAACCGCCCTGCATCGCCACCAAAACCATCAGACCGATGGCCAGCCAGGGCAGCCATCGCGGCAGTTGGCGCCGCTGAAGCGTCGTCGCCACAGCCATCACCACGAGGGCCATGCCGATGACGAAGGCATCAAGGCGGTGAAACCACTCAAGGAACACCTGAACATTCATCTGGCGACCCGGCAAAAACGAGCCGAAGCACAGGGGCCAGTCCGGGCAGGCCAAGCCGGCTTCCATCACCCGGGTTGCTCCACCGATCACCACCAAAGCGATCACGGCAACCACTAGATGAGCCGACAACAACCCAAGACGTCGACGCAATGTCGACATTGAGGAAAGCATCATCGAACAAGCTCCATCCGATGCACCCAAAAGGGATTGCTTGGACCGTAGCGATGCAGAAGATGACGTCACGCTGTGTGGACGTCTGCAACACAAATGAGGAAAAATCATCCCCTTTTCCTGACAGAAATAAGGCCTTAACAATCACTTCATGGAGAACCGCAGCCAGACCCATACGCTGTTGAAAACCTGGGATTGATCAGGTGCAGATCCCATCCGCCATTCTCACGTTGGTGATCGGGATGGTCCTTGCTCTGGGCGGCCTATGGATCGGCCAGAACATCAACCTTCTCCCCATCGATGCGAGCGCCAACGCGCCGATTTACGACGAGCTTTTTAAGGTTCTATTCACGATTGGCAGCATTCTGTTTATCGGAATCGTTGGTCTTCTCGTGTTCAGCCTGATTCGCTTTCGGCGACGCAGCGGCCAACTCGGCGACGGCCTTGCCATCGAAGGAAACCTGCCACTTGAAATTTTCTGGACAGCTGTTCCTGCTGTTGTGGTGCTGTTTGTTGGTCTCTACAGCTACGACATTTACGACCGGATGGGTGGCATGGTGCCTCTCGCCCATGACCACATGGGCGGAGCCCACGACGAACAGATCTGGGGAGGCATTAGTTCAGGCTCGATTGAATCAGCAGCCGCAACAAATGCTTTACCCGTTGAAGTGACAGCAATGCAATTTGCCTTCCTCTTTCATTACCCAGAGGGAGACATCACGTCAGGTGAACTTCATGTGCCAGCCGATCGACCGATCACTCTGCGGATGGAAGCCAAAGATGTGATTCATGCCTTCTGGGTGCCTGAATTTCGCTTGAAGCAGGACGTCATTCCCGGCCAACCAACCCAGCTGAGTTTCACACCCACACGCACCGGCCGTTATCCAATCGTGTGCGCCGAACTCTGTGGGCCCTACCACGGTGGAATGCGCTCCACCGTTGTGGTGGAAAGCCCGGAGGACTGGGACAGCTGGTACAGGGACAACGCCAAAGCCGCACCTGAAGACGAAACGCTCACCATCGCGAACGCCTGAGATGACCATCAGTTTGCCCCCGGAAACGTCCAGCCCTCCACAGCTTCAACCCAGCGGCTGGTTGCGGTATTTCAGCTTCAGCGTTGATCACAAGGTGATCGGGCTGCAGTACCTCGTCTGCGGCTTTGTTTTTTATCTGATTGGCGGCGCCCTAGCCGGCGCCATTCGCACGGAACTCACCAGTCCCGTGTCCGACTTCATGGCACGTGATGTCTACAACCAGGTGCTGACGCTCCACGGCACGGTGATGATCTTTCTCTGGATTGTCCCCGTGGTGAATGGTGCTTTTGGAAACTATTTGATCCCCTTTTATGTGGGTGCAAGGGACATGGCCTTCCCGCGCCTGAATGCCGTGGCGTTCTGGCTGATCCCTCCAGCCGGTTTGATGCTGATCACCAGCTATTTCCTCACGGGGGCTGCGCAATCGGGCTGGACGGCCTATCCACCTCTGAGCATCACCACACCAGCAACTGGCCAAATCATCTGGATCTTGAGCGTGCTGCTCCTGGGCGGAAGTTCGATCTTCGGAGGCATCAACTTCATCGCCACCATTCTCAAACTGCGTCGCCCCGGTTTGAAACTAATGCAGCTCCCCATGTATTGCTGGGCGATGCTGGGCACCAGCATTCTTGTGGTTCTCTCAACACCGGTTCTGGCGGGAACGTTGGTGTTGCTGAGTTTCGACATCGTTGCCCATACAGGCTTCTTCAACCCCACCCTTGGGGGAAACGTGGTGGTTTACCAGCATCTGTTCTGGTTCTATTCGCACCCAGCCGTATACATCATGGTCTTGCCGGCCTTCGGCCTGGTGAGCGAAATCCTGCCGGTTCATGCCCGCAAGCCGCTGTTCGGCTACGTGACGATGGTCTATTCGATCATGGCCATCGTTGTGTTGGGCCTGATTGTGTGGGCGCACCACATGTTCACCAGCGGCACACCTCCCTGGATGCGCCTGTTCTTCACCATTGCAACCGCATTCATCGCCGTTCCCACCGGCATCAAATTCTTCAACTGGTTGGCAACACTTTGGGGCGGCCGCATCAGCCTCAACAGCGCCATGCTGTTTTCCTGCGGTTTCATCGTGAACTTCGTGCTCGGAGGCATCACAGGGGTCGCCCTGGCGCAGGTGCCGTTCGACATTCATGTGCACGACACCTACTTCGTCGTCGCGCACTTCCACTACATCGTCTTCGGTGGATCGGTGTTCGTGATCTTCGCCTCGGTCTACCACTGGTATCCCAAGTTCACCGGCCGGATGCTCAATGAAGATCTCGGCCGCCTGCACTGTGCCCTCACGTTCATCGGCTTCAACCTGTGCTTCGGCCCCCAGCACTGGCTGGGCCTCAATGGGATGCCGCGACGCGTTGCTGAATACGACCCCCAATTCACCCTGATCAATCAGATCAGCTCCGTCGGAGCCCTGCTGATGGCCATCAGCACCCTGCCTTTCCTCTGGAATGTGATCCACAGCGCCCTCAGCGGTCCTGTCGCAGGCGACAACCCCTGGAAAGCACTCACGCCCGAATGGCTGACCAGTTCTCCGCCACCGGTCGAAAACTGGATTGGTGAGGCCCCTCTGGTGGAAGAGCCCTACGGCTACGGCGTCCCGCCGGACGAACTGGACCTGACCGCAACCAGTGGTCGTGATCTCTGGAGCAGCGGCAAATGACCACCACAGTTCCCACGAAGGATCAGAACCACAGCCAAGGGGAGCATTCCGAGCATCCCGATCACCGCATGTTCGGCCTGGCCACATTTCTTGTGGCGGACGCCATGACCTTCGCCGGCTTCTTTGCGGCCTACCTCACCTTCAAAGCGGTCAATCCCCTACCGGATGGAGCCATCTATGAACTGGAGCTGCCCCTGCCCATCCTCAACACGGTTCTGCTCCTGGTGAGCAGTGCCACCTTCCACCGGGCCGGCCAGGCGATCCGACAGGACGACCACGGTCGCTGTCGACGCTGGCTGCTGATCACCGCAGGCCTCGGCCTGGCCTTTCTGGTGAGCCAGATGGTGGAGTACTTCACACTCCCCTTCGGTCTCACCGACAACCTTTACGCCAGCACCTTCTTCGCCGCCACGGGATTTCATGGTCTCCACGTGACCCTCGGCGCCCTGATGATCCTGATCGTCTGGTGGCAGGCGAGGCAGCCGCAGGGCCGTGTGACTCCAGCCGACCACTTCCCTCTGGAAGCAGCGGAGTTGTACTGGCACTTTGTTGATGGGATCTGGGTGATTCTTTTCGTGATCCTTTATCTGCTCTGATCCCTTGCCTTGATTGGCGAGCGTGGCCAGAATTCAGTTGAATTAATTCCTGAAATGCTGGTCGGCAAGGAACTGCTGGACAAGGCCAGATCGCTCAGCAATCGGCCGGAAGATGACATCGCCCGCGGCTGCGGCTACGTCGGCCCCAGCGGACGACTGCTGAAAAAGAGTTTTTATCGGGCTCTGGTGGAGGCCAAAGCGGCGGCCCAGGGATGGCAATTGCCGAAAAGCAGCAGCAGTTCCTCAGGCGGAAGCCGAGGTCGCCAGGCCGAATTCCGAACCCGTGTGCATGGCAACGGCAACCTGCTGATCGGCCACGCTTACACCCGTCGGCTCGGCCTGGAACCAGGCCAGGAGTTCAAGATCGAGCTGCAGCGGGACTCCGGAATGATCGTTCTGCAGCAGATGGATCAGGACCAGCCGTGAGCCGCCAGCCAGCTGGCTGACAGATTCTCGGTCTTGTTTTGGCCATCGGTGTTTCCGTCATCGGCAGCGGCGGCATGCAGCAGCCGCTCGGCGTAACGGGCCAGTTGATCGGCCTCCAGGTTCACGGTGTCCCCGACAGCCAGGTTTTTCAGGGTCGTCGCCTCCCAGGTGTGGGGGATGACGGCGAGGCTGAATGTCGTTCCATCGGCTGAACAGTCAGCCACCGTGAGGCTGATCCCATCCACCGCGATGCTGGCCTTCTCACAGACATAACGGCCGAATCGGGGATCCGACCAGCGGATCGACAGGGCCCAGGAGTGGGGGAGGGTCTCCACGCAGGTGACTTCTCCGGTCGCATCCACATGACCGCTCACCAGATGACCTCCAAGGCGGTCGCTCAGTCGAAGCGCTGGCTCGAGGTTCACCGCACCACCACGGTCCGCTTTGCGTCCCAACGTGGTGCGGCGCAGGGTTTCCTCACTCACATCGGCGCGGAAACCATCCGCGATCAGCTCTGCTGCCGTGAGGCAAACGCCATCCACAGCAACGCTGTCGCCAAGGGCCAACGGGGCAAAAGGAGCGCAGCCCCAAACCACCACCGCCCCGGCACGGCGCTCGATCCTTCCCACTGACTGCACCAGCCCCGTGAACATCGCCCGCAGCAGCTCTCTGGCCATAATCGGATAGAGCCGCGCCGCCGACATGGTCGAAATGAGCGTCGCCGGAATTGCCCTCGATGCCGCCAGCCGCACACCCATGGTGCTGCTGCGGGATCCCAGTGGCCGCCGTCAGGTGCCGATCTGGATCGATCAGGCGCAAGCCCACAACATCATGGCCGGACTGCAGGGGGGAGAACCACCACGCCCCCTCAGCCATGACCTGATGGCAGCACTGTTGGTGGCTGGGGGGCTCGAACTGGAACGCGTGATCGTCCACGCGATTGAAGACAGCACCTTTCATGCGGTGTTGAAGCTGCGACCCGATCTGGACGAAGCCGAGTTGGCTGAAAACGAAGTGCTGGAACTGATCGAAGTGGATGCCCGACCCAGCGACGCCATTGCGCTGGCGATCCGCACGGGCAGCGGCATCTGGATGCTGGAAGAGGTGGTGGCGGAAGCCTCGATACCGGTGGATGCGGAGGCGGATGCAGAAGATCAAAGTGCCTTCAGCCGTTTCGTCGACGACCTCAGCCCTGCGGCCTTGGTGCGCCATCTGCGCAACCAAGACAGCGAGACGCCCTCGGAGGAGTGAACACCCGCGCCTTCGGCAGCGGCCGCCCCGTCAGCCTGTTCACCCTCGGCACGATGCGTGCCCTGAACTCGGCGGCCCAGATGGCCGAGGTGCTTGACGCGGCAGCGGCAGCTGGGATCAACCATCTGGAAACCGCCCCGGCCTACGGACCTGCGGAACGTTTTCTGGGAGAGGCCCTTCGCCAGCACAGCCGCACAGGGTCTGACCACTGGGTGATCACCAGCAAACTGCTGCCAGGGCTGAGCTTCGAGGAAGGACAACGCCGCCTTGATCAGATTCTGGAGCGACTGGGCTGTCCACAGCTCGACAACCTCGCCATCCATGGCATCAACCGGGAGGAGCACCTGGACTGGGCCCTGGTGGGTGATGGGTCCAGGCTTCTGGACTGGGCCGTTAACAGTGGACGCGTCAGCCAGGTGGGCTTCAGCAGCCATGGCAGCAACCCGCTGATCGATCGGGCGCTGCGCAGCCAGCGCTTCAGGTTCTGCAGCCTGCACCTGCATTGGCTGGATCCCCAGCGTCTGCCCCTGGCCCGTTGGGCCCTGGCGCACGGCCTCGGAGTGATGGCGATCTCCCCTGCCGATAAAGGCGGTCGCCTCCAGGCCCCCAGCCCAACACTGGTGGAGGACTGCACCCCCTTTGCCCCCCTCGAGCTGGCCTACCGATTCCTGCTGGCACAGGGCATCAGCACCCTGACCGTTGGGGCCTCAGCTGCAGGGGATCTTCAACTCGCCGCAACCCTGGCGCAGGGGGATGGGCCCCTCAGCCAGGCCGAGCAACAGGCTCTGGTCACGGCAGAGCGGCGGCAGCAGGAACGGCTTGGCCAGGAGCATTGCAAGCAGTGCCAGGCCTGCCTTCCCTGTCCGAACGAGGTTCCGATCCCCGAACTCTTACGGCTGCGCAATCTGGCCATTGGCCATGGGCTCACCGAATTTGCGCAGGAGCGCTACAACCTCATCGGCCGTGCCGGTCACTGGTGGGAAGAGCACGACGCCTCCGCATGTGAACGCTGTGGGGAGTGCCTTCCCCGTTGCCCGCATCACTTGCCCATTCCTGATCTACTGGCGGACACCCACCAACGCTTGAAGGCTTCACCGCGACGGCGGCTCTGGAGCTGAATCACGCCAGCGCTCTTCCAGGGCGCTCCGGTCTTCGGGCAACAGCGGTGGCAGCGACCAGCAGCGCGACCAGGTGTCTGCGGACGGAAAAAGCAGAGGCCGCAGACGCGCCGATAGGGCGTTCTGGTCCACCATCAGCCCTGGCGATGCAATCGGAGCACGCCATCCCTGCTGCACCAAGCGGCTACGCAGGGGATCCCGCCATCCCTGCTCGACCCAGCGCTGGGGAACCGGTTCACGACTGGCCTCCGGCCTGAGCAGAACAGTCCAGTGCAAGGGGGCGCCGGAGGCAGGCAGGATCGCCCGAAGACGGGGATCCCGCCCTAACAGAGCGATGCAGCGGCTCAGGGGAAGAACCACCACCTTGGCCTCACCCTTGAGCAACCAGTTGGTGGCTTGACGGTCGTCATAGGTGAGGGCCTGGCGACGCAGCGCAGGCAAAGCCTGGCCTCCGCCCAAATGGTCCGCCAGGCTCATGACCAAGCGGGGGCTGGCGGGAAGCACCACACGCCCTGCCACGGCGGAATCCAGCAACAGGGGCCACCCCTCCTGGGTCATGGCCGGGTCATCCCGCAGAAGCATCACCCAGGGGCTGACGGCCAGCGGCAACACCCGATCCTGAAGAGCACCGAGGCTGGCCAGCAGAGCCTTGGCCTGACCATCCAACTGGCTCAGGAGCGGTTCAGAAGCAATGGGCTGGAGCGTGTCCGCTGGATGGGCATCAAGCCATCCATCACCGATCACCAACACATCGGCACGCGCCTGATCCGCCGGCCTCCAGTCCTGCTGGGCTGGAGCCAGCGTCAGGCTCCAGGGCTTGGGCAAGGCATCAGCCCACGGTTTCGGCAAAACCCCAGCCGGAGCCATCAGGGTTGGCGCGGATGTCGCCGGACGACAGCCCGCCAGCAGCACGGTTCCCGTCGCCCCGATCATCTGGAGCACTTGGCGCCGGCGCAGGGGACCCAACCGCTCTCTCCAGACGTTCATGGGCTTGACGTTACGGGGCGACTGAGCAGCTGCTCCAGGGCGTGCTCACAATCGAGCACCAGATCGGCACAAGAGCATCCACGCAGCTGGGCGAGCAGCAAAAGAGCGCCGGCCCCCACCCCTTCTTTCACATAGCCCCGTTCGTAGTCCCTTAAGGGTTGATGGGTGCTGCTGTGAAAACGCACGCCGCAGGCCAGAACGGAGAGGGCCGTATCCAGGTGGCTCGCAGTGGCATCCACCAACCCGCCGAAGGGGGACTGACCTGCCAGATCCGCAGCCTCATCAGCGAGCCAACCTGTGGTGCCGATCAGCACCTGGGCCGCCAGCTGGTCCCGCTGACGGGCGGGCAAAGCCTGCATCGCCAAGGCCAGAACAGCCAGCATCTGGCAACCGCCCCCCAGCAGCAACGGTTGTCCCGCAGACACCGCACCCACCACCACCCCTGCGGTGAAGGCCTGAAAAGGGTCACCAACAGCGGCCAGGATCCGCTCGGCCGAAGGATGCGCACCAAGCGAAGCCCGCTGAAGCCCTCGGACAACGAGGTCTTTCTTGAGTTGCTGCGGCGGATGAAGAGCACTACCGCTGATCAGGTGGGCAACCTCCACGCCGAGGGCCGTCAACACCGCTTGAGCGGTTGTGGTGCCCCCTGGAACACACTCCGCCACCACCAAGGGGCGTTGCAACCGCCGCCCCAGCAGCTCTCCCTGTCGCCACAAATGCTGCACCCGCGGCAATGGCATCGCCGCACCACTGGACAGGCACGCCGAGGGGCCTTGGTCCAGGGGCTCGATGTGCAGGTGAGGGAAATCGGGTTTCTGGGCCAAGCCGAGGGCCGCCACCTGCGGCCTCAACGTCAAGCGTCGCGCCGCGACATGGCTGAGCAGGGCGGGGGAGACGCCAGCGGGCAGAGGCGGCAGAGGCCAACGGCGCTGCCGCGCCGGCCCGTGAATCAGAAGCTCCGCATCAGCCAGGGCGGTGTAGCGCCGCGAAGCCACGGTGGACCCAGCGGCGGAAATCCCTTCATGCTCGGCCGTTTGTGTGGCCGCCAGAACGAGCAAAAGATCCAGCGGTTGATCGTTGGAGGTCCAGGGACGAAGTGCCGCTGCGTCCAACCTGCGTGCACCGAGACCTCCCAGCTGCTGGCAGCCCTCAGGCAACACCGAGGCTTCAGAGGGGATCGAGGGCAATGAGTCCATGCAGCAGCCTCGGGGGCTCCGGAATCGGTGATTTCAGGCGGGGAAAGATCCAGTACGCCAAAGCATGAAGAGACAGCACATAGATGACCTCCTGAACCACCACCAACAGCAACGCCATCAACTGCACCTGGGTGAGATCCGGTGTGATCGGCAGATGCAGTACCGCGATCAAGCGCTCGAGCAGAGCGGAACCTGCCCGGGTGATCACGACCCAGAGGTTTTCTCCCACGAGCAACGAAAGCACCAGAACTCGCACCAAAAACCCTGCCGTTCCAAGAACAACGCCCCCCGACCAGCTCAGCCACCAGCTGATCCCCCGGCACCAGCTCCAGCCCAGCCAGAGCGACAAAAGCCCATAGGGAAACAGCAGCAGCGGTCCACGCAAAGGACCCATCAAGGCGGTGAGCAGCAGCACAGAGAGCAGCAGACCCTCTGCACCGGAACGGTTGCCACGACGCAACTGCAGCAGGATCAGGGGCAAGGGAAGGGCCAGACGGAACAGCGCACCACCCACCGGCAAGTAGTACAGA
This sequence comes from Synechococcus sp. M16.1, assembly GCF_014279895.1. NCBI lineage: Bacteria > Bacillati > Cyanobacteriota > Cyanophyceae > Synechococcales > Synechococcaceae > Synechococcus > Synechococcus sp. M16.1. The sequence goes on along the minus strand of NZ_CP047954.1, from coordinate 513,740 downwards.
GCCAACCAGATCAGCCCAGTCGCGGCCGCGAGATATGCCCCCTCAACCAGCCTCAGAGCCTGCTGGCGGCTCAACCGGGGGGTCGCGTCGGTCATGGTTCAACCCGCTCAATCCGTTCCACCGCAAAGCCAACATCCGCCTCACGCAGGGCGCGGGTGACGGCTTCAGCAGGAGCGGCAGGGTCGGCTCCGGCCAAACGGATGGTGATCCGGTAGGGCGCCTGGGGCAGACGTTGGGATGACACCGTCCGTGGTTTTGGCTGCGGAACAGGATCAGGAGCATCCGTTGCCTCAGGCAGGGAAACAGCCTCGGCCGCCGGCGTGGAGAGGGTCGCAGCAGTAGGGCTGGCAACCGATGGACTGACAACTGTTGGGCTGGTCTTCACAACAGGTACGGGCGCAGATGCCTGGACCGGCCTGGCTTCAGGCACCGCGAAGGAGCGTTCCAACTGCTCAGCGACCGGTGTGCCGGCACAGGCCTGCAGGAGCCCCACAGGCAGCAGCCAAAGCAGACGGGCCATCAGTTGTCAGCCGGCTTGATCACCCGCACCGCACTGGCCCTAAGCCGACCAGTCTTGGTGGTGGCGGGGGGTTTCTTGGCCGCTGGTTTCTTGGCGGCTGGTTTCTTGGCCGCCGGTTTTTTCGCAGCAGTTTTACGACCACCCTTTTTCGATGTTGCCTTGGCGGCAAGCAGTTCCACCGCTTCTTCAATGGTCACATCGTCAGCACCCTTGCCTTCCGGCAGCGAGGCATTCACCTTGCCCTGTTTGACATACAGGCCGTAAGGACCGTCATAGACCTGAATCGTTTCATCACTGCCCTCCGGCTTACCGAGGTCCTTGAGGGCGGTGCGTCCACCCCGACCCCGTTTGGGCATGGCCAGCAGCTCAAGGGCACGGCTCAGCCCCACCGCCAGAACATCGTCATCCCCCTTGAGCGATCGGTAATCCTTCTCGCCCTTGCCCTTGTCCCAGACGACGTAAGGGCCAAAGCGGCCAAGCCCCGCCTGAATGCGCCCACCATCGGGGTGTTCACCGAGAAGACGCGGCAAACGGAGCAGTCCGAGGGCATCCTCCAGGGTGAGATCCTCTGGCTTCTGCCCCTTGGGCAGAGAGGCACGTTTGGGCTTGGGGTTCTCATCACTCACCTGGCCCCGCTGCACGTAAGGGCCGTACTGACCGAAGAGCAGGTAGACCAGATCCCCCGTTTCCGGATCCTCACCGATGGCTTCGGGGCCGTCGGCCTTCTGTTTGAGGATCAATTCGGCCTGCTCTTCATCCAGATCAGCCGGAGTGATCTCCCGGGGCAAGGTGGCCTTGATCAGCTCTTCCTCACCGTCGTCGCTGACCCGTTTGGCCTCCAGGTAGGCGCCGAAGCGGCCGATGCGAACCACGGAGGACAAGCCCTCCAGATCGATGGTGCGGGATGCACCGGGGTCAATGTCCCCTTCCCGTTGCTGGACCTGGTTTTCCAGGCCCTCATCACCCTTGTAGAAGCCCTCCAGGTAAGGCAACCACTGCACCTTGCCGTGGGAGATCTCATCGAGGGTGTTCTCCATCCGAGCGGTGAAGCTGGTGTCCACCAGTTCAGGGAAATGCTCCTCGAGCAGCGCCGTCACAGCAAAGGCGGTGAAGCTGGGGGTAAGGGCGTTGCCCAACAGCGTGGCGTAGCCGCGATCCACGATCGTTCCAATGATCGAGGCGTAGGTCGACGGCCGGCCGATGCCCTCCTTTTCCAGCATCTTCACCAGCGATGCCTCGCTGAACCGTGCCGGCGGCTGGGTCTGATGGCCAAGGGGCTCAACGGTCTTCGGCTCCGGTGCATCGCCAACGCTCAACGCCGGCAGCAACACTTCCTGACCCTCAAGGGCCGCATCGGGATCATCACTGCCTTCCACGTAGGCGCGGAAGAAACCGGGGAAGTCGATGCGCTTGCCGCTGGCCCGGAAACTGGCCTCGCCTGAGCTGAGATCCACCGAGAGCATCGTGAGCCTGGCTTCAGCCATCTGGCTGGCCACGGTGCGCTTCCAGATCAGCTCATACACCGCCAGATCTCGTCCATCCAGACCGGTCTCACCAGGGGTTCGGAAGCTTTCGCCGGATGGACGAATCGCTTCATGGGCCTCCTGGGCATTGCGGGCTTTGGTACTGAACTGCCGCGGCCCTTTGCTCAGATACTCCTTGCCGTAAAGGCTCTCCACGCAGTTGCGGGATGCGTGGATCGCCTGATCGGACAAATGAACCGAGTCGGTCCGCATGTAGGTGATGAAACCGCGTTCGTAGAGCCCCTGGGCACAGCGCATGGTTTCCCGGGCTGAAAGGCGCAGCTTGCGATTCGCCTCCTGTTGAAGGGTGCTGGTGGTGAAGGGAGGCACCGGCTTGCGCACGGTGGGCTTCTCCTCCACCGCATCCACAGTCCAGGCGCTGGTTCGCACGGATTCAGCCAACGCCTTGGCCTCGCTCTCGCTGAGCAGCCGCACGGCACTGCCCGCCTTCAGCCCGCCTGTGCTCTCGTCGAAGTCGTTACCGGTGGCGATCCGCTGGCCACCCACATGGGTCAGCTTGGCCTCAAAGGCACTGCCCGACTGATCAAGCTGGGCCTTGAGGTCCCAGTAACTGCCGCTGCGGAAGGCTCGGCGGGCCCGTTCCCGTTGAACCAGGAGCCGAACCGCAACGGACTGCACCCGCCCGGCGGAGAGTCCCCAGGCCACCTTTTTCCAGAGGAGAGGGGACAGGGTGTACCCCACAAGGCGATCCAAAATCCGCCGGGTTTCCTGGGCATGGACCAGCTCCATGTCCAGGTCGCGGGTCTGATCCAGGGCCTTGCCGATGGCCTCCTTGGTGATCTCGTGAAACACCATGCGCTTCACCGGCACCTTCGGCGCCAGCAGCTGGAGAAGGTGCCAACTGATGCTTTCGCCTTCCCGGTCTTCGTCCGTCGCCAGGAGCAACTGATCAGCACCCTTGAGAGCGTCCTTGAGTTCGCGAACCGTCTTCTTCTTGTCCTTCGGGACCACGTACAGCGGCTCGAAATCCGCGTCGGTGTTCACACCGAGGTTGGCCCATTTCTGCCCCTTGGCCGATGCCGGAATCTCGCTGGCGTTGTTGGGAAGGTCGCGGACATGCCCCATGGAGGCTTCGACCTTGAATCCCTTGGGAAGGAAGCCACGGATGGTCTTGGCCTTCGTGGGGCTCTCAACGATGACGAGGGTGTGCGCCACTAGCGGCAGGTAAACCGTTCCCCTTCTTTATCGCACCGAGCAGCGCTCTGCATGACCGTCGGCGCGTCAAGCGCCGCTACAGTCGCCCCAGCGCAACGGTTCCAGGCTGCCATGCCCGACATGGGTGCTTTCCTTCTCGCCACCCAGGCCACGGCTGCCCCTGGTGAGCTGCTGAATCTCTCTCTCAATGCCTCCGCCGTACTGCCCGAAGCTGCAGTTCTGCTGGCGATGATCGCCACCCTCTTGGTGGACCTGGCCGGCGAAAAGGTCGCCACACGTTGGGTGCCGCCGATTTGTTACGCGGGCCTGGGGACCTCCCTGGTGCTGCTGGCCCTGCAGTGGAACGCACCGCTGGAGCCCTCGTTCCTTGGAGCCTTCCTCGCCGACAACCTGGCGGTGGCGTTCCGGGCTGTGATTGCCTTGTCCACGCTTCTGTCGCTGCTGATCAGCTGGCGTTACGCGGAGAAGAGCGGCACACCCGTTGGCGAGTACGCCGCCATCCTCCTCGCCGCAACCCTCGGCGCCATGCTCCTTTGCGGGGCAACGGATCTGGTGAGTGTGTTCATCTCGCTGGAGACACTCTCCGTCGCCAGCTATCTGCTGTCGGGCTACATGAAGCGGGATGCCCGCAGCTCGGAAGCAGCACTCAAATATCTGCTCGTGGGATCGGCAGCCGCTGCTGTTTTCCTGTACGGCTCTTCCCTGCTGTACGGCCTGAGCGGCAGCACCAGCCTCGACACCATCGGCCTGGCTCTGCAAACCAGCACCACACCTCTGGCTGCTTTGGCCCTGGTGTTCGTCTTGGCCACCGTTGCATTCAAGATCGCAGCCGTTCCCTTCCACCAGTGGACGCCTGACGTCTACGAAGGCTCACCAACCCCTGTGGTGGCGTTCCTTTCCGTGGGTTCCAAAGCCGCCGGATTCGCCCTGGCCCTTCGCATCCTGGTGGGTTGCTTCGGTGCCTTCGATGATCAATGGAAATTGCTGTTCACCGTTCTGGCGGTGTTGAGCATGACCCTAGGCAACGTTGTTGCCCTCGCCCAAACCTCGATGAAGCGCATGCTGGCCTACAGCTCGATCGGCCAGGCCGGCTTCGTGATGATCGGCATGGTCTGCGGCACCGAGGACGGTTTCGCGGCCATGGTTCTGTACATGGCGGCCTACCTGTTCATGAACCTGGGGGCCTTCGCCTGCATCATCCTCTTCTCGATCCGCACAGGAAGCGATCGAATTTCTGATTACGCGGGGCTTTACCAGAAGGATCCCCTGATCACCCTCGGCCTCAGTCTTTGCCTGCTTTCTCTGGGTGGCATTCCGCCAATGCTGGGTTTCTTCGGAAAGATCTATCTGTTCTTTGCCGGTTGGGCGAACCACGAATACCTGCTGGTGGTGGTTGGCCTGGTCACCTCCGTGGTGTCGATCTACTACTACATCTCCGTCATCAAAATGATGGTGGTGAAAGAGCCTCAGGAGGCCTCCGATGTGGTCAAGGCCTACCCCGAGGTGAATTGGTCGTTGATGGGGATGCAGCCGCTTCGAGTTGCCCTGATTGGATGTGTGGCGATCACCGCCGTTGGTGGGATCCTCTCCAATCCACTCTTCCAGTGGGCCAACACAGCGGTTGCAGGAACGCCATTGCTTCAGCAAGCCATCGCCCTGTCAAGTCTGAAGGGTCTTGGCTGAGGCTGTGCAGCAGCCGGTTGCTGAGCTCAGGGGGATCAGCAAGATCTACGGATCTGGTGATCTCGAAGTCAAAGCTCTTGACCAACTGAATCTCACCGTTCAGGAGGGGGATTACCTGGCGGTGATGGGGGCCAGCGGCTCAGGCAAGAGCACGGCGATGAACATCCTTGGCTGCCTCGACCGGCCCACCAGTGGCACCTACCGGCTCAATGGCACGGCCGTTGAACTGTTGGATGACGATGCCTTAGCCGACGTTCGCAACCGCTCGCTCGGGTTTGTCTTTCAGCAGTTCCATCTGCTCGGCCACGCCAGCGCCATGGAGAACGTGATGCTGCCGATGATCTACGCGGGGGTGCCCAGGGAGGAACGGATCGAGCGTGCCCAATCGGCCCTGCGCCGCGTTGGTCTGGCACAACGTTTGGAGAACAAGCCCAATCAGCTCTCCGGAGGGCAGCAACAACGGGTGGCCATCGCCCGGGCCATCATCAACCGCCCCAGTCTGTTGCTGGCGGACGAACCCACAGGAGCTCTGGACTCCAGCACCACCGCCGAGGTGCTGGAACTGTTTGATGAACTCCACCAACAGGGCATCACCCTGGTGATGGTGACCCATGAGGACGATGTGGCGGCCCGAGCACAACGCATTGCTCGATTCCAGGATGGTCGGGCGCTCACTGGATGCCCACAATGAGTGCAATGCCCCTGCGCTAATGGAGGAGACCCCCAAGGCTCTTCGTGTTGCAGTCGTGGAAGATGATCCGCGCATTCAGCAGCTGATCAGTGCTGAAATCACCGATGAGGGGCACGCCTGCATCTGCTTCGGGACCGCAGAAGACTTTCTCGACGAAGCCGGCTCCGATCGTTTCGATCTGCTTCTGCTGGACTTGATGCTTCCAGGCAGGGAACAGACGAACTGACGTCTCTGTTTCGCTCGGCGTCGCTCTGGGCTAGGGCTGATCACGTTCAAGGCTGCGCAACACCTGGCCGAACAGGAGCGAAACAGGATCGTTATTGGCACGCATCACGGCGGAAAGATCCAGATCCCCTGGATCAACGGCCTGCCAACCGGCCCGCGATGGTGTGCGCAACTCGAAATGCAGGTGCGGCCCTGTGCTGAGACCTGTGCTGCCGACGCGGCCAATCACCTCTCCCTGGCGCACCGGTTGACCGGGTCGCACGTAGATCTCCGAGAGATGGCCATAGAGCGTGCGGCGCAATGGCTCGGCGTGTTCCAGTTCGATGGCGACGCCATACCCACCTACAAGACCACTGCTTAAGACCTGCCCCGAAAGAGCAGCCACCACCGGTGTGCCCTCCGGTGCCGCAAAGTCCCGCCCGGCATGCATCAGCCAGCTCCCCAGGATCGGATGCAGACGCCAACCAAACCCACTGCTTTTAAAAGCGTCTCCAGCCACCGGGAAGAGCAGTTGACTGTCCCCATTGCCAGGAGTTGGCAGCGGACGGGGCGTGACCGCAAAGACGGATTCCAGCCGAAAGGTGCCGCCATCGGGGGCGAGAAGCGCTGACACAGGAACACGCAACGGTTGGCGGGAGGGGATCAAGCGAACCCGTGCTGAGGCCGGTGCCCCCGGCGGACGCCTGGCCACCCCGGAAGCACAGTCCTGCCGGGACAGAGCACCAGTGCGACAGGCCTCCTCAAAACGGCTTCGTTCGATGGGAACCGCCGCGCCACCGCCCCGAAGCAGCTTGCGCTCCTGGGACGTGATCACCCGTTGGCGAACCAGACCATCGAGCGACTGATCAAAACCCTGCGCAGCCGCGGCTGGAACCAACATCCAGATCAGCGCGAACCAAGCCAGCAACGGACAAGACGGCTGTGCCGAGGAATCCTATGGATGGGACACCAACTCAAGGCCAGCGGCGCCAGGTTTCAGTCCTTGAACCCTGACGCAACCGCAGCCCTCCATCGCGTTCAAGGCCAGCAATCCGCCAGATCTGACCGTCTTGAGGATGGACGAGCTGATCAGACCAGAGCCTGGCCTCAACGCCATCGAGGCACCAGGCCCCATCGCCTCCTTCGTCGTGACAATGATCGAAGGCCAGCAAAACCTCCGCCGTCCATCGGATCGGATCCGCAGCCTGTTGCCCTTCAAGCCTTCTCAGGGCAATGGCATGGCCAGGAACTGCATTCCGCACATTTAGGCCCAGGCCGATGCGTAGCAAACGCAGCTGGGAGCCCCGCTGCACCACCCCTGGCAGAAGGCCCGCCAATTTGCGGCCGTTCACGAACAGGTCGTTGGGCCATTTGATCTGAACCGAAAGGCCCTGCTGCTCAAGCCGGTGCACCACCGAAAGGGCCAGCGCCAAGCCAAGCAAGCCGGCCTGACCGGACCCTTGGCTCCGCCAAGGCAAAGCAGCACTGATCCAGACACCACCTGGCGGAGAAACCCAGGCACGCCCCCATTGGCCAACTCCCCGGCGCTGGTGGGTGGCAATGACGGCACGAGGTCCCATCAATGAAGGCTGATCGCGCAACCAGGCCCCCAGCAGCTCCTCCGTGCTGCTGCACACAGGCACATGACGGATGAACCAGTGGCGTGCTGAGGCACCAGCGAGGCGACGATACGTCGCCATCAACCGGCCACCACCGAAGTGTGGGAATCGATGTTGCGGCATGCGTTGATCAGTCATCCATCGCATCCGCGAGACGCGATGCAGCGTCCACCAACTCATTCAATGGCCGCACAAGCGCCATGCGCAGCCACTGGCGACCGCCGCCACCAAACCCAGACCCAGGGGTCAAAGCGACACCACTGCGCTGAAGCAGTTCCCTCGCGGCATCTTCATCACTCCAGCCCCGACGATGGGCCGCATCAGGCAAGGGGAACCAGAGGTACATCGCCATCTCTGGACAGGGAACCGACCAACCGCGTGCCCTGAGGGTCTCGACCACACGATCCCGTCGTTCGCGATAAGTCGGATGCAGTTGCCGCGGCCAATCGGGGAAGCGTTGCAAGGCCTGAATCGCACCCTGCTGCAGAGCCAGGCTCTGGTTGAAATCGATGACGGCCTTGACGCGACGCAGGGCGGCAATCAGCGGTGCAGCCCCAACGGCAAAACCAAGTCGGAATCCCCCAAGGCACCAGCCCTTCGAAAGGGAGAAGAATTCAATGCCGCACTCCCGCCAGTTCGAAGCCTGCAACAGCGAGGGAGGCTCTCCATCCAGGGCGAGATCCACATAGGGATTGTCGTGAGCGATCACCACGTCATGCCGAGCTGCGATCGCCGTGATGCGATTGAGATCCTCCTGATCCCCCACCCGGGCTGAAGGGTTGTGGGGATACCCCAAAACGAACAGCTTCAGTTGATCCCAGAGCTGGGGGCTGATGGTCGTCAGGTCCGGCCGCCAGTCGTTTTCAGGGGAAAGAGAAAGGGCCGTGGTCCGGGCTCCCGCCAGGTGCAATCCACCGGTATGGGACGGATAACAGGGGTCCAGATGCAAGGCGGCGTCACCGGGATCCAGCACCGCCAGTGGCAGATGGGCGGTTCCTTCCTGGGATCCCACCAACAACTGGACCTCATGATCAGGATCCACGGCAACGTCGAAGCGATACCGACACCAGTCCGCGACGGCGGCATGAAAAGGCCTCAGTCCGGCTTGAAGGCAATAGGAGCTGCTGCTGGACTCCATGACCGCTGAGGCCATGGAGTCCAACAACGCCGTGGGAGGCCGAAGATCAGAGGATCCGATGGAGAGATCCACCAGATCCGGACGGACCGAAGAAGACGCCTCGAGCCGATAAGCCTGTTTGGCGGCATCAACACGGGCAAAAACAGCGCTGCCCAGTGAGGCAAGCCGCTTAGAGGTTGGCATCCAGGAAGGACTGCAGCTGCGGTTTGGCGATGGCACCTTCATGCCGCGCCACCACTTCACCGTTGCGGAAGAGGATGAGTGTGGGGATGCCCTGAACCTGGTAAGCGTCACGGGTCTGAGGATTGGAATCCACCTCGAGCTTGCCGACGCTGACGCGATCGCCGTAGTCGCTCGCCACCCAATCCATCAACGGTGCGATCAGTCGGCAGGGGCCGCACCAGGCAGCCCAGAAATCGACGAGGACCGTGCCGGAAGCCTTGAGAACTTCACGTTCAAAACCAGCGTCGGTGAAATCGGCAACAGCTCCAGCCAAGGCACTCAAATGACTGAACTGATCCTATGGAAAGCCGGACGACTTTCCTGGGTTGATCAGAGCTTGTCGATGGATCGTTTCAAGTCTTCGAGTTCAGCATCCACCTCTTCCACCTGCACGGGCTTCACGGCCTCGGAGGTCTCAGATGCGGGAAGAGCAACGGCTTCCGGGCCTCCCTTCAGCTGAGCGCGCAACGCCTCGAGATCATCATCAACACCGCCACCGCTTTCCAAAGCCGCGAACTGACTCTCCAGATCAGATCCAGCCAGCTCAGCCGCAGCCTGGCCGGTGGCCTCCAGGGCCTCCACCTTTTCCTCCATCCGCTCGAAGGCCGCCATGGCGGAATCAGTGCCGATGCTGCCAACGGCACTTTGCAACTGCTGCTGGGCCTTGGCCGCCTGGGCCCTGGCCTTGAGCATGTCCTTCTTGGTCTTGGCTTCAGCGATCTTTCCTTCGAGGGCAACCAGACTCTTCTTGAGCGATTCCACCTGGCCGTCCTGGGCCTGGACCTGGGCCGTCAGCGAGGTTGCTGTCTCCTGGAACGTCTTGCGGCGGGTCAATGCTTCCCGAGCCAGGGATTCCTCACCCTTCTTCAACGCCAGCTCAGCACGCTCATACCAGGTCTTGGATTGAGCTGCAGCCTGCTCAGCCTGGCTGGTCAGTCGCTTCTGACTCGCGATCGCCAGGGCAACCGCCTGACGCAACTTGACCAGATCCGCCTGCATGTCAGCGACGGATTGATCAAGGATCTTGGCCGGGTCCTCCATGCTGCTGACGGCAGCGTTGGCGTTGGCACGAACCAGCCTGCTCAGCCGATCAAAGAAACCCATGACTTGGCCTCAGACGCGCTGAGATTAGCGAGGTTCCTGCAGCAGTTCTGCCTAGGATCAACCCATGGCGGTTGCACCTGAATCCCAACGGCGTCGCCTTCCGGGCCTGGAGCTGCTGCAGTCAGCTGCGCCAGCACCGGCAGAACCCTTGAAAACCTGTCTTGGCGCACTTCAGAGGGAGTGGCGCAAGGACGACCATCTGGCAGCGCTCTGGCAGGACTGGCCGAGAGTTGCGGGAGCGCAACTAGCACCGCACTGCCGCCCCCTATCGCTGCAACGCGGGGTGCTGACCGTGGGAGCCAGCCATCCTCAATGGCGCCAGGCTCTCCTTTACAACAAGCCTCAACTGATCAGCGCCCTGCACCAAGCCGGCCACGCGGTGCGTGATCTGCGCATTCAGCAACACCACTCCCTCCAATCCCCAGTGCTGGAGAGCGAAGCCAGCATTTGGGCCCAGCATCCGAGCCGCACCGATGTGCACGGCATGGGGACATGCCCGGACTGCGGCCGACCAGCACCCAACGGAGAAGTCAAGCTCTGGGGGCACTGCGGTTTTTGCCATCGCCAGACCTTGTCGCCCTCCTAAGGCTCCACAACTCAATACCGCTCCGGGCGCGGCTCCTCCCAGTCGGCATCGACGCCATCGGCCATCAGGGTTTGTGCCCGTTGCTCAAGGCGAGTGCGGTCCAGACGCCAAACGTCGTAGATCCCGATCTGTCCCAGCAGCTCAGGCTGCAGGTTCCTCCAATGATCCCGTTCTGCCGTTCCGCGATCGATCAGCACCAGTACGGTTCTGGAGGCACCGGGGCTCCCGAGGGGATATCCACTCCAGCCGCGTCGCTGTTCATGGGCCAGGCGATCCGCAATGTTGACCAACGCCCCATCGGATTGGCCTTCGTAAAGGATCACCTGGCCTGTGTAGAAGTGCAGCGAAGGCTTCATGGCGCCAACCATGACCATGGGCTCTCCACGGCGCTGCTGCGACAACATCAGTGAGGCCGCGTCACGCACGGGCTGCTGACGCAGACGATCGGCGAGTTCGGCGATAGGAACCAGAGCCGTGAGATGAAATCCGAGCAGACAGCCCTGCATGGCCAGCAAGGCTTGAGCAGCAGCACGACGCTGAAGCAACAGACCGGCTCCAAGCACGGCTGCAGCGCTGAACCAGACCGCAGCCCACTTCAACAAACCGCTGGCAAGCAAATCCACCGACAGCGTCGGCATCTCCGGATCCTCGATCAAGGGAACCCAGAGCGATCCCCGCCAGAACCCAGCAGCCAGGACGGCGATCAAGGCCAGGCAAGTTGCCCAGGCCATCCGTTGCCAGCGCGAAGAGCCCACCGTGGCCTGGGCCACCAACAGGGCCGCCGCGGGGGTGGCGGGCAACCAATAACTGGGGAGCTTGGTGGCTGCGGTGGTGAACAGCAGCAGCACCGCCAACAGCCAGCACGCTGCGAATTGATGCAACGAATGCTCCGGAGCGATTCGAGATCGGGGCACCCGTGCCAGGCCAATCAGCAGGTAGGGCGTGAAGGGCAGGGCAGCCACGAGCATCACCGGGCCGAAAAACCACCAGGGCTGCAGGTGATCGTTCACCACGGAGGTGAAGCGTTGAAGGTTGTGGTAGCCGAAAAAGCTGTCCCAGAAGGGCTGTCCTTCCACCAGCAACTCCAGGGCATACCAGGGAAGGCTGATCAGAGCGGTGAGCAGCAACCCTGGCAGCGGGCGCAGCCGCTGCCAGGGTTGAACAAGATCGCGTCGCAACGCGCCGAACATCAGCAGAGCGAGACCAGACAGCACCACAGCAACAGGCCCCTTGGCCAGCACTGCGAATCCGAGAATCACCCAGGCTGGCCACCAGGCCACCTCTTGGGGGGCGGCAAAACGCCTCCACTGCAACAACAGGCTGAGACCCAACAGGCCACACAACAGGGCATCACTCACTGCGGTGCGGCTCCAGACGAGCACCAGCGGCGAGAAGGCAAAGGCCAGCGGTGCGATCAGTGCCGTCAAACGCGGACGGGCATCGCCGGAGAACGGCCAGCGCAGCACCGTATCGGCGAGGCCAAGCATCAGTCCGAGCGTGGCCAGGGCGGAAGGAAGCCGTGCCGCCCAACTGCCGAGAGGATCCCAAACCTCGCGTCCGGGCCAGGCATAGCCAAACCCCATCAGCCAGTACACCAGGGGCGGTTTGTCGTAACGGGGCAAGCCGTTCACACGAGGCGTCAGCCAATCGCCGGTGTCAGCCATGGCCCGTCCGGCTGCGGCAAACAACGGCGGAGTTTCATCCACCACACCGGTGGATCCCAACCGCCAAAAGGTGATAACGAGTCCCAGGGTCAGCACAAGTGCCAGAACCTGGCGTCGCTGGCGTCCTGAAACATTGACCGACAAGGGACCTTCAGCTCCTGCGGTTGATGCTGACATCCGCCGTCAGTCCTGTTCGAACCCAAGCTTCAACACGCTGACTGAAGACCTCACAAGAGGCGTGCTCTTCAGCCCAGCTGCGGCAGAGGGAGCGCTCAATGCTGTCGACACGCCGAAGAGCCTCCGTGATGGCAGCAACATCGTCGGGCGGCACCAACCAGCCAGTGCGACCGGAACAGATCAGCTCCCCCGGTCCTCCACGGTCATAGGCGACGACCGGAACACCACAGGCCAGGGCTTCAACCACAACATTGCCGTAGGCCTCATTCCATTTCGGTGTGTTGATCAGAGCGCGGCAGTGGCCCATCTCCTGCTGCAGCTCCCGGGTCGATCGAAATCCACGCCAGTCGATCGTGCCCTTAGGAACACTCGACTCCACCTGCCGGGCATAGGCGTCGTCTTCACGCAGCCCCCAAACCAGAAGCTGTTCACCCAGGGCGGCAGCGGCAGCAGCAGCATCCTCCAGCCCCTTTTCCGGAGCGATGCGGCCTGCCCAACCAAGGGGGCCATTGGTCTGCCCTTGGAAGGTGTAGTTGCTGAGATCAAATCCGTTGCCCACAACACTGGGCGGAGAAGGCAGCCGGAAATCAGCGGCCTGGCGGTGGGTGTGAAAAGCAAGGCGACGGGAATCCCAGGCGGCGACGGCTTCGATCACATCGCGCATCACCGCAGCCACATCCCCCATGCTCACGAGATGAAAGAGCCTGGCGCTGACCCGTTGCGTCAGCCACAGCGGCAGCCAGTCGTAGCCACCGTTGATCACGGCGTCGGCGGACTGACCCACATCGAGCGCGGCCTCCCAGAGAGCCGGCAGAAGCCCATTACGGGGAATTTCTACCGGCGCATGCTCGGCGGCGTGCTGCCAGCTGGGCTGGTTCACACCCTCCACCTCCAGCAACTCAACTCCTCTGCAGTCGACGGGGAGCGTGGAGCCCTTGGCGGCCACAACCGTGACCCTGTGGCCACGCCGCACCAACCCCTGCACCAAGGATCGGAGGGTGAGCTCCACACCTCCACCCTCGCCACTACCGAGGGCCCCGATGGGCGTGTTGACGATGACGAGGTGAAGCGGCGACTCCGTCATGAGGAGGGGTCCGCAAGCGACAGCGGCTCCCAGAACCGGCGACGTTGACTCACAAAGATCACCGACACGAGCACCATCACAACACCGATCCACTGGAGCAGATCAAGGCGCTCTCCAAGCAACCAACCACCGGTGGCCAAGGCAAACACAGGGGTGAGAAATCCAAGGCTGCTGAAACTGGTGAGATCGCGCTGATTGGCGAACCAGAAGAACAATCCGTAGGCCAGGGCGCTTCCGAGCAAACTTGCGTACCCCATGCGCGCCCAGTCCGTTGCCGTCCAGACCAAGCCGGCATCCGTGCGCTGCAGGGCATGAACCCCGAGCAAGGGAAGTCCCCCCAGCACCATGTGCCAGGCCGTAACGCTGACCGGATCACTGTGGCGTGAGGCAAAGCGAATCAACACCGTCCCAGCTGCCATGGCGACGGCCGCCAGCAACATCCAGCCCTCACCGGGCTGAAACAACTGCTGCACCACCGGCGGGTCAGCCAACAACCACCAATGTCCCAACAGCTCAGCCGGTAGGCCGATGCAGACGATTCCAGCCAAACCGATGGCCAGCCCCATCCAGCCGATGGGATTGATCGACTCCATGAACAACGCGCGTGCCATCAGGGCCACCAACAGAGGTTGGCAATCAATCAGGACGGAACCGAGACCCGCGCCTGTGCCCTCCAACCCCCGCGCCAACAGGCCTTGAAACAAGGTGGCATCCACCAGGGTGAACAGGAGGAACCAAGGCCGATCACGGGAATCGATCGCCAGGCCTCGGCCGGTGCACTGGCCCCAGAGCAGAAGAGCCAAACCGGCGGGCACAAGGCGCAAGCCAGCAACCAGCCAAGGCCCTGCGCTGGCGAGCAATGGCGCCATGGCGGTCATCGCCGTTCCCCAGAGCGCGAAGGGCAACACCATCAGAAACCAGAGTCGCAACGACGGCATGGATGGGCGCTGGGGTGCTCTTTTTAAGATCTGGAGCGATGCAGATGCGCAACATGATCTGGCCCTGGCGGCGAAAATCCCGACGACGGATGGCGCGCATCGTTGTTGATGGCCCCATCACCGGTGCCACGCGGAAGCGGGTGCTCAAAGCGCTGCGGGAGGTGAAGCAAAGGGAATTTCCAGCACTGCTGCTGCGCATTGACAGCCCCGGCGGCACGGTTGGAGACAGCCAGGAGATTTATGCAGCCCTGCTGCGGCTCCGGGAACAGGGCTGTCGTGTGGTGGCCAGCTTCGGCAACATCTCCGCCTCCGGCGGCGTCTACATCGGTGTGGCTGCGGAGAAAATCGTCGCCAATCCCGGCACGATCACCGGTTCCATCGGGGTGATCCTGCGGGGCAACGACCTCTCGCGGGTGTTCGAAAAGATCGGGATTCGCTTCGACACGGTGAAGAGCGGCCCGTTCAAGGACATCCTTTCCCCGGATCGTCCGCTGAGCGATGCCGAACGTGCATTGCTTCAGGAGCTGATCGACAGCAGCTATGGCCAGTTCGTTGGTGTTGTGGCGCAGGGACGAAACCTTGAGCTGGAAACGGTGAAGCGCTTCGCCGATGGACGGGTGTTCAGCGGAGAACAGGCACAGGCGCTGGGCTTGGTGGATGAACTCGGCGACGAAGACCATGCCCGTCGCCTCGCGGCGCAACTGGCCGATCTCGACGCGGACGACATTCGCCCCGTCACCCTGGGCAAGCAACGCCGCAAGCTCAGTGGCTTACTGCCTGGGTCCCAGCTCCTGCATCAACTGCAGCAGCGACTCTCGATTGAATTGATGGGGAGCGGTCAAGTGCTTTGGCTGTACCGCCCATGACCAGCTCACCCCTTGTTCTGAGAGGCCTGCGCGGGGCCACCACCTGCACGGAGAACAGCACGGAGGCCATCCATGCGGCAGTCAGCGCCCTGATGGACGCCCTTGTCGATCGCAATGGTCTGACCCCCGATCAGCTGGTGTCGGTGACCTTCTCGGTCACAGCCGATCTCGACGCCTGTTTCCCGGCGGCCATTGCCAGGCGGCGGCCCGGCTGGGACACGGTGGCTTTGCTGGATTGCCAGCAAATGGCGGTTCAAGGCGACCTCCCCCGCTGCATCCGTGTTCTGGCCCACGCCTGGATCCCGCAGGACCAGCAACCCGTGCATCCTTATCAGGGCGACGCGCAGCGGCTCCGTCCAGACAGATCTGGTCACAACTGACAGATCAGCCTCCGACCCCTGAGATCACCGCCCACTGGTTGGACTCAGGAGAATCCCATCATCAAGATTCTTCCCATGGCCCGTTCCCCCATCAGACGCTTGCTTGCTGGAGCCGGCACTGCTGCAGCTCTGTTGATGGGCTCAGCACTCACCGGAACTCCCGAGCAGATCGCCCACGCCCAGGGCACACCGGGGCTGATGGAATTCCGCTGGGACAACGACCGGGACTACCGGAAGCTGTACTACTACCAAACCTCCAGCATCGAAAACGACCGCTCGGAGTGGTACCTCACCCTGCGCAAAAAGGACCGCAAGACCGCGATTCTCAAACTCACCGTCACCGTTCCGGACTACTTCGACTCCAAGCTCAAGCCCCACCGCATGCGCATTTGCCGCACCAGCGTTGGCAGCATGATGAGCCGCAGCAAGTGTCTCGAAGAGATCCCGGCGGTGATTGAGGTCAACAAAGACCAAACAGAAATCGTGGTCTTCCCCGACACGCCGCTGCCTTCAGACGGGGACTACTCGCTTCACATCAAGCTGTTCAACCCCCAGGGGGAGCGCATGTATCAGTTCAACGCCCTGGTGCAGGCCCCCGGCGATGTGCCGATGTCCGGCTACCGCGGCAGCTGGCTGATCGATGTGGACTGACTGATAAAATCCCAGATTCAGATCGGCCGGTAGCCAGGAGACGTCCATGACCAAGCGCACCCTCGGGGGAACAAACCGCAAGAGGAAGCGCGTCTCGGGTTTCCGTGTACGGATGCGCTCCCACACCGGCCGTCGTGTGATCCGCACGCGCCGCAAGCGCGGCCGCGCCCGCCTCGCCGCTTGATGGTGTGGGGTGAATTCAGAGAATTCACCCCAGCCTCGGCATCCCCAAACAGAATTGGTTGATGGTCCTTCCCGCCTCCATGCGATTGCGCGGGCATCGATGCTTCAACCGTTTGCACCGGTCCTCCAAGCGCCAACACGGAACCTTGATGGTTCTGCGCGTCGCTGCAGGTGATTCCAACTTGCTTCGCCGGGAGTTGCGGGGCATCCAGGAAAGAACCTGCCGCTGCGCCCTTGTGATCAGCAACAAAGTGAGCAAGCGTTCCGTCAAGCGGAACCGGCTCAGGCGGCTTCTGCATGACCACCTGCGTCGACGTTTTGAACAACGAAACGATCTGGCGGGCCGGTGGTTGCTGATCAGCCTTCGCCCGGAAGCCGCGGAAGCCGAACCCACACAGTTGCTCGAAGAATGCGACAGTCTTCTCAGAAGCGCCGGACTGGATCCATGACCAGCATTCAGGAAGATGTCCACTACGACGGTGGACCAGCCCGCGGGGATCTGATCTTCAACATCCTGCTTGGCTTCACCCTGATCGGCCTTCCCTTCACCATCGGAGCCGTTGTTCGGGCCCTTTGGCTGCGCTTCCACATCACCAGTCGCCGCATCTCGGTGACGGGGGGCTGGATGGGCAAAGACAAAACCCAGGTTGTGTATTCACAGATCAGCGAAGTGCGCACCGTGCCCCGGGGCTTCGGTGCCTGGGGAGACATGGTGTTGGTGCTCAAGGACGGCGCCAGGCTCGAACTGCGCTCGATGCCCCGATTCCGGGAAGTTGAGGCCTACATCCTCGAACGCATCAGCAGCCGTGCGGCCAAAGCCCAAGAGAAAACCACTGAAGGTTTCGCCGCCTGAGTGCAGCTGTTCATGCACACTGGCCTCACAACGTCCCGCCCCCCCGTTTCTTCAACGTGATCGGATACATCTCCGACAACCTGCTGATTCCAATCCTGGACTTCTTCTATGGGTTGGTTCCGAGCTATGGCCTGGCCATCGTCGCCCTCACCCTCGTGATACGGATCGCGCTCTACCCCCTGAGCGCAGGATCGATTCGCAGCGCTCGGCGCATGCGCATCGCCCAACCGGTGATTCAGAAACGTCAGGCTGAGATCAAAAGCCGGTATGCCAACAATCCTCAGAAACAGCAGGAGGAGCTGGGCAATGTGATGAAGGAATTCGGCAGCCCCCTGGCGGGATGCCTGCCGCTGCTGGTGCAGATGCCGATCCTGTTTGCACTGTTTGCAACCCTGCGGGGATCACCGTTCGCCGATGTCCCTTACACCTTGAACATGAAGGTGTTGCCGGCCGACCAGATCGCTGCCGTTGAACCCAAACCCTTCAACAGCGCCAGCCATTCCATCTTCATCGGCGAAACCGACCACGTGCCGGTGATCGCCAGCCTGCCGCGGGGCACCAAGATCGGCGTTGGCGACAGCGCCACCGTGAACCTTCATACGAAGGACGGCCGCGCCTTCAGCGACGTGCTCACGGATGTTGAGAACCCTGGACGCTTCTCCCCCACCTGGGCAGTGACCAAAGGTGATGACATCGTCAGCGTCAGTGAGGACGGCACGATCACGGCCCTCGCCTCCGGTGACGCCACCGTTGAAGCGAAGATTCCGGGCCTGGCAGCCCGTAGCGGCTTCCTGTTCATCAAAGCCCTGGGCCAGGTTGGCTTCTATGCCGACGGTGCCATCAACTGGGACATCGCCATTCTCGTTGCCGGCTTCGGCATCACCCTGTTCATCTCCCAACTGCTTTCGGGCATGGGCATGCCTGCCAACCCTCAGCAGGCCACGGCCAACAAAATCACTCCGGTGATGATCACGGGGATGTTCTTGTTCTTCCCACTCCCCGCCGGCGTTCTGCTCTACATGCTGATCGCCAACATCTTCCAAGGCCTGCAGACCTTCATCCTCACCAAAGAGGCACTGCCCGACAACCTGCAGAAAATTCTGGATCAGCAATTGGCCCAGAAAACAGTGACGGTCTCTGCCACCTCAGGCGGCTCACGCCTGCCCTTTGAACCGAAGGGCAAGTGATCGAGGCACTGGAGCCTGTTCCCCTCCAGGAGCTCCGGGCCCTCGGCACCGCGAAAGTCTGGGAGGTTGAGGGTGAGCTCGATGAGCTCCCCTCACTCACACCAGTGCGAGGCCATGTTTCCGCAGAGCACCGCGGCAACGTCTTGGCGGTTGAGGGGAGACTCAACACGATCGTCACGCTCTGCTGCGATCGCTGCCTGAATCAGTTCAATCAGAAGCTCAGCTGCACGCCTTCCGAGCTGATCTGGCTGGGAGACGAGCAACCGACGGCCGACGAGCTGGAGCTTTCCGGAGAGGTGGCCGAGATGGAAGGGCTGGTGGATGTTCTCGATCCACGCGGTCAATTTGACCCCCAGCAATGGGCCTTCGAACAGCTCAACCTGCTGTTGCCGGTTGTCAATCATTGCGGTGACCACTGCCCAGGCCCACCAGGCCTCCAGCAGCAGCCCGTGATCCCAGACACCAAGACAAAGGCTGTGGATCCCCGCTGGCAGGCCCTGCAGCAGCTTCAGCAGCAGATCGATCAGCCATGAGCAGTGCCACCTGGGGACATCAGATCGACCTTCTGGTACGGGCGCGCACACCCCTGATCTGGGTGCGGAGCAATGAGGAAGCCCGGGTGGAGAGCCTGCTGGGAGAGGCTGCTCAGCGGCTTGCACGCCAGCTGGTCTGCTGGAATTTCATCGATGGCATCAGCGGGCCGGTGAATTCCGATGGCCAGGGGAGCCGTCAACCGATGGCCATGCTGCAGTGGCTTCAGCAACGGGATGCTGGCAGCCCAACCCTTCTGCTCGCCAAGGATTTTCATCGTTTCTGCGATGACCCGGGCGTTGCCCGGATGCTGCGCAATCTCGAAGCATCCCTGCGCAGCACCCCGCACACCCTGGTGTTGTGCTGCGGGCAATGGACACCCCCCGGCGATCTGGAAGAAAGCCTCACGCTTCTCGATCTCCCCCTTCCCGACAGCGACGACCTGCGCCGGCTGATCAGCAGCATCGGCACCAGCAGCGGCACCCCCCTGCCAGCTCCTGTCCTGGATGAATTGGCTCAGGCCTGCAGCGGGCTCAGCGAGATGCGTGTTCGCCAGGTGGCTGCCCGGGCCCTGGCCCGCCGCGGCCAGTTGGGATCTGAGGATCTGCAGGACGTTCTGGACGAAAAACGTCAAACGATTGCCCGCAGTGAGGTACTGGAGTTCTGTCGCAGCGATGCGGGAACCGAAGCCATCGGTGGCCTCGATGGTCTCAAGACCTGGCTGAACCAGCGGCACCGGGCCTTCTCGGAAGATGCACGGCGTTTCGGACTGCCTCTGCCCCGTGGCGTCCTGCTCGTGGGCCCTCAAGGCACCGGCAAATCCCTCACGGCCAAGGCCATCGCCTGCAGTTGGTCGATGCCCCTGTTGCGGCTGGATGTGGGGCGGCTGTTCGCGGGTCTGGTGGGGGCCAGCGAGGCACGCACTCGCGAGATGATTCAACGGGCTGAAGCCATGGCACCCTGCGTGCTCTGGATCGATGAGATCGACAAGGGCTTCGGCGGGGATGGCCGCAGTGACGGCGGCACAACCCAGCGGGTTCTGGCCAACGTGCTCACCTGGATGGCGGAGAAACAGTCACCGGTGTTCGTGGTGGCCACCGCCAACGGCGTTGAGAAGCTGCCACCGGAGCTGCTGCGAAAGGGACGTTTCGATGAGATCTTCATGCTCGATCTGCCCAGCAGCGCTGAGCGCCGCAGCATTCTTGAGCTGCATCTGGAACGGAGACGACCGGGGCTGAAGCTTCCCCTGGAGACGGTGGTAAGCCGCAGTGAGGGCTTCTCAGGTGCCGAGCTGGAGCAGACCGTGATCGAAGCGATGCACCTGGCCTTTGCCGACAACCGTGAGTTGACGGAGCCTGATCTGATTGGAGCGGCCTCCCAGCTCATCCCCCTCTCCCGCACCGCCAGCGAACAACTCGAGCGGCTGAAACTGTGGGCTGACGGCGGCCGTGCCCGCCCCGCCTCTGTTGCTGCAGGTAACGAAGCCTGACGCGGCGTAACGAACGCCCGCCTTGAGGAAGGCGCTGGCCGGCGCGCTTTCTACGGTCCCAACAACAGCAGGACCAACGTGGAGAGCCGCAACGACATCGCCACTCAGCTCTGCGTGGCCTGCCTTGGTGCCGGTGTGATCACGACCATGGCCGTCGCCCAGGGGCAAAGCCCCCTCACCGCCCTTGGCATCACCCTGTTCTCGGGCATCGCGGCGGTGATGGTCGGCCAGGTGCTCTGAAACGGACTGCCATAGGCTGCCGGCGCTGACGCCCCTGAAACCGTGCTCGATCAGCGCCTTGTGCGTGACAACCCCGAAACGATCGCCCAGCAACTGGGGCGTCGAGGTAAGGCTGTTGATCTCACCAAACTGCAGTTGATTGCTCAGAAGCAGCGCGATCTGGAGCAACAACGCAGCAACCTGCGGGCGGAAGGAAACCGGATCGGAAAGGAAGTCGGCCAACGCATCAAGTCGGGCGCTGATCCCAAAGGCGACGAGGTCGCCGAACTCCGCCAACAGGGCAATGCCATCAAGCAGAAGGTGGCGGTGCTGGAGGAAGAAGAAAAGCAGCTCTCCAGTGAGCTCAAGCAGCAGCTGCTGGGGTTCCCCAACCTCCCCTCAGAGGCCTGTCCTGATGGGCGCAGCGAAGACGACAACGTTGAAGTGCGCCGCTGGGGTACCCCCCGGGTTGATGACAGCCTCGACGAGCACTGGCAGATCGCTGAGCGGTTACAGCTGTTCGACACCGAACGCTCCGTCCGCATTGCGCAGAGCCGTTTTGTCACGTTGATGGGCCAGGGGGCACGCCTGGAGCGTGGCCTGATCAATTTCATGCTCGACCTCCACACGAGCAAGGGCTACCGCGAGGTGCTGCCCCCTGTGCTGGTGAACAGCGCCAGCCTCACCGGATCAGGACAACTACCCAAGTTCGCTGAGGAAAGCTTCCGTTGCGCGGAGGACGACCTCTGGCTGACACCGACCGCTGAGGTGCCCGTGACCTCCCTGCACCGGGACGAAATCATCCCGGCAGATCAACTGCCCCTTCGCTACGCCGCCTACAGCCCCTGCTTCCGCCGTGAGGCCGGCAGCTATGGCCGCGACACCCGTGGCCTGATCCGCCTGCACCAATTCAACAAGGTGGAGCTGTACTGGTTTGTGCACCCCGATCACTCCGAAGAGGCGCACCAACAGATCACGGCCGATGCAGAGGCCGTGCTTCAGGCGCTGGAGCTGCCCTATCGGGTCTTGGACCTCTGCACCGCCGACCTCGGCTTTTCCGCCCGCCGGACCTACGACCTTGAGGTGTGGCTGCCGGGGGCGGGGGCTTACCGGGAAATCTCCAGTTGCAGCGTCTGTGGCGATTTCCAGGCGCGACGGTCCTCCATCCGCACCAAGGAAGGCAAGGCCACAAAGTTGGTTCACACCCTGAATGGCAGTGGCCTGGCCGTCGGCAGAACCATGGCGGCCCTGTTGGAAAACGGCCAACAGCCCGACGGCAGCGTCCTGCTGCCCAAAGCGCTGGTGCCCTACGTCGGCCGCGAGCGACTCCAGCCAGAATGATCCGACTGGACTCCTGACGGACATATGAACGTGTTGGCCGCCCTTCTGGTGCTCGCCCTGCTGATCGTGGTGCATGAGGCCGGCCATTTCCTCGCTGCCACGCTCCAGGGCATCCGCGTCAGCGGTTTTTCCATTGGCTTTGGCCCGGCCCTGATCAAAAGGCAACGGCGTGGGGTGACCTACGCCCTGCGGCTGCTGCCCCTGGGTGGTTTCGTCGCCTTCCCTGACGACGATGAGGAGAGCACGATCCCGGCTGATGATCCGGATCTGCTGCGCAACCGGCCCATCCCCCAGCAAGCCCTGGTGGTGGCTGCGGGGGTGTTGGCCAACTTGGCCTTGGCACTGATGGTGCTGTTCGCTCAGGCAGCGTTTGTCGGCGTTCCCGCCGCGCCGGATCCGGGGGTTCTGGTGGTGCAGGTGCAACCGGGTGGCGCTGCCGCCCGCTCCGGGCTTCGTGCCGGTGACCAGATCCTCAGCCTGAATGCCCAACCCCTTGCCGCCGGACAACGGGGCGTTGAAGCGATGGTTCGGGATGTGAAAGCAGCACCCGAGCGAGCCATCCGTGTGGAGCGAAAGCGAGGAGACGAGACGTCCAGCCTTGAACTCATCCCCGACGATCAACAGGGCACAGGAAAAATCGGCGCCCAGCTGCAGGCCAACATCAGTGGGGAGATGCGCCCCGTGCGCAATCCCGGTGAACTGGTGCTCACCACCGGCTCGCAATTCAGCCAAATGCTGCAGCAAACCGTGCGTGGCTACGCCGGCCTCCTGACCAACTTCCGCGCCACGGCGGGGCAGGTGAGTGGCCCCGTCAAGATTGTTGAGATGGGAGCTCAGCTCAGCCAGCAGGGGGGATCCGGGTTGGTGCTCTTCTCAGCCCTGATCTCCATCAATCTGGCGGTGCTCAATTCACTGCCGCTGCCGCTGCTCGATGGCTGGCAGATGATGATGCTGGCGATTCAATCCGTTCGGGGGCGTCCGGTGTCCGAACGGATCCAAATGGCCTTCGTGCAATCCGGTTTTCTTTTGTTGGTGGGGCTCACGCTTGTGCTGATCGTGCGTGACACCAGCCAGCTGCCGGTGGTCCAGCAATTGATGGGTCGCTAGGAGGGTGATGGCGCCCATGTATCGTTGACGATTCGTTCACTCGCTGCCCTCAGCTGCATGGCCAAGAAGTCGATGATCGCTCGCGATGTGAAGCGCAAGAAAACGGTTGAGCGCTATGCGGCCAAGCGCGCAGCACTGATGGCAGCCTTCAACGCAGCCGAAGATCCGATGGATCGCCTGGAGATCCATCGCAAGATTCAAGCTCTGCCCCGCAACAGCGCACGCATCCGTGTGCGCAACCGCTGCTGGGCCACCGGCAAGCCCCGCGGCGTCTATCGCGATTTCGGTCTCTGCCGTAACCAGCTGCGTGAGCGCGCCCACAAAGGTGAACTCCCCGGCGTGGTCAAGTCCAGCTGGTGATCAGCTTGTCGCCATGGCGTCGTGAGGGGGAGGCTTGGCCTCCCCTTTCTTGTGAAGAGCAGCCATGAAATGTCAGACTTGGGATTGACAAAAGGACATAAGACGTCGTGCAAGGACAAACCCAGTCGATCTCCTTTGACGGACGCGAGATTCGACTGACCACCGGGCGCTTCGCCCCTCAGGCGGGAGGATCCGTCTTGGTGGAGTGTGGCGACACCGCCGTGCTTGTGACCGCAACCCGTTCAGGCGGACGAGAAGGCATTGATTTCCTGCCGCTGATCTGCGATTACGAGGAGCGGCTTTATGCAGCTGGCCGCATTCCCGGCAGCTACATGCGTCGTGAGAGCCGCCCCCCCGAACGGGCCACGCTCACGGCCCGACTGATTGACCGCCCGATGCGGCCACTGTTCCCCAGCTGGCTGCGCGATGACCTGCAGGTGGTGGCCACCTGCCTGTCCCTTGATGAGCGGGTCCCCGCTGATGTTCTTGCGGTGACGGGTGCATCGATTGCCACGCTGCTGGCAGGCATCCCCTTCAACGGCCCGATGGCCGCCGTGCGGGTGGGTCTGCTCGGGGATGACTTCGTGCTCAACCCGAGTTATCGGGAGATCGAACGGGGTGATCTGGACCTGGTGGTCGCCGGCACCCCTGACGGCGTGGTGATGGTTGAGGCCGGCGCCAACCAGCTGCCCGAGCAAGACGTGATCGAGGCGATTGATTTCGGCTACGAAGCGATCTGCGAACTGATCAAGGCACAGGAACAGCTGCTGAAGGATCTGGGCATCACCCAGGTGAAGCCGGAGAAGCCGGAGGAAGACAGCACCGTTCCTGCCTATCTCGAGAAGCAGTGCACCAAGGCGATCAGCGCTGTCCTCAGCAAATTTGATCAGAGCAAGGACGAGCGGGACACAGCCCTGGAAACGGTGAAGGGCGAGGTGTCCGAGACCATCGCAGGTCTCAAGGACGACCACGCCGTTCGCCAAACCCTGGCCAGCAGCCCGAAACTGCTCGGCAACAGCTTCAAGGCGCTGACCAAGAAGTTGATGCGCCAGCAGATTCTCAAAGACGGCAAGCGTGTGGATGGACGCGGCCTCGACGAGGTTCGCCAGATCAGCGCCATGGCCGGCGTCCTGCCGCGCCGGGTGCATGGTTCTGGTCTGTTCCAACGCGGACTCACCCAGGTGCTCTCCACCGCAACCCTGGGCACCCCCAGCGATGCCCAGGAGATGGACGACCTCCATCCCAACACCGAGAAGCTGTACCTGCACCACTACAACTTCCCGCCCTACTCCGTCGGTGAAACGCGGCCGATGCGCTCCCCAGGTCGTCGTGAGATCGGCCATGGCGCCCTGGCCGAACGCGCCATTCTTCCGGTGCTTCCCGAGAAGGACACCTTCCCCTACGTGGTGCGCGTGGTGAGCGAAGTGCTCAGCTCCAATGGCTCCACCTCGATGGGTTCCGTCTGCGGCAGCACCCTGTCGCTGATGGATGCCGGCGTGCCGCTGAAGGCTCCGGTGAGTGGCGCAGCCATGGGTCTGATCAAAGAGGGCGATGAGGTGCGGATCCTCACCGACATCCAAGGCATCGAGGACTTCCTCGGCGACATGGACTTCAAGGTGGCCGGTAGCGAGAAGGGCATCACCGCCCTGCAGATGGACATGAAGATCACCGGCCTTTCGGTGAAGACGGTGGCTGAAGCCGTCAACCAGGCACGTCCGGCACGGCTCCACATCCTCGAGAAGATGCTCGAGGCGATCGACACCCCTCGGGACAACCTGTCTCCCCATGCCCCACGTCTGCTCAGCTTCCGGATTGATCCAGAGCTGATCGGCACCGTGATTGGCCCCGGTGGACGCACGATCAAGGGCATCACCGAGCGCACCAACACCAAGATCGACATCGAGGACGGCGGCATCGTGACCATCGCTTCCCACGATGGTGCTGCGGCTGAAGAAGCCCAGAAGATCATCGAAGGCCTGACCCGCAAGGTGAACGAGGGTGAGGTGTTCTCCGGTTCGATCACCCGGATCATCCCGATCGGCGCCTTTGTGGAGATCCTTCCGGGCAAGGAAGGCATGATCCACATCTCGCAGCTCTCCGAAGCTCGCGTCGAGAAGGTCGAAGACGTGGTGAAGGTGGGCGACGAGGTGACCGTGCGGGTGCGCGAAATCGACAACCGCGGCCGCATCAACCTCACCCTGAGGGGCGTGCCCCAGGCCGGCGATGCCTCCGAAGTGGAGCCTCAACCCACCCCGGTGGCACCGCTCAGCTGATCAGGTCTCAGACCTGAAAGCCGGGATCGATCTCGGCCATGGCCCGCGTCGCACGCTCTCCGAGCTCGGCGTGGGCTTTTCCATGGCTGGCGATCAGACAGCCAGCCTGTCGCACATCGCCGGTGTTGTAGGTGAGGTCGGCCTGATCGGCATGGGTGAAACGACCACCGCCCGCCAGCAACACCGCCTCCGGAGCAGCCATGTCCCAATCCTTGGGAGCGCTCTTGCCGGAGAGGGAAACGTAGAGGTCGGTTTCGCCTCTCAGGATCGTGGCCACCTTGAAGCCAACGCTGCCCACGGCTTTGGAACCGCCGAGATTGAGGGCATCAATGAGCTTGACCAAACGGTCGTCGCGGTGGCTGCGGCTGGCCACCAGGATCAGATCTGAAACCTCGGTTCTGTCGCTGAAGCGAACTGGCGAACGCTCACCCTGACGGTCTTCACACCAGGCACCCTCACCAACGATGCCGATCCAAAGTTCATCGGCTTCCGGTAGAAGCACAACGCCGATCACCGGCCGCTTGTCGCGCACCAGGGCCAGATGAACGGCGTATTCGCCTGTGCCCTGCAGAAAATCCTTCGTGCCATCCAGGGGATCGAGAATCCACAGCCACTCCGCCGGCAGCGGTTGGCCTTCCGTGAGCTGCTCCTTGGCGGTCTCCTCGCTGAGCAGCGTCCAGTCGGCCTTGGGGAACGCGGCCGACAGTCCATCCAGCAACCACTTGTTCACGGCCAGATCAGCCGCAGACACAGGGCCCTCTCCGCCTTCATCGACACTCAACGCCTTGGGGAAACCATGCGGAGGCTGCTCGCCGCGGGCATAGGCCCGCAGGATGTCGGCGGCACCCCAACTCAGGCGACGCAATTCCGTTAGCAGAGCCTCCTTGTCAACGCCAGCGGGGAGGACGGCAGAGCTGGGCATCATGATCAACAGAGGCGCTCGCCATTGTGATGCAGCGGGATGAACCAAGCGGCGGCAGCCTTTATCTGGTGGGCACTCCCATTGGTCATCTGGGGGACCTGTCACCACGCGCTCGTGACTTGCTCCGCAGCGTGGATGTGATCGCCTGTGAAGACACCCGCCACAGCGGACAGCTGCTCAGCAGCCTTGGAGCGGGCGGCCGCAAGCTGTCCTTTCATCAGCACAACACCCGCACCCGCGTGCCCCAACTGCTGGATCTGCTGGCGGAGGGTCAAAGCCTGGCGGTGATCAGTGATGCCGGGCTGCCGGGCATCAGCGACCCCGGTGAAGAGCTGGTGGCCGCAGCGCACCAGGCCGGCCATCCCGTGATCTGCATCCCTGGCCCTTGCGCCGCCACCACTGCTCTGGTGAGCAGCGGCCTGCCCAGCGGACGCTTCTGCTTCGAAGGATTTCTGCCGGCCAAAGGCAAGGAACGGCGGGCCCGCCTCGAAGCCATCAGCCATGAACCCCGCACAACGGTGCTGTACGAAGCGCCGCACCGCCTGATCACGTTGCTCGAGGAACTCCAGCACCACTGCGGAGGAGACCGTCCTCTGCAGGTGGCACGGGAACTGACCAAGCGCCATGAAGAACAGGTGGGGCCAACGGTGGATCGTGCCCTGCTGCACTTTCAGCAGCACCCGCCCCAAGGGGAATGCACGGTTGTGCTGGGGGGAGCACCGTCGCAGAACGTCGAAGAACCCGACGACGACGACCTGCTCAGGCAGCTGCAGGCGTTACAGGACGAGGGTGCAAGCGCCAGTGACGCTGCACGGCAACTGGCCCAGACCACAGGGCTGTCCAGACGACGCCTGTATGCCCTCTTGCACCAGGGCACGTCAAACTGAGCCCGTCGACGGTTGTGCTGTGTTGATTCGCCTGCGTCTTCTGCTGATCAGCTTTGGCGGTGGCCTGCTGCTGCTGCTGCTGCTCTGCCTTGGAGCCCAGAACCTGCAGGATCGCCACGCGCTCCAGCTCGGAGGACAACGCTCAGTGCCTCTTCCTACGGGTTTTCTCGTGGGGATTGCGATGGTGATCGGGGTGATCAGCGGCGGAACCGCAACGGCCGTTTTGCTTCCCGATCAACGCGATCGCTTCGATTGAGAGCAATCAGGTAAGAGCAATCAGCGGCAGTGCTCAGGCATCCAGCGCAATCAAGGTTCCGTCCAACACCAGTCGTGTAATGCCCCGGGCCAACAGGTAACTGCTGGTGCGCTGAAACACAGCCGTATCGGGAACCTTGATCACCCGCTGACTACGCCCGCACTGGCGCTTGGCTGCACGGGGGCTGGCAAACAGGCACAACCCCTGACGTTCCTGTTCGGCATCGTCGAGGAGGCCCAATTCGGGGAACTCCTTGAGGGGGCGCGCATCCAGCTCGACCACCTTGTCGACGAGCATGTAGGCGCTGTCCGGCAGCAGGTCGACACTGAACGGTTGGGCTTGATTCAATGGGCGATCGCTGAGATTTCCCACCCCAAGCAGGGGAACAAGCTCCGTGAATGTTTCAACGCTGCCGTTGTCATCGTCTTCGGCGAGCTCCTCCTCAGAGTCTTCGCCGAAATCATCGGCGTCATCAAGAGCCAGGCTGCTGTCGTCTTCCTTAAGGGAGTCAACCTCTGGTTCTTCCGCCTGAGTGACGGTTGGCGGGGGAGGGGTCGCCAGCCCTTTTTGCCTGCTGGCCTTCAGCGCGGCATAAGCATCAGCTGGCAACAGTGCTTTCACCGTGCGACTCACGGTGTTGGGGCTGCAGCCAAAGGCCTCAGCCAAAGCTGATGTTGACTCGCCGGCCTTGTAACGACCGACCAGATCCTGCTTCTCGCTGTCGCTGAGACGACGCGGGGCCATGGATGCCGATCAAGAGCCCATCACCTTAGGTGGCGCAAGGCTTCCAAATCCAGCCCGCCTCGAAGCAGCCTGCCAAGATGTGGGCGTTTGCTCCCTTAGCTCAGCTGGATAGAGCAACTGCCTTCTAAGCAGTCGGTCGATGGTTCGAATCCATCAGGGGGCGTGTACGACGAAGCCACTCCAACGAATACGTCTCGGAATGGTTCAAACGGGTTGTGGAGCCCCCCGGAGTGCGAGGGGCACCGATCAGATCAAACGATCAGCTGTAGGCCTTGGCAATCAGGGGGCCAGCTTGCTCATCTGACAGCACCGGGGTGACCTCCCAGTCGAGGCACTCGGCCCACTCAGCGGCATGCTCGTAACAGGCATCGGCGTTATCTGCCTCCACGAGAATCCAGCCCTCAACGGAGCCCGGTGCGTGCCAACGCTTCCAGGACTTGCACTCGGGGAAAGGCGCACCCGTTGCCAGGAACTTCTTAGCAGCAATTTCGTGGTAGCCGGTCTTGAACGACCAGTGCATCAAAAAGGTCATGGAAGGTGTTGAAGCCAACGAACATTCCCACAGGCCAAACAGCTTGTCTGTGAGGGCAAACACGGCGGGATAGATCGCTGCAAGCCCTTCCCTCAATCGTCGTCAGCAATCGTCTTGCATCCAGCGTTATGCGCGGTTACATGGGAGCCATGCAGCCAGATGGCGGAATGCCGGAGCTTCTCAAGCGTCAGATTGACCGCCTGGAAACCGCCATTGACCTCTCGACGGACTGGCTTGAAATTCAATATCTGATGGTTGAGCTCGATCAGCTCAAGGCTTTGTATGAGGAGGAGGAATCAGAGGCTGCATAAGCGGGTTTTGACCTCAGCCTCAGAGCACAACCCATCGAGCTCAGCAACACGTCAGGCCAGCTTGTTCGGCGTTCTTGATCCAACCCTGCCAGCGTGGGGAATAACTGACGTTCTATGGCATGAATAACGAGCAGCAGGCGGAACTGGAACGCCTCGAGCGTGTGCTTGCGGTGGCCAAGCGGAACGGGAACGAGCTGTTCATTCAGAACATCGAACGGGAGATCAGCGCCGTTCAGCGGGGTGAACACTCCCCCCTCATCGAGGAATACCTCACAGCGGAAGAGCGGGCATCAAGGGGCGTCGACAACCAGCCCGAGGCTTGAAACCAACTGAAAGGCACGCCATCCCAACAATCGATCGTTCAAGCCCTCAAGGCAATGCGCCTTAATGCTGATGACTTTGTGCCCTAAAGGCACAAAACTATGGGCATCGAGATCGGAGGAGCCCATGACGGACGACACTCCACCCCAGCAGACCGTAGAAGCAGACTGACTTTCTGGCCCCTGCTCCAACAGTCTCAACAATGACCTGGGTTGGTCCTTTGGTGGGCACGCAATGGTCCGCCACGCCAATCGACGCTCCACTTGCACCGTCTCAGGTGCCCTCGGAGAAAACGACCCAACACCTCGAGCCCATGGCCCCAGGGCGCCTCGAGCCAGACGCTTCGACCCTTTCTTTTCCTAGCTGAAGTGATGGGTTGAACGATGCACAAACGAGCGAGTTAGGCCGTCTTTCCACCGGGAAGGGCGGCCTTCCTCTTTGGCTGATCACCCATGAAACAACACCAGCCCTCTCTCATCTCGGGCTCACGTTTAAACAGTTAAGGGAAGAGCCTTGCAGGCAAGCATCAAGCATCTGCATCCTCCACATCGGCCCCGGAACCAACACCTTCAGCCCCAGGATCCTGCCCAGGCCGCCAGCCACTCTCCCAGATTTGACGCGTCTTGAGGTTCAACTCGTCGCGCGAAAGTCCCCATAGCGTGAGACATTTCTGCAGATCATCACGAATATCTTCAGCTCCAGGAAAATCCGCATATCGCGAAAATAATGCAGCAATCGTTGTCAACTGCTGCGGGCCTGGTTCGTCCCCATGACCCAACACAGCATCAATCTGGTCACGATCGATGGCGTAAAGCGGATGGGTTTGCTGCGTGTCGTCGGTCATCCACCGATCATGCCTGAACAGGGCGAGCAGAGCAGCAGATCAGTCGAGCTCCCAGCACTCAGACCCACGACTGGTGAGCAGGCAGACAACGTGCTTTTCCTCGCTGATCAGGCGATACGTGTGCCCATCAGCATCACTACGGGCACGGGCATGCCAGAAGGCATTGTCTTTGGAAGCGTGTTCGGCACGATTGGACCAACCATCAACTGTTAGCTCTTGAACCGCAAACATGCGCCTGACTCGAACTGAACAAAGGCTCGAGGAGCACGTGCGTTCTGTGCAGGATCAACAGAAACTCGTTGGGATCGCTTGATCAGCTGTTGTAATCAGCGCAAAGCCGAGATTTTGTCGACACTTGAACCAACTTCCTCAATAAAAAGACGCTCAGCTGAGGCATCATTTTGAAGACGAAAGAGAAAGCCATTCACCCAAGCTGTCTCTTTATTGTTGACCTCATGGCCACGGTCAACGAACCCGGGCTGCTGCTGGAACAGATGCAGGAGAATGGTCAGAACGTCCTGCGGGGAAAGATTTTCTGGGTCAATCGATGGCAGTTGATCCCTTACATCCAGATACGACATTGACCCGGTGGTCGCAACATCAAAGGCCACTGTCGACTTGCACACACGATCAGTCCATCCAAACAAAAAGCCCCACCGAAGTGGGGCTTCATCTCTTGAGTGAAACAGGAGTCAGAGCCAATTGGCACGCATGGCCTCGTAGGTCACTCCTCGGTATTTCAACTGAGTTGGAGCCACCTTCTCTTTCGCCAGCTTGACGGGGGAGAGATGTGCAGAGGTGTAGTCGCCGGATTCAGATCCGCGTGCCACGGCCTTTTTGGAGCTGTTGCGGAGCTGCACGCGCAGCTCACGCTCCT
This sequence comes from Synechococcus sp. M16.1, assembly GCF_014279895.1. Lineage (NCBI taxonomy): Bacteria > Bacillati > Cyanobacteriota > Cyanophyceae > Synechococcales > Synechococcaceae > Synechococcus > Synechococcus sp. M16.1. Next base: position 482,277 of record NZ_CP047954.1, on the reverse strand, counting down.
TCAGAAGCTGAAGAGCATTCATAGTGTTCCTCGTAGAAAGCTCAGGCCCCGTTCCATGCCCTGAGTCGAACTGCGCTTCGCTGTGTAGCGAAGTGAACGCTTGTAGCGGTTGCTACAAAATAAATATAGGGCACCCAAGCCGAGTTGCGCTGTTCATCCCGTTACAGCCAGAGGCAATTAAATCAAGTTCAACCGCAAAAGGTGCGCCAATGCGAGCGAATTGTGGTCGTCTTCGTTGGTCGTTCTCAATTCAAGGTTGAAAAAAAGCGCTGATTGCTCCTGAACAAAAGGGCCTGCATGCCACGTTCCCGGATGCAGCTTGAAGGCTTCACCGGCCTGAAACTTGATCAGAGCGATCGAGGAAGCGGGGGGCGGACAGCCGGAATCCGTTGAAGGGGCCATGGCCAGCCACCAGGGCTGGGCATCGGCAGATCCCAGACACTGACTCACGCGATAGTGCCGCGTCATCGACTTGAGCACAGGAGGCCGGCGGCGGATCCGCATCACGTAAAAGCGCGGCTGAGCATCTGCAGCGAAATACAGGTCTGCGTCCGCTGAACCGAACAATGCAGGATCGCTCTGCGGACGCAACAAGGTGCCACAACGCTCCAGCCAAGGCGAGTCCGATGCAATCGGCGTCAGGCTCTGGGTTTCCTCATGATCCATCCCGTCAGGATATGAAAACCAGGCCATGCACCCGTGCAACAAATGGTGCCTTGGGCCACTGACGGCAAGGACGGAACTCCCTATCACCTGAAAAAGGTGAACCGATCATGCTGACCACGTCGACACGCCTGAAACTGCAAAACATCTGCGGCCGCCTAGCGCAGGGCGAGTTCGTGTCACTCCAAGAACGCGTCTACCTTCAAAAATTTGCCGAACGCGATCGCAGCGTGAGCACGTGGGTGAGCAGAGCGCAACGCTTTCAACGGGAAGGCACACAACAAGGCCTCGACGGCTTGATGGCCGATCTCGACTTGGGGCGACGTCATCCAGACGACCCTGAGCATCCAGAAGATGATCTCGGCGACTGGTTCAGCAATGCTTCGCCTTGGCTGCGTCGCGACTGACGCGCCTTAGCTGGGATCGTCGAGGGAGCCGAAATGGTTGACGGCAACAGCCTGCAACGTTTTCAACGATTCCAGAACAGCCAGGCGTTGCTGAGCCTGAGCAAGCATCGGCTTGCCATGGGGGACGCATGATTCGATCAGAGATGCCGCCTCAGAGGCTTCAGCCTTCACCCAGCCCGTGCATCGCTCAAGGCGGGTGGTGAGATCACCATCACGCAATGCGCCCGAGTAGTTCGGCCCCGCGAAAACCTCGAGAAGTGTCGCCAGCGCATCCCTGGCCTGCTCCCGGTTCACCGTCATAGGGCTTGTGGAATACGGGACCACACTGGCAGCCCAGGCACAAAAAAGCCGCCTCATATGGGCGGCCGGGTGATGGGGATATCCACAGCCTACCCGAACGAACCAGTGATTGCAGGCCTTTTGAAGAAATGGCGACAACACGGGCCGCCAAAGTTTTCCACCTTCCTGTGGATAAGATGATGCCAAGCGGTGTTTTGTGAAATTCAATCCACCACATCTGGTGGATCAGCTGCACAAACTTGACGAGAAGCACTACACTTGTTGAAAAGCCGGGTGATGGGGATTACTTGGCTTATTCCTCCGTTTAACGGAGGTTTTTTTATGCCTTCTCCCATGACAAGGCAGCCCTGTCTGCAGAACTCACATGGCCAAGGAGCATGTCCATGCAGAAGAGGCAAGCCACATCTGCACAACTTTGCTCACGGTTCTGACTCATCTCAGTGAACTGGAGAAACTGCTTCAGGTCTGGCCCAAGCCAGTGAAATCAAAACAACAACTTTGTCAGGCAAGACTCAGATCCACGCCATAGGCTCCGTGCAGCAACAGAGATCTCGACCAGATGCGTGCCCTGAACAGATTGCTGCTACTAGCGATTGCTCTGAGCATGGTCCCGTCTTCAGCAGGCGCTCTTGAACTGGGTCCTTGTGAACCGGCCGAAGCAGTAAAGATCATCGACACCAGCCTGGGACAAGGAAAAACGCTTCAGCAAGCCATGCAGATGATGATCAAAGCGAAAGTGTTCGACGGATCCAAGGCGTGCATCACCTTCATCCGCGAAACCTCGATGAGCCTGCGCGATTCATACCCAAGAGCCTTTAAATCGCTTTGGTTGAACTAGGCATCCGTCGGATCCTGATGATGTCGGTTTGGCGGAGAACCGGTCCTTAAGCCAACGGCGCACGAGCAAACCCGACATCATCGAGTCAGGATCTCGGCCCATCATGCAAACCCCACGACGGATCAACGATCCAGCCAATAGCCTCGCCGTGGTGGTTGCCGTCGTTCTCAGCGTGCTGCTGTTATTGGGGCAGGCTCTGTTCATCGTTCCGGCCGGCAAGGTTGCTGTGGTCACCACCTTGGGCAAGGTGAGCGGAGGTTCGAGACTTCCGGGCCTCAATCTCAAGGTGCCGTTCATTCAATCGGTGTATCCCTTTGATGTGCGCACCCAGGTCAAACCGGAGGAATTTGCCACCCTCACCAAAGACCTCCAGGTGATCGAAGCCACCGCAACCGTGAAATACGCCGTTCGCCCCAACGAAGCCGGACGGATCTACAGAACGATCGCCGGCAACGACCGGGAGATCTACCCCCGCATCATTCAGCCGTCATTGCTGAAAGCCCTGAAGTCGGTCTTCTCCCAGTACGAGCTGGTCACCATTGCCACCGAATGGAACGACATCTCCGCCCTGGTGGAGCGCACGGTCGCCGAAGAACTCGACAAATTTGATTACGTGGAAGTGCGCGGTCTCGACCTCACAGGCCTGCAGATCGCCGAGGAATATCGCGCTGCCATTGAACAGAAACAGATCGCAGAGCAGCAACTGCTCCGCGCCCAGACCGAAGTGAAAATCGCTGAGCAGGAAGCCCTGCGCTACGACACCCTCAATCGCAGCCTCGACGATCAGGTGCTTTACAAGCTTTTCCTCGACAAATGGGATGGGCAAACGGAGGTGGTACCGGCCCTTCCTGGCAGCAACGCCAGCACACCTCCAGTAATTGTGGGGCGACGCAGCTGAACCAACGCCAGCCGTGGTTGTTGATCAACAATCGCTTCTCGAAGACAAAGATCGTCTCGAAGAACTGCGCCGCAGTTACGACGGCGAAGCACGGCTGAACGAATCCTTCATCGTTCTGACGGTTGGCGCCAGCCTGGGTTTGGTCGCCGACAACAATGCGGTGATCATTGGGGCCATGGTTGTGGCGCCGTGGATCCTGCCGCTGCGGGTGGCGGTGTTCGCGATCCTGATCGGGCAGGCCAGGCTGTTGTCACGATCACTGATCACCCTTTTCGCCGGAGCAGGGATCACCTTGATCCTGTCGATGGGATTGGGCCTCATCGCACGCAGTCAGGGCTTGCTTGTGGTCGAGGCCTTGCCGGAACAGATCGTCGCCCGGCTTGAGCCCAACACATTTGATCTGGGAATCGCCTCGGCGGCAGGTGCCATCGCGACCTACGCCAAGGTCAACCCTGGGGCCGTGAGTTCGATGGCCTGCACGGCGATTGCCGTGGCCTTGGTGCCGCCGGTGTGCGTGATGGGATTGATGCGCTCCGGACCAGACATCAGCAGCGCCCAGGGTCCTGCACTGCTCTATGCCGCCAACTTGCTTGGAATTCTGATTGGCGGGATCACGGTGCTGGCGATTCGTGAGCCGTACTTCCGCGACAAACTCAGGCGCCGCCGCCGCTCACGCTTACCCGTGCTGTTGGCATTGGGTTTGGCCGTGCTGGTGGGTCAAAAACTGTATGGGAGGTATGAGCAAATACCGATACAGGCTCAATCGGGAGGTGGCCCAAAAACAGATTGAATCGGAGATCCGCTACTACCTCAAGAATAAACGTTGACCTTTGGTGCCAACGACGCCGTGGAACTGGAAAAGGTCGTCTTCGCCTGGCCCGACTACTGGGAACAAAATCAAGCCCCAAGCTTCCTGGTGGTGGTGCGATCACTCGACCACAAGCTGCCGAGTTACAAGCAGGTTCAGAACATTCAAGACACGATCAACAGCAGACTTGCAGGCCAATTCCCTGGCCTTGAACTGCAGATGCAGGTGCAACTCATCAACGTGAGCGTGGTGTAAGGCAATGAAGTGGACCTTGAGGTTGACCTCGAGCAAATCTTCAATGATGCGGACACAGGCCTTACACCGGCACAGGTGCTTGAAGATGAACCGAAAGATGAAGAAGGAAACTCGGCCGAAGCTGAAATCTGTTCAGAGCCAGATTGCTGAAACGCGATTTATTTGCGGGTCAGGATGACAAACAGGGCGTGAACCACAGCGGCTGGCCACATACCAAACAAGACTGGGAGCCCAAGGCCGCCAACGGCAAAGAGATAGATCACCAGGTTGATCCAAAAGGGCTGCGTCAATCCCACCTGAGTGAAGACGCCCAGAGGGGGAATGAACAGGGCAATGATGATCCGAAAGATGTCGCCGCAGGTCATCAGAGGAGCACGGGAGTGCCCATGTCTAGCCATCAGAGCCTGACGCAAAGATGGCTCCTCTCTGTTGATGGTTGATTGGATCTCAATTCTGAAAGCACAACAAAAAGCCCCCTCCGAGGAGGGGGCTTTCCGATTCAGTTGATCTGAATCGTTTTGGCTGTTCCAAAGGGAACAGGGTGATTCCAGATCAACCGATGGCAGGAGCCTGCAGAGCCACAGGAGTGGACTCAGCAGCAGCCAGGTCGAGGGGGAAGTTGTGAGCATTGCGCTCGTGCATCACCTCCATGCCGAGGCCGGCACGGTTCAGCACATCAGCCCAGGTGTTCAGGACGCGGCCCTGACCATCAAGGATGGACTGGTTGAAGTTGAAGCCGTTCAGGTTGAAGGCCATGGTTGACACGCCGAGGGCGGTGAACCAGATGCCGACAACAGGCCAGGCAGCCAGGAAGAAGTGAAGGCTACGGCTGTTGTTGAAGGAGGCGTATTGGAAGATCAGGCGACCGAAGTAACCGTGGGCAGCCACGATGTTGTAGGTCTCTTCCTCTTGGCCGAACTTGTAGCCGTAGTTCTGGGACTCAGCCTCGGTGGTTTCACGCACCAAGGAGGAGGTCACCAGGGAGCCGTGCATGGCGGAGAACAGGCTGCCGCCGAAAACACCTGCGACGCCCAGCATGTGGAAGGGGTGCATCAGGATGTTGTGCTCAGCCTGGAACACCAGCATGTAGTTGAAGGTGCCAGAAATGCCCAGGGGCATTGCGTCAGAGAAGGAACCCTGACCGAAGGGGTAAACCAGGAAGACAGCGGAGGCTGCAGCGACAGGTGCGCTGTAGGCAACGCAGATCCAGGGGCGCATGCCCAGGCGGTAGGAGAGTTCCCACTCACGACCCATGTAGGCGTAGATGCCGATGAGGAAGTGGAAAACAACCAGCTGGAAGGGGCCGCCGTTGTACAGCCACTCATCGAGGGAAGCAGCTTCCCAGATGGGGTAGAAGTGCAGGCCGATGGCGTTGCTGGAAGGAACAACAGCACCGGAGATGATGTTGTTGCCGTAGATCAGGGAGCCAGCGACGGGCTCACGGATGCCATCGATGTCGACCGGAGGAGCGGCGACGAAAGCGATGACGAAGCAGATGGTGGCAGCCAGCAGTGTGGGGATCATCAGCACACCGAACCAACCGACATACAGACGGTTGTTGGTGGAGGTGACCCACTCACAGAAGGCCTGCCAGCTGGAAGCGCCGGAGCGCTGCTGGAGGGTGGTGGTCATGAGAACGGAAAGAAATGTTCCCGGAGGAACGGTTTAAGGAAGGGCAGGAGAGCCCTGCCTGATCGGGAGTGTAAAGGAAGTTTGCGCTGTGTGTCCACAGATTGCGAAACCAACGCTTAAGCACCCCAGACGAGGAAAGCGATGCTTTCGAAAGACTTAAGATTCATGAGACTCACCAAGGCGCTTTTGGTTCTGATCCGCTGGATGCAAGCCGGCCACCGCTTGGAGGAAACCGTTCCTCTGAGCCAGGCCCGCCACAGGCGACTGGAGCTGGAGGCTCAAGGCGCCACCGTGTATTGGAGTGAACGTCTGGCCCAGGGGCAGTTCTGTTGAGAGGCTGGGGCCAATCAGCACAGGCCCATGCAGCGTTTGATTCCTCTGGTTTGTCTAGGGCTGACCTCGGTTGGTCTCACCAGCTGTGGACTGGTGAGCTCAAGCGGCGACCAACCAAACGCAAGCGCTTCGATCAAACAGCTGGAACAACGCATCAACCAACTGGAGCAGGAGCTGCAACAAATCAAGTTGCCCGGCGGCGATGCCGACAGCAAAACCCCGGCCGGTCCGCTGCGATCCCTCACCCTGCGGATCGGCACCGAGGACGACCGATTGCGGATGTACTGGGCGGATGGTCAGAGAAGCAATCTGATCTGCTCTCAAGAAGGGAAAGGTGTTTGGGCCTGCGGTTAGGCCGCAGAGAGCAGCTGCTGCAAGGCCGGCAGCCAGGTGGGCTGCACGGGCCACACCTCCCGGCGCGTGAGGGAGAAAGCAATGCTTTTCTCCGCGTAGGCCGCTTCATTCACAAACACCGGAATCTCCCCCTCAACCCACGCTTCACCACGATCGGTGCCATCCGCAGCACGGAACATCGCCTGGGTTGAGCTGATGTCCTGCCAATCGCGGCCCTGCAGTTCGGGATGCACAAGGGCCTGAGGCTCTCCGTTCTCCGCCTTCGGAAGATCCCGACTCCCCAGGTGACGGTGCACCACCAGAGCATCCGGCAGCCGGGCCAAGCCCTGATGTGCCTGATCCAAGGCTCTCAGGCAGGTTTCCAAGCCAAGACGGGTCTGTTCAACGACCCGGGCATTGAGCAGACCTTGCGGCACAGGGCCCACCTCGATCACCAGGCCGCAGGGCCAGGATTCAACAAGGAAGCCGGTCTGCTGAGCATCGGCTTCGTGCAGATAAATCGGCAGGCCGAGCGATCCCTGCACCAAAGCCGCGAGGGCGAGATCAGCGGGACGCCGGCCGTACACCACCAGGGAATTGCCCATGGCCGCTGTGGTGCTGTGCAAATCGATGGCCACAGCACAGGGCTTCTCACCGCTCGGGCCGTGCAAGCGCAGGAGTTCCCCAGCACGCTGAAACTCCAAGCCGGGGGCCCCCTGCTCCAACTGTTCCGGGAGGAAGCAGCGGTTGAGGTCACGATCGACATAGCGGCAGCGACGGCGCAACGCTTCCGGGTTGCCGATCACCTTCTGCACCGCCAAGCCAGCAGCGTTGATCAGATCAGGGTTGGCCTGCCACTGCTGCAGCAACCAAGGGGCATTGACCTCATTGCCGTGGGTGCCGGCCACCACTAGAACGCCACAGCTGCTCATGGACCACAGCGAACCAAGTTCTGACTGAAGCACGAGTCACAGCGAGGATGAAAGCGATCCAAACCGCGCCATGTCGATCCCACCTGTCGTGGTCACGGCCGCCCGTCGCAGTTGGCGATGGCAATGGCAACGGCTCATGGGTGGGCTGGGCCCAGCCGATGCGGCCGGCAATTACACCCGCCCAAGCAGCGATCCACTCACCCCGCCGGCTTTAAACCCCGAAGACCTGCTCCAGCGCAGCGCAGGCCAACGGTCAATGCTGGTGATCGGGCGCAGTTGCCCCTGGGCCCATCGCACCTGGCTGGTGCATCAGCTGCGCCATCTGCACGACAGCGTCACCCTCGTGATGGCACGGGCGGATCACGACGCTGGACGCTGGGCCCTCGATCCAGCCTGGGAGGGGTGCAAAACGCTGCTGGATTTGTATCAGCACTGCGGCGCTCCCCCCAGCTACCGGGCCACCGTGCCTGTGCTGGTGGATCCCAAGACGCGCACCCTGCTGGGGAATGACAGTGCACCACTGGTGGACCTGTTGAACCACTGGCCCCATCAAGACGCGGTTGTGGACCTGGCACCGGCAGAAGCAACCGACAGGATCCAGGCCTGGCAGCAGCGGCTGCAACCGGCCATCAACGATGGGGTGTACCGCTGCGGTTTCGCCCGCAACCAAGCGGCCTACGACCGCGCTGAAGCCGATCTCTTCGCCGCCCTCGATGCGGTGGAGCAAAGCCTCGAAACCAATGGTCCATGGCTGTGCGGAAAAGCACTGACCCTGGCGGACGTGCGGCTGTTCCCCACCTTGATCCGCTGGGAGCTGGTGTATGCCCCCCTGTTCGGCTGCACTCGACAGCCGCTCTGGCACTACCCACACCTCTGGGCATGGCGACAACGCTTTTACGCCTTGCCGGGCGTTGCGGACACCTGCGACGGCAACGCCTGGCGAAACGACTACTTCGGTGCCTTGTTCCCCCTCAATCCCGGCGGCATCGTTCCAGCCGGTCCTGACCTGAGCACACTGGTGAACAGCACGGCGGCGTCGGGATGACCAGCGCAGATCCAACCTTTGAAGGTGTCTACGGCCCTTACTCGATCACCGCTACCGATCGCCAGGAGGTGCGTTCCTACCGGATCGCCCTGTTGATCACCGGCCTCAGCCTGGCTGCAGGGGTGCTGCAGTGGTGGCAGACCGATAGCCCCTGGGCATGGCTCTGGGTGCTGCCGATGGCCACAGCCCTGGGCCTGGCGCTGCGCTGGATTCACATTTATCTCCGTCCCTTGCACCGCGCCCTTCAACTGTTCTGGCTAAGCGGTTGCATCGGTTGGGGGGCCCTGCTGCTGCAGGCCGGCCCCACCGAAGTGCTCTCCACCCTGCGGGACCAGCCGCTGTGGATCCTGGCCATCGGGCCGCTGTTTGCCGCCCTGGCGGGAACCGGCTTCAAGGAGTTTTTCTGCTTCCAACGGCCCGAAGCCATTGGTCTCACCCTGCTGCTGCCGGCAGCGCTGCTGGGGCATCTGGTGGGACTGATCAATGGTCCCCTCTGCCTGGCTCTACTGGAAGCTGCAGCGTTGCTGCTGGTGCTGCTGGCCCTGCGCAAATTCGGCATGGAGGCAGCAGCGGATGTGGGCGACAAGAGCGTGTTTGCTTATCTGGACGGTCAATTGCCTGCTGGCACGCCGTGAGTCTGATCAGCCTGGTGAGTGCGGCCAAGGATTTCGGCATCCGCACCCTCTTTTCCGATCTCGATCTCCACATCGCTGAAGGAGAACGGCTCGGGCTGATCGGACCCAATGGCGCCGGCAAATCCACCCTGTTGAAGGTTCTGGCAGGGAAAGAACCGCTCGGGGAAGGGGAACGCCGCTGTTCGCCGCGGCTTCGGGTGGAGCTGGTTGGTCAGGAGAGCCGGATCACTCCGGGGCTCACGGTGCTGGAGCAGGTGCTGGAGGGCTGTGGTGCCAAACGGAATCTGCTGGTGCGCTTCAGCGCCCTCAGCGACGCCATCGCGGAAGACCCCAGCAATGAAGCACTGATGGCGGAGCTGGGTCAGCTCAGCCAACGGATGGATGAAGAGGACGCCTGGAGCCTGGAGCAGCAATGCCGGGAAGTGCTGCAGAAATTGGGCATCAGCGATCTCCAGCGCCCGGTCGACGACCTCTCCGGCGGATACCGCAAACGGGTGGGTCTGGCATCAGCCCTGGTGGCCTGCCCCGATGTGCTGCTGCTGGATGAGCCCACCAACCATCTCGATGCCGCTGCAGTGGAATGGCTGCAGAGCTGGCTGGATCGCTACCCCGGGGCTCTGGTGCTGGTCACCCATGACCGCTACGTGCTCGATCGGGTGACGCGGCGGATGGTGGAGGTGGACCGAGGCCAGGCCCGCACTTATCAGGGGAACTACAGCACCTTTCTGCAGCACAAAGCGGAAGAAGAAGCCTCAGAAGCAGCCTCAGCGGCCAAGTTCAAAAGCGTGCTTCGCCGCGAGTTGGCCTGGCTACGCCAGGGCCCCAAGGCCCGCAGCACCAAACAGAAGGCGCGACTGCAACGCATCGAAGCGATGCGCGAGCAGAAACCCAATCAGGCCAAAGCAAAGCTGGAGATGACCGGCATCAGCCGGCGCATCGGCAAACAGGTGATCGAAGCGGAAGCCGTTGGGGTCACAGCCGATGGCAGCGGGGGCGGTCGCCCACTCCTCGATGGCTTCAGCTACAGCTTCAGCCCTGAAGACCGAATCGGCATCATCGGCCCCAACGGCAGCGGCAAATCCACCCTGCTTGATCTCATCGCCGGACGGCGCGAGCCAACCCAGGGCAGCCTGCTGCTTGGGGAGACCGTTCACATCGGTTACCTGGACCAGCACACCGAAGCCTTCAACGAAGGCAAAGGGCTCGATCGCAAAGTGATCGAGTTCGTGGAAGAAGCCGCCAGCCGGATCGATCTGGGGGGTGAACAGGTCACCGCATCCCAGCTTCTAGAACGCTTTTTGTTTCCACCGGCCCAGCAGCACAGCCCCTTGGCCAAGCTTTCGGGAGGCGAGCGCCGCCGCCTCACCCTCTGCCGAATGCTGATCCAGGCGCCCAACGTGTTGCTGTTGGACGAACCCACCAACGATCTGGATGTTCAGACCCTCAGCGTTCTGGAGGATTTTCTTGAGGACTTCCGAGGTTGCGTGATCGTTGTTTCCCACGACCGTTACTTCCTCGATCGTACGGTTGATCGTCTGTTCTGTTTCGACCAAGGACGGCTCAATCGCTTTGAAGGGAACTACAGCGCGTTTCTGGAGCAGCAGCGCCAGGAGGAACGCAGCCAAAGCCAGGCGAGCAAACCCTCCACACCAAAACCAGAGCGGAACCGCCAGACCAAGAGCAACGGTCCGCGGCGGCGCAACTTCAAGGAGAACAAGGAGCTTGCGGCGCTTGATCAACAGCTGCCTGAACTGGAGCTGAAGAAAGAAGAGCTGGAACAGCAGATGACCCGGGAAGGCGCTGATATGGCCAAGCTGAGTCTCGATCTGGCTCAGATCATCACCCGCATTGAACAAGCGGAAGAACGCTGGCTGGAACTCAGCGAATTGGCGCCCTGATCAACGATCTGGAGCTGTGCTTGTAGCCACGGCTACCGCCACTTCAAATCAGCGTTATCGGATGGTGATGGGGTGGGATTCCACCACTCCAAAACCGATGAACCGCCGTAAGGTGCTGCCAGGCCACGGTCTGTATTCATGAAGTCCATCGACGAACACATCCAGAAGGATCAATCCGAAATCGAAGCTGCCAAAGCAGCTGGAGACGAGGCCAAGGTTCGTCACCTCACCGATGAGCTGAAGTCGCTGGAGGAATACAAGGAACACCACCCCGGCGACAGCCACGACCCCACTTCGCTCGAGCTGCATTGCGAGGCCAATCCCGATGCCGATGAGTGCCGCGTCTACGACGACTGATCCAACCAGCGACGTATATCCAACGAGGGCTCAGTAGTCCTCGTTGTAGTCGGAGGGGCTGCCGGTCAGGCTGCAGACGACAGCCTCCTCCTTACGCATTGCCTTCACTTCAGCGATCGGGCGTCCCATGCGTTGAAGCACAGCAACATCCTCTTTCGTTTGGCACCGGGCAATCACGTCGCCCTTGTTGTCCAGACAGGTGTAAAAGGTCATGTCATGGGAGAGACATTCCCGTTATGACTCCCCCGCGATCAGGCCACAAGCATCGGTGTGGCTGATCACATGAAGATTGTCTGGAGCATCAGCTCACACTCCGAGCTCGGCCCAGGTTTCGGCCAGCAACTGATCGAGGTTGGTTCCCATGGCGGCTGAAATGCACAGCACGGGACGACCACTCGCCGCTTCAAGGTCTTGCCGCAACCTGGGGAGATCCTCTTCTGTCACCAACTCCTGTTTGTTGATCACCAACAGACGTGGCCGATCAACCAGACCATGGCCATAGGCCTCCAGCTCCTGCTGGACGACGTTCAGGTCAGCCACGGGATCCTCGGATCCTGCGTCCACAAGGTGGATCAGCAGACGGGTGCGTTCGATATGACGCAGAAAGTCGTGGCCAAGACCAGCGCCCTGGGCGGCCCCCTCAATCAAGCCTGGAATATCCGCGAACACGGTTCCATCTCCACTGGGACGGCGCACCACTCCAAGGTTGGGGACCAACGTGGTGAAGGGGTAATCGGCAATCTTGGGTCGCGCTGCCGACAGCACGGCGATCAAGGTGCTCTTGCCGGCATTGGGAAGACCAATGATGCCCACCTCAGCCAGCAACTTGAGTTCCAGCTGCAGGGGCCATTCCTCACCCTCACGGCCCTCGGTGAATTTCTCCGGAGCGCGGTTGCGATTGCTCAGGTAATGGGCGTTGCCCAAACCACCTCGCCCACCGAAGGCAACGGTGAGACGCTCACCCGGGGTGGTGAGGTCTCCCAGAAGAATGCCGGTGCGCAGATGGCGTACCTCCGTGCCGCAAGGCACCTTGATCACCAGGTCTTTCCCTGATGCACCGGTGCATTTGTTCGGACCACCGCGTCGCCCATCGTCAGCGGCGAACAGGCGTTTGTATTTGAAATCGAGCAGGGTTTGCAGGTTGCTGTCGGCCTCGAGAACCACTGGAGCCCCACACCCGCCGTCACCCCCGGAGGGACCTCCAGCGGGCACATACTTTTCACGGCGAAATGCAGCGATGCCATCGCCGCCGCGCCCGCCTCGGACCGTGATCCGTGCCTGATCGATGAACTGCACGGTGCTGCCGGCTCAATCCAATCCATAACCCTAAGATTCAGCCGCTGCAGCTCTGTCGTTGGCCGGCGTCCGTTTCGAAGACCTCAGCAAGACCTTCCCAGGACGCGGCGGCGGTGATCCCGTTGAAGTGATTCGTCAGTTGAATCTGACGATCAACGATGGCGAGTTTTTGGTGCTGGTCGGTCCCTCGGGGTGCGGCAAAAGCACCTTGCTGCGACTGCTCGCTGGTCTCGACAGCCCCACCAGCGGCGAAATCAGAATCGGGGCCCGGCCCATCAGCGATGTGCCGCCAGCGCGCCGCAACGTCGCCATGGTGTTCCAGAGCTATGCGCTCTACCCGCATCTCAGCGTGCGGGACAACCTCAGCTTCGGACTGCGCAGAAGCCAGGCGAGATCAACCGTCCAGCGCATCCAAGATCAGGCCTTTCGAGCCACGCGCGCCTTACCCGAACCACTGAGGGTGCGGTCGGTCAGAGAAGAACGAATCGAAGCCCGGGTGAACACCGTTGCCAGATCTCTGGAACTCACGGAATTGCTCGATCGAAGGCCAAAGGAACTGTCCGGCGGACAGAAACAACGGGTCGCCCTCGGACGCGCCATGGCGCGCAATCCTGAGGTGTTTTTGATGGACGAACCACTGAGCAATCTCGACGCCAAACTCAGAACGAGCACGCGCCAAAGAATCGTCGAACTGCAGCGAGAACTGGGAACAACGACGGTTTATGTGACCCACGACCAGGTGGAAGCGATGACCATGGGGGACCGCATCGCGGTGTTGAACCAAGGGCGCCTGCAGCAGCTCGGGACCCCCATGGAGTTGTACAGATGGCCCTCAAACATCTTCGTGGCCCAGTTCATTGGCAGCCCAGCGATGAGCCTGTTGCCCGTCACGGTGGGACCCAATGCAACTCTGATTCTGGGGAACAAGCGCATTCAGGTTGAAGGCGCAATGGTCGAGCTTTTACTTCAACGAGAAGGCCAACACATCACCGCAGGATTGAGGCCTGAACACTGGCATCTGGCACCGGCAACAAACCGGAATCTCCAAGCCGAGGTAAGCCATTGCGAGCGTCTGGGCAATGAGCAGATCCTCACCTGTCGGCTCCTGGATGGTGATGAACTCATCCAGGTCAGAGCTTCAACGGAGATCAACATCACTGCCGGCGATGCCATCCACCTCGACCCTGACCCCACAGGCTGGCGGTTGTTTAATGCGGATGGTGAAGCCATCCGTTAGCCACTGAAGCTCCTGAAACAGCTCAGCGCACCCAGACAACGCTGCAGCCCGGTCCGCCGTCCCCCTGCTCAGCATCGGTCACCCGTTCCACATAGGGCACCGTGTCCAGCCAGGCGCGCAGGCCGCGCTTGAGCTTGCCCGTGCCGATGCCGTGGATCACCCAAACCGGCCCATTGGCACTGCGCAAGCATTCCTCAACCGCCGCTTCGGCCTCATGCACCCGCATGCCACGCACATCAAGGGTGTTGCGACTGGTGCGCACCTGTGCACCGCCGCCTCCGACGGAACGGGCTTGCACCTTCACCACCGGCTTTGGAGGCGGCTCCGGCTTACGCCCATCCAGGCTTTCCACCGCCGCCAGATCCACCGTGGTGCGCATCACCCCACAACGAACCGTCAGCTGAAGGCCGTCATCGGTGATGGCCAACACATCTGCAGCCTTGCCGAGGGCGAGCAAGCGCACGCGATCCCCCACAGACGGACGCCAACCCGGCTTGGGTGCACGCCGTTCAGGGGTTGGGCGGTGATGGTCTTCCAAGCTGCGTAACCGTTGCCCAGCCTTTCGCGCGGTTTCCCCATCCGCGCGCTCATCGCGCAGCCGGCGAATCAGCGTGCGAACTTCTTTCTGGCCCTGACGGATCGACTGCTCCAAGCGTTGACGGCCCTGCTCCTGGCGTTGCGCGGTCTGCTGCTTTTGCTTCTGCCAGCGCTGCAGCAACTCCTCGTGCAGCAGCTCCGTGCGTGCCAGGAGCGCTGCAGCGTCTTCTGCCGCGGCCTGCTGGCGCTGCCGTTGCTCCTCCAAGCCACGGATCACACTGTTCACCTCACCATCACCCCCTGGGGCCAACAGCTGCTGGGCCTGGTGAAGCACATCCGAATCGAGCCCAAGGCGCGTCGCGATTGCCAGTGCATTGCTGCGTCCTGGAATTCCCCACAGCAATTCATAGGTGGGGGACAAGGTCTCAGGATTGAAAGCAACAGAGGCATTCTCAAAACGAGCATCGTCGTATTTGAGGGCCTTAAGTTCACCGAAGTGGGTGGTGGCAATCGTGAGCCGAGCCCGATCCGCAAGAGCCTTGAGCAGAGCCGTGGCCAGGGCCGTTCCCTCGCTGGGATCCGTTCCAGCACCCACCTCATCCAGGAGCACCAGGGCTGGAGAACCACCGCGCTGCAGCGCCTCAAGAATGCGCCCGATCCGCTTCACATGACCACTGAAGGTGGACAAGCTCTGCTGGAGGGATTGCTCATCTCCGATGTCCGCCAGCACCTGGGCACACCAGGGCAGGGAAGGTTGCCCCGAACAGGGCAAAAGCATGCCGGCGCGTGCCATCAATGCAGCGAGGCCAATGCTTTTCAGGGTGACCGTTTTGCCACCGGTGTTCGGCCCGGTGATCGCCACCACCCGCAGCTCCGGCGACACCTCCACCGAGATGGGAACCACGGGCGGCCCCTCCGCCCGTTTGTGCTGCCACACCAAGAGTGGGTGTCGCAGACCTGAAAAGCGAAACGGAGCCTCCGCTGCCGCCTCAAGCTGAGGCTCAACGCCACCAAGCCAGCGGCCGTAACGTCCACGGGCCAGCGCAAGATCAAGCGCGCGCAGCACGGCCACCACCTGGTTGAGGGCGGACGCCTCTTCAGCCACCAGAGCACTCAGCTCCGCCAACACCTTGCGTTCCTCATCCCGGATGCGGGACTCGAGCTCCACAAGCTTGTTGCCCATGGTGAGCACCGAGCGGGGTTCAACAAAGAGGGTGCTGCCTGAGGCCGAACTGTCGTGCACCTGACCCGGCACCTGGCTCACCGCACCGGCCTTCACCGCCAGGACAGGACGGCCATGACGCTCGGCGATCACACTGTCCTGCAGGGATGGGGCCAGGCGTCGCAGCAGCTCCTGAAGTTTGTCGCGACGTTCCTGGCGCAGACCGTTCCATTGATGCCGCAGCGCCGACAATGCCGAGCTGGCGCGATCAGCGACGCGGCCGCCCTCTTCGAGCGCAAATTTGAGCCGCTGCTCCAACTCCGGCAGCGTCACCATCGTTTCAATCAACGCGGTGCACACCGGGCGCAGCTCGGGGTCGTCGATCTGACGGCGCAGCCGACGGGCCGCTGCCAAAGTCTCCGCAACGGCCAGCAGCTCTTCACCGGAGGCCACACCTCCCTTGCTGCAGCGCAGCACAACGGGCTCGAGATTCCGCACACCGCGGAAGCTGAGCCCCCCCTCAGTGAGGTCATCGAGCACCGCCATTTCAACCGTCTCGGCCAGGCGCTGTTTCGATTCCTCCAGGCTGGCGGGCAGCGGTTGAACCCGGGCCGCATCACGACCCATGCCGGTGCTGGCAAAGCCGCTGAGATGGTCACAGACCCGATGCCACTCCAGCAGTTCAAGGGTTTCCTGCTGAGCCCGGTCCGCCCCTTGACTCAAGTCAGTTGCAGTTGGAGGGGATGCCACCGGGGGGTTCATAAAGCATTTCGAGCCAGTTGCCTTCCGGATCTTTCAGATAAAAAGACGCCGTGCCGTCGCGGTGGTCATGGACGGCACCAACGTGCACACCCTGCGCCTTGAGACGGTCGTGAATCACATCCACCTCCGCACGATCGCGGAAATGGAAGGCGAAATGTGGGCCAGCGGCTTTGTAATCCGGGCCTAACAAGGCGAGTCCATCGCGACCTTCCCCGGCTTCCAGATAGCACCAGTCGTTGGCACGCCAGACCAGACGCATGCCCAGATCGGTGTAGAAGGCAACAGCCCGATCGACGTTCTCAACACGGATCGCAACGTGACCGAGACGATCCACACCTTTGGGTTGATCGGCTGTTGCCATCGGATCAAGCCTCCTTCAACCAAGCCGCTGCATCGCAGGCGTGGTACGTGAGGATCAGATCAGCACCGGCGCGCTTGAAGCTCAGTAACGTCTCCAGCACAACGGCCTTTTCATCGATCCAGCCCCGCTCCGCCGCGGCCTTCACCATCGAATACTCACCACTCACGTTGTAGGCAGCAATGGGGAGTTCCGACTCCTCGCGCAGTCGGTGGATGATGTCGAGATAAGCCAAACCTGGCTTCACCATCATGATGTCGGCGCCCTCCTGCTCATCGAGCTGGGCTTCGGTGATGGCTTCCCGAGCATTGGCGGGATCCATCTGATAAGTGTCTTTGTTTTTGGGGATCGGCTTGCTGCCGGCGGCACGGGGAGCGGAATCGAGAGCCTCACGGAAGGGGCCGTAGTACGCGGAGGAGTACTTCGCCGTGTAGCTGATGATGCCCACATGTTCGAAGCCTTCGTCGTCGAGGGCTTCCCGGATGGCACCGACCCTGCCGTCCATCATGTCGCTGGGACCGATCAGATCAGCGCCCGCTTCAGCCTGCACAACGGCCTGCTTGCAGAGCAGTTCAATCGTCTCGTCGTTGAGGACCACGCCGTCCTGGCTGACGATCCCGTCATGACCATCGCAGGAATAGGGATCCAGGGCGACGTCGGTCATGATCGCCATCTCGGGGATGGCTTCCTTGATCTGGCGGATCGCCCGTGGAATCAGGCCATTGGCGTTGAAGCACTCAGCCCCGTCTTCGGTCTTCAGTCCCTCAGACACCTTGGGGAAGAGAACGATGCAACGCACCCCAAGGTCGTAGGCACGCTGCACTTCGCCGGTGAGGGCCGCAAGGCTCCAACGGCTGGCACCAGGCATGGCAGCGATTGGCTCCACCTCAGCGCCTTCATGCACAAAGAGGGGATAGATGAAGTCTGCAGCCGAAAGGCTGTGCTCACGCACCATGGCGCGTAGGGCGGGCGTACGCCGAAGACGACGGGGGCGGTAGGTGAGCTCCATCAGACCCAAACACAAGATGTGATCGTAAGGGTCACCCGATCAGAGGGCCGCCGAACGAAGCCACTCTTGACGTGGATGGGCCGTGCGATTGGCACGCAGTTGCTCCAACAACCGACGCTCCTCCTCACTCCACGAGGCAGGCATGGCCAGCGTCAGCGTGAGCAGGAGATCACCGCGACCGGTCTTCGACGGCCAGCCCTTGCCCTTCAGCCTCAGACTGCGGCCCGGGGCGGTGCCGGCCGGAATGCTCACCTGGGCCTCACCATCGGGCGTCATCACCGAGACCATGCCTCCAAGGGCCAGTTCATCGAGGCTGACGGGGAGATCGGCACGCAGCTGATCCGACTCCAGGCGCCAGATCGGGTGGTCCTGAATCTTGAGGTTGAGGTAGAGATCGCCCCGCCGTCCGGTTCCCGGTTGAAGGTTGCCCTTGCCCTTCAACCGCAGCCGTGAGCCGTTCTTCACTCCAGCAGGAATGCGCACCTGAACGCGCTCGTTGTTCACCGAGAGGCTGCGTTCACCACCGCGAAAGGCCTCTGAAAAGGTCACATTCACCGATGCTTCGGCATCGAGATTCACCGGAGGGCGTGAAGCCTGGCCACCACGCGGGAAACCGCCCCCTGCGAATCCCCCGCCGGGAAATCCGCCCCCAGGGAAACCACCCCCTTGGAAGCCACCGCCGCCTGGACCACCGAAACGGCCCAACAGGTCGTTGATGAAATCGTCGAAATTGCCGTAGCGACCGAAGTCGACGTCCATGCCGGGTGCGGCTCCCCCGCCCATGCCACCGGCCTGGTTCCAGTACTGGCCGAATTGCTCATAACGCCGCCGCTTCTCGGGGTCGGAGAGCACTTCGTAGGCCTCACTGATCTCCTTGAACCGCGCTTCAGCCTGGGAATCACCGGGGTTGACGTCAGGGTGGTATTGGCGCGCCAGGCTGCGAAAGGCTTTCTTGATGGCATTGGCATCGGCACTGCGATCAACACCGAGCACCTGGAAATAGTCCTTGTATCCGCTGCCTGCCATACCCATCCAGTGGTGGTCCCAGTTTCACCGCAACAGGGCTTGCGTTGTTGCTTCCGCATGGAGGGAAGCCCGAACGCCTGAATGCGACCTAGCTTCAGGCCAACCACTGCATCAGCATGAGGAGCATGGCTTCATCCCTGCTGGCATCCGTGCTGGTCGCAGCTGGCGGAGCTGTTGGTGGCCCGCCTGGTTCGGCCGCTCCCTGGGCCAGCACGATCGGAGAGCCCCTGCACGATTCAAGCCACCAGGCCCTCGAACTGACGCAGCATCTGAAGGCGATGGGGGCCAAGTTTTACGGCGCCTGGACCTGCCCGGCCTGTTTCAAGCAGATGAACCTGTTCGGCAAACAGGCCGGAGCGGACGTGACCTACGTGGAATGCCGCAAGCCGAAGCAGCTGCCGGAGCAAGCCGAAGCCTGCAACACCGCAAAGATCCGGGCTTATCCCACCTGGGTTCTCCCCGATGGGCGCCAAAAAGTGGGAGTTCAGTCCCTGGAAGCCTTGAGCCGCTGGAGTGGTCTGAACTGAGATGGCACTGATTCACGGCCTGCATCAACGCAACATCCGAGGCGACCTTCTCGGAGGATTGACGGCCGCCGTGGTGGCGCTGCCCCTTGCCCTGGCCTTCGGCAATGCCGCTCTGGGGCCAGGCGGCGCCATCTACGGCCTGTATGGCGCCATCGTCACCGGATTCCTGGCGGCCTTGCTCGGGGGAACTCCCGCCCAGGTGAGCGGACCCACCGGACCCATGAGCGTCACCGTGGCGGGCATCGTCTCCAGCCTGGCCGCCATCGGCATCGGTAGTGATCTCAATGCCGGCGAGATGCTGCCGTTGGTGATGGCCGCTGTGGTGATCGGTGGTGTGTTCGAAACCCTGCTCGGGGTATTGCGGCTGGGGCGCTTCATCACCCTAGTGCCCTACTCGGTGGTCTCCGGCTTCATGTCGGGAATCGGTTTCATCATCCTTGTGCTGCAACTTGGACCCTTCATCGGGATGAGCACCGGGGGCGGCGTGGTTGCGTCCCTGAGTTCGCTGATTGAGTCCCCCAGCTGGAATCCAGCCGCGCTCGCCGTTGGATTGATGACACTCGCTGTGGTGTTTCTGACCCCCCTGCGGATCCGCCAATGGGTGCCAACGCCTCTGCTGGCGCTGCTGATTGTGACGCCGTTGTCGCTGCTGCTGTTCAACGACAACCGACTGCTGGAGCTGGGCCTTGAACCCATCGCCCGGATCGGAGCCATCCCGGAGGGGGGATTGCAACTGGTGGTTCCCGATTTCAGTCAGCACCTGCCGGAGCTGGTGAAAGCCGGCATGGTTCTCGCCCTGCTCGGGGCGATCGACTCGTTGCTCACCTCCCTGGTGGCCGACAACATCACCCAAACCAACCATGACTCCAACCGTGAGCTGATCGGCCAGGGCATCGCCAACACCGCGGCCGGGTTTCTCTCAGGCCTTCCCGGTGCCGGAGCCACGATGCGAACGGTGATCAACATCAAATCCGGTGGTCAGACGCCTTGGTCGGGCATGACCCATTCCCTGGTGCTGCTGCTTGTGCTGCTGGGGGCAGGCTCCCTTTCGGCGCAGATCCCCACGGCGCTGCTGGCGGGAATCCTGATCAAAGTCGGGCTCGACATCATCGACTGGGGCTTTCTGCTCCGCGCCCATCGGCTGTCGGCGAAAACGGCTGCACTGATGTACGCCGTGCTGTTGATGACGGTGTTCTGGGATCTGATCTGGGGCGTTTTGGTGGGGATGTTCGTGGCCAACCTGTTGACCGTTGATGCGATCACGCGGTCCCAACTGGAAGGGATGGAGGAAGACAACCCCTCCGATGCCACGGATGCACTGCACGCCAATCTCTCCCCGGAGGAGGAAGCCCTGATCCTGCGCTGCGGCAAGGCCTTGATGCTGTTCCGGCTGCGCGGCCCTCTGAGCTTTGGCGCCGCCAAGGGAATCAGTGCCCGAATGGGATTGATCCAGAGCTACAGGGTTCTGATCCTTGACCTCACGGACGTGTCCCGCATCGGTGTCACCGCAACCCTGGCCATCGAGCGCATGGTGGAGGAAGCACGATCAGCGGGCCGCATCCTGTTGATCGCCGGAGCCAACGACACCCTCGAACAACGGCTGCGGCAATTTGGCGTGGAGGGGGTGCTTCGGCCATCCAGGCTGGACGCCTTGCAGGAGGCGGCTCAGCTGATCTGACTGCTGATCTGACTGCTGATCTGTGGGGCATCCACACCACAGGAATGCATCCGCACGTCTTCAGGGCGTTCTAACTGCCCTTCCAGCGCCTTCACTTCGGCCAGGGCCAGCACTTCGAGGCGCTCAACGATCAGCTCCCGCGGGTAGCGCTGCTCACACAACACCCAGTACAGGCCGAAGTGGCGGGCTTCACTCGCCAACAGATCGCTGTAAAGCTCCCGCAACTGAGTATCCGGGCTGTGCTCCGCCAGCAGGGCCATGCGCTCATGGCTGCGGGCTTCGATCAGACCCGCCACCAGGAAGGAGTCGAGCATTCTCTGCGGCTCACCTTTACGGATCTGCCGGGCCAGATCAGCGCCATAGCCCGGGGAAGGCAGCGGTTCCAGGTAACGCCCCCGGGCCTTGATCAAGGCCAGCACCTGCTCAAAGTGCTCCAGCTCTTCCCGCGCCAGAGGGCTGAGGGCTTCACCCAGACCCGGTTCGCAGAGGTAACGGAACATCATCTGCACCGCAGCTCCGGCAGCCTTGCGTTCGCAGTGGGCGTGATCGATCAGCACCTCCATCGGATGGGCGTTGGCCTGCTCCACCCAGCTCCAGCTGGTGGGTGCGGCCAACCAGCGGATCGACGCCACTGTCTTCGAAGGGACTGCCTTCGAGGGGACTGTCTTCGAAGGAACAGTTTGCAGTGGAGCAGTGGTGGTCATGCGTTCCGGCGCAGGTGGCTGAGCAATCCGCTCAAGGCAAGGCTGTAGCTAGCGGGGCCGAAACCACAGATCACACCCACAGCGCGCTCAGCCAGAAACGAGTGATGGCGGAAGTTTTCCCGGGCATGGGTGTTGCTGAGGTGCAATTCCACATAGGGAATCGCGACGCCAGCCAGGGCATCACGGATGGCAATGGACGTGTGGGTGTAGGCCCCGGCGTTGATCAAGATCCCATCGCATCGGCCCATGGCCTGGTGAATCCGATCCACCAGGGCACCTTCGAAATTGCTCTGAAAGCAGTCCAGCTGCACAGATTCCTGCTCCGCCTCCCGCGTCAGCGCCGCTTCGATGTCCGCCAAGGAGGAATGGCCATAGATCCCAGGCTCACGTTGGCCCAACAGGTTCAGATTCGGACCGTTCAGCAGCAGAACGTGCATGGCTGGAGATCGGTTCAGCTCGGCCGATCGTATCGAGATCGTGGAGAAGGACACACCGACTGGTAAGTTCTTGCGGTGTGGTTCGGGTCGGTGCCCGAGTGGTTAATGGGGGCGGACTGTAAATCCGCTGGCTCTGCCTACGTTGGTTCAAATCCAACCCGGCCCATCCTCCACATGCCCTTGTAGCTCAGCGGTAGAGCACTCCCTTGGTAAGGGAGAGGTCTCGAGTTCAAGTCTCGACAAGGGCTTACTTCCTCCCCTCGGCACCAGGGGAGAGGGGTTACGACCCCAAAACAGCCGCCGATTGCGGGCCAACAGAACGGCAGTCGACAGTGCCCAGCGTCCAGACGCAACTGAGACCCTGATCGTTTGTCAGGGGCACAGAGTTGGAGCGACTGCGGTTGATCACGACCCGCAGGCCATCGGCAACACCCTCCAGCACGTCCGCCCCTGGGGCTGACCAGCGCAGACCGTCCCTGCGCAAGACCCCATGGGCAGAGCGGAGTTCTGCGAGGGACTGGATGAATGGGCGCAGATCAGCACTCCAGGGAACATTCCAGGGATAGGCCTCGCGGCAGGCCGGTCCAGGACCGCTGGAGGGGCCCGGTTCAGGACCACCCGCCAGGGCAGCTTCCGTGCCGTAATAAATGCACGGCGCTCCCGGATGAAGGAAGAGCAGCAGCAGGGCCAACTTCAGGGCCGCAACGTCGTTGTTGAGGCTGTGAAGTGCACGGGGCACGTCGTGGCTGTCGAGCAGATTCATCTGGGCCCTATTCACGCCCTCCCGGTAGGAACGCGTTGTGGTCGTCCAGATGGTCAACACAGCCTGCCCATCCAGGGGGTCGAGGGGATAGTCGGAATTGCGGTAGTCCTGCCGCAACGCTTCAGCGGCGGCCCAGCAAAGGCTGCTCCATCCCAGCCGGTAATTCATCACCCCATCGAAGTGGTCGCCCTGCAGCCAGGGGGTCGCATCACCCCACACCTCGCCAACAATCCAGGCCTCCGGGTTGGTCGCCCGCACCATCTGCCGGAACTCAACCCAGAAGTCCGCCGGCACCTCGGCAGGGACGTCGAGACGCCAGCCGTCAATCCCCTGCTCGAGCCAGTGACGGCCCACCGCCAGCAGATGCTCCCGAACCCCAGGATTGGCATGGTTGAACTTGGGCAGATCTGGCAAGGCCCACCAACCGTCGTAACCGCAGTCCTCGCCAGGGGCGGGATAGGGCTGCAGGGGCCATCGGTGCACATGGAACCAATCGCGGTACGGCGAATCCGCACCGTTTTCCGCCACGTGATGAAAGGCCCAAAAGCCGCGGCCGCAGTGGTTGAACACCCCATCCAGAACCAACCTCATGCCGCGCTGATGCACAGCATCGATCAGGTCCGTGAGTGCTGTATTGCCCCCCAGCAGGGGATCCACCTCGAAATAGTCGTAGGCGTGGTACCGATGGTTGGCGGCTGAGCTGAAGATCGGCGTGAGATAGAGGCAGGTGATGCCCATGGCTTGGAGCCGATCGAGAGCGTCGATGACGCCGTAGAGATCCCCGCCCTGGAATCCCTCCTCGCAAGGGTCCGCACCCCAGGGCTTCAGAGCGAGATGGCGCTGCGCAGCGACGCGGCCACTGCGGCGAAAACGGTCGGGAAAGATTTGATAGATCACCGCGTCCGCCACCCAGGCGGGGGGATCGCGAAACGGTGTGGTCGCTGCCAAAACCTTTGCAGTCAGCCATCTCCTGGCTAGCAGGAGAGAAAGACCTTGGCCATGGCTGAACAGCCTCTCCTTCTGGCCCTCGATCAGGGCACCAGCAGCTCCAGAGCCGCGCTGTTCAGCAGCTCAGGGGATCTGGTGGTCAGCGCCAGTGCACCGCTGCCGATTTCCTACCCCGCCGATGGATGGGTGGAACAGGACCCGATCGAGATCTGGACCAGCCAGCGGCAGGCCCTGGTGCAGCTGGATTCGAAGCTCAGTGAGGGGCAGCGCAAAGCGGTGGTGAGCTGCGGCATCACCAACCAACGGGAAACCACCGTGCTCTGGCGCCGCAGCAATGGCCTCCCCTGCGGACCGGCCCTTGTTTGGCAGGACGGCCGCACCGCCGCCATCTGCGACGCCTGGAAGCAGCAGGGACTGGAGCAGGAGTGGTGCCGGCGCACCGGTTTGCTGCTCGACCCCTACTTCAGTGCCAGCAAGATCCGCTGGATGCTCGACCACTACGACGACGCCCAGGCTGCCGCAGCCAGCGATGACCTCTGTTTCGGCACGGTGGAAAGCTGGCTGCTCTGGCAACTCACCGGCGGCCAGCGCCACGGCAGTGACATGAGCAATGCCAGCCGAACGCTGCTGATGGACCTGGAGCAGCAGCACTGGGTGGATGACTTCCGAGAGCCCACAGGGCTCCCCGCCAGCGCTCTACCCGAACTGCTGCCCTGCCGCGGAGAATTCGGGCGCCTGGCTGTGGACCTTCCCTTTGCAGGCTTGCCGATCCAGGCCATGCTCGGCGACCAGCAGGCCGCCACCCTGGGCCAGCTCTGTCTGCAGCCCGGAGAAGGGAAGTGCACCTACGGCACGGGGGCTTTTCTGGTGATCAACACCGGCGATGTCGTCCGCCGCTCAGATGCAGGGCTGCTCAGCACTCTCGGCTGGACGGATGCCGCTGGAACACCCAGCTTTTGTCTTGAGGGAAGTCTGTTCAACGCCGGCACCGTCATCCAGTGGCTCCGGGATGGGCTGCAGATCATTGATCAAGCC
Source organism: Synechococcus sp. M16.1 (assembly GCF_014279895.1). NCBI lineage: Bacteria > Bacillati > Cyanobacteriota > Cyanophyceae > Synechococcales > Synechococcaceae > Synechococcus > Synechococcus sp. M16.1. Next base: position 457,464 of record NZ_CP047954.1, on the reverse strand, counting down.
CCCCAGGTGAACGAACTGGCGCGTTCGGTGCCGGATTCAGGGGGGGTGATGCTCGTGCCCGCCTTCACCGGCTGGGGAACACCGCACTGGGATCCCCAGGCACGCGGTGTTCTGGTGGGCCTCACCCGTGACAGCGGCCGCGGTCACATCGCCCGCGCTGCACTTGAGGGGATCGCCCTGTCGGTAGCGACATTGGTGGAGCTTGCCGAACAGGCCCTCGGGAGCGGCTTGGGTGAACTGGCGGTGGATGGTGGCGCCGCGGCCTCCGATCCTTTGCTGCAGGCGCAGGCGGATTGCACCGGTCTGACGGTGCGGCGACCCGCCAGCCTCGAGAGCACCGCCCGGGGGGTGGCGCTGTTCGCAGGCCTCCAGGCAGGGGTGATCGGCGACCTGGAGCAGCTTGCGAGCGCACGGAGGGACGGAGCGGAACTGTTCCACCCGCAGATGGATGCATCCCAGCGCGACCGCTGGCGCACACGCTGGCAAGACGCAGTCTCCAGAAGCCTGGGGTGGCATGACTGATCACCAAGTGGACCTGCTGGTCATCGGCGCCGGTGCCAGCGGTGCCAGCGTGGCCTATGAGGCAACACGACGGGGGCTGAGCGTGGCCCTGCTCGAGGCCGGAGACATCGGCGGTGGCACCAGTTGCCGCAGCACGAAGCTGCTCCATGGCGGGGTGCGCTACCTGGAGCTGGCCTTTAAAACTCTGGACCTGGCCCAGCTGAGGCTGGTGCGGGAAGCCCTGCTCGAACGGAGCCACTGGTTGACCCAGGCACCGTTCCTGGCCCAACGACTCGAGCTGGCACTGCCCACACAACAGCTCTGGGGACAGGCCTACTACCGACTCGGTCTGGGGATGTACGACGCCCTGGCCGGTCAACGAAGCATCGGCCACAGCCGACTGCTGTCCCAGCAGAAGATGCGTCAGGCCCTGCCTCTGCTGAAGCCGTGTCAAGGCGGCGTGGCCTACAGCGACGGGCAGTTCGACGATGCACGCCTCAACCTGCTGTTGGCCCTCACCGCCGAACAACGGGGGGCAACCCTGCGCACCCGTTGCCGGGTGGTGGAGCTGGAGACCGACGGCGCGGGCCAGCTCAAGGCCGCCATCAGTGAATCCGCCACAGGCCAACGGGAACGCTGGTGCGCCTCAGCATTTGTGAATGCCACGGGCATCCGGGCGGATGAGATCCGCCAGATGGCGGAGGCTGATGCTCCCCCAAGGCTGCTCACCAGCCGTGGGGCCCACATCGTGCTGGAGCAGAACCTCTGCCCGGAAGGGGTTGGGCTTCTGGTGCCATCCACCGCGGATGGACGCGTGCTGTTCATGCTCCCCTTCCACGGCCGCACCCTGGTGGGGACGACGGATGAAGCCTGCACCAAGGAGAACGCCACATCCCCTTCTGCAGAGGAGGAGGCCTACCTGCTCAACTACGTGCGTGATTGGTTTCCCCAGCTCCAGCATCCGCAGGTGAGCAGCCGATGGGCGGGGGGACGACCATTGCTGAAGCCAGCGGACCAGGGCATGGACAGCAGCCGTGTGGTCCGAGAGCACGAGGTGGAAACCCTGGCCTGCGGCCTGGTGAGCGTGATGGGGGGCAAATGGACCACCTGCCGGCCGATGGCTGAAGACACCCTGACCGCGGTGGAACGCCAGCTAGGGAAGGCGCTGCCCACCCCTGAAGCAATGCCCTTGCGGGGTGCAGCGGAGTCGCTGGAGGCCACCCAGCTCGGCCTCCAACGCCAGAAGCAACAACTCCAATCCCTGCTGCCCGAAACCGCTCTACTGGGCGCTCAAGTTGCGCATCTCCAGGGCACCTATGGATTGGAGGCCGTGGCCTTAATCGAACGTGCCGAGCCCAGCCGACGCGAGCCGCTCAGCCCAGTGATCCCCCTCTGCGGCGCAGAACTGGACCATTCGATTCAGCGGGAACATGCGCGAAGCAGCAGCGATGTGCTGGCCCGCCGCTGCCGTCTGGCCATGGTGGATTTGAACGAGGCCGAACGACTCCGGCCCCAGGTGGAGGAGCTACTGAATCAGGAGGGCGTGGCTGCGGGCTCCACTTCTCCGATCAACCACCAGTTGAACCCATAGGGCGGAAGGTTCACAAACCACTCCGGTGAAGCAGGGGGGAATTCACAACCCCACATCACCTCACGGGTGCGCTCGCCAGCCCACTCCGAAAGATCCAGACTGAGCGAGGCTCCGGCTGCGGTGACATTGGCGGCCACGAGCACCGTCATCGCCTCGGTGCAGCGGAGATACACCAGCACTCCGGGGTGAGGGCTGTGCAACAACCGGAAGCTTCCATGCCGCAGAGCTGGCAGCAGACGGCGGCAGGTGAGCATGCGCCGGTGCCAATTCAGCAGCGACCCTGGCAGCTGCTTCTGCACCTCCACATTCACCACGCGGTAGTCGTAGCCGGGAGCGGTGATCGGTGGCAGCACCAACAGCGGATCGGGGGCCGTGGAGAAGCCACCGTTGCGGGCCGGCGTCCAGGCCATCGGCGTGCGGTTGGGATCACGGTCCCGCAGACCGGGCCAGTCGCCCATGCCCAGTTCATCGCCGTAGTACAGGCAGGGCATCCCTGGAAGGCTGTAGAGGAGCCCATGCAGCAACCGGTTGGAACGTGGATCGCCATTGAGAAGCGGGGCCAGGCGTCGGTTGATGCCCCAGTTCAACCAGTGCCCCTGCCCCTGGGGCAGACCCACTCGGATGGTCTGAATCACCTCATCGCTGATGAGATGGCCATCCCCCAACCAGAGTTCATCGTGATTGCGCAGGGGCAGGGCCCAGCGAGCACCAGATACCGCCTGCTCGGCTTGCATCAGACACTCCCCGAGCTGCTGGGTGCGGCCACTGGCAATGGCTGCAAACAGATGGGCGGTGAGTACGAAGTTGAACGCTCCATGCAGTTCGTCATCCGCCAGATACGGAGCGGCCTCCTCCACCGGCTGAATCGCCTCTCCCAGCAAGAGCACGTCATGGCCATGGGCATCCACCCGCTCCCGCAATCGCTTGAGGAAGGCGTGGGTCTCCGGCAACCCCTCGCAGCGGGTGCCCTCTGACTCGAACAGGAACGGAACCGCATCCAAACGGAACCCGTCAACGCCGCGATCCAGCCAGAAGTCGACCACGTCCAGCATCGTGTCCTGCACCCAGGGGTTCTCGTAATTGAGATCGGGTTGATGACGCAGAAAACGGTGCAGGTAGTACTGCTCGGCAACCGGATCCCACTCCCAATTGGAAGCCTCGAAATGCCGGAACAGAACCGGTGCCTCGGCATAGCGCTTGGGGTCGTCGCTCCAGACGTACACATCCCGTTCAGGACTGCCCTTGGGAGCCCAGCGGGCCCGTTGGAACCAGGGATGCAGGTCACTGGTGTGATTCAGCACCAGGTCCAAAATCACGCGCATGCCCTGGCTGTGGGCCGCCGTGAGGAACCGATGGAAGGAGGAGAGATCCCCCAGGTCCGGATGGATTCCGGTGAAATCGGTGATGTCGTAGCCCCCATCCCGCAGGGGGGAGGGATAGATCGGAGTCAACCAGAGGGTGTTGACCCCCAGCCAGCGCAGATAAGGCAACCGCGCCGCAAGCCCCTTGAAATCACCGGTGCCATCGCCATTCCCATCGGAATAGCTGCGAACGATCAGCTGGTAGATGACCGTTCCTGACCACCACGGAAGCGCTGGGGTCATCCCCCGGTTGCAGATTCACCACTGCTAGACCCGACTGGCCTGATCGTCAGCCCTGTGGCCCTCACCCAAACGCAACTGAGCCGGATGAAGGAGCTCGTGGGAGCTGGGCTGACCCGTCCCCTGACCTGGCGCCGGGAGCAATTACAACGGCTCTCCGCCCTGGTGGAGGAGCACGAATCGGAGGTGCTCGAGGCCCTCGCCGCCGACCTCGGCAAACCACCCACCGAAGCTTTTTTTGAGCTGGTGGCCCTGCGACAGGAGCTCAAGCTCACCGGCCGGCAGCTGGAGCGGTGGATGCGCCCGCGCCGCGTGGCTGTCCCGCTCTCACTGCGCCCCGGCCAGGCCAAGGTTGTGCCGGAACCACTCGGGTGCGTTCTGGTCATCGGCCCCTGGAACTATCCCTTTCAACTGACGCTGCGGCCCTTGATCAGTGCCCTGGCTGCTGGCAACACGGCCGTGCTCAAGCCTTCGGAACACGCCAGTGCCATCGCGGACCTTATTGCACGGCTGATCCCTCAACACTTCGAGCCTGATGTGGTGCAGGTGGTGCAGGGAGATGGTGCAGTCGCAGCCAACCTGGTGGCCATGCCCTTCGACCACATCTTTTTCACCGGTGGCGGCAGCATCGGCCGGAAGGTGCTGGAGGGGGCCGCTGCCCATCTCACGCCAGTGACCCTGGAACTGGGGGGCAAGAGCCCCGCCATCGTTCTTGAGGGGGCCGACCTCACGGTGGGGGCACGTCGCTTGATCTGGGGCAAGGGGATCAATGCCGGCCAGACCTGCATCGCTCCAGACCATCTGCTGGTGCAACCCGCCCTGCGTTCACCGCTGCTGAAGGCGATGGAGGAGGCCCGAACGGAGATGTATGGCGCCGATCCCCTCAACTCGAATCAGCTGGGGCAGATCATCAATGAACGCCAGTTCAATCGGCTGGAGCAGCTGCTGGAGACCGCCAGAGCGGATGGGCGCATCCTGATCGGAGGCGAAATCAGTCGGGAGCAGCGGCGCATCGCCCCCACCGTGATTCGTGTGGATGACCGCAATGATCCGCTGATGGCCGAGGAACTGTTCGGCCCTCTCCTGCCGGTGCTGGTGCTCGAGGACCTCACCACAGCCCTTCAGGAGATCCGCCAAGGCCCCAAACCGTTGGCGCTGTACCTGTTCGGCGGTGATGAGGCCCAGCAACAGCAGGTGCTCACCACCACCAGTTCAGGTGGTGTCTGCCTGAACGATGTTGTGATGCAAGCCGGAGTGCCTCAACTGCCCTTCGGCGGCGTCGGTGCCAGCGGGATGGGTAGCTACCACGGCCAAAGCGGCTTCGACACGTTCAGCCACCACAAGGCGGTGCTCAAGCGCCCCTTCCGCTTTGATTTCAAGCTGCGCTACCCGCCCTACCAGGTGGATCTCAACCTGCTGAAGCGGCTGGCGGGATAAGGCGCACTCATCACCTGCACATCCCTTCTGCAGCAGGTGCTCTGGGGGGCTGGCGCTTTACCCCAGGCACCGTATCTTGCGGGCATCTGCCGGAGACGAATGCGCCGTACCGCTCTTGCCGCCCTGCTGCTGACGGCCTGGTTCCCCCTGTCAGCCACGGCAGCCTCGGTGACGGTGCGGTCCGGCGAAACACTTTCAGATATCGCTAACCGCTACGGGGTGAGCGTTGGCACGTTGATGCGGATGAATGGGATCCGCAATCCAGACCTTGTTCAAGCCGGGAGCCGTCTGCAGGTGCCAGGCCCCACCGTGACTGCAGGCTCGGGCCGCCATCGCGTCAACAGCGGTGAAACCCTCAGCAGCATTGCCAACCAATACCAGGTCCGCAGTCGCGACCTGATGGCCCTCAACAACCTGCGCAACGCTAACCACGTTGAGGTCGGCCAGACCCTGCGACTTCCGAGCAATGCCGTGATGCCCCGTCCGGCCTTCAAGCCGGTGGCTGTGACCCCGATCCCAGGAGCCACGGAACACACTGTTGCCAAAGGGCAGACCCTCACGCAGATCGCCAAGGCCTACAAGCTACCGGTGGCCAGCCTGATCAGCATCAACCAGCTGATTGACCCCAACAAAGTGGAGGTGGGCACGCGTCTCTACCTGACCGATCCCTCCCTCCAGACACCCATTACCACCCAGGCGCAGCCGGCAACAACGAAACCGGTTCAAGCCAAGGCCGAGCCCGTCCAAACCAAGGCCGTCCAAATCAAAACAGTGCAAACGAAACCGGTTCAGGCCAAAAAACCGGTGGTCAAGGCCAAGCAGGTCGAGACCGCCAAGCCCAAGCAGACCCTGGCCAAATCGGCTGACTGGCGCACCTATGGCCCGCTCCAGGTGGACTGGGGCAACTGGCAAGCCATGGGTGGCAGTCAAGTGGTGCCCACCCTCAATGCCCAGGGGCAGGCTCTTTATCTGGCTGTGAACTGTTCCGCCAAGAAGATCAATGCCACCGGTGCCGATGGGAGCTGGAAAACCTGGGAAGCACCGAAGAGCCGCTTCGAAAAAGACCTGGTGAAGGACCGTTGTCAGCTCAAGGCCTGATCTGAATCAGGCGGCGTAGTCGAGCGGCCAGGGGGAATCCAGGAATCTCCGGCCGCTTTCGCGGAGATAAAGCCGCTGAGCACCGTCGTTGCTTTCCTGGATCAACTCCTCTTGCACGAGCCGACGGGCCAACCAGGTCCAGCGGTCATGGCGTCCAGGTTCATGCAGAGCCAGGTGCTCTCCAAGGCGACGCATCTCCGTCCCGTCCTGCTCGGCCAGATGGGCCAGGAGCGTTTCCACCTGAGCTGACCAGTCGCGTCGCTTGGGGGACTCCACGCAGCGATCGCAGCGACCACAGGGACCCACCAACTCGCCGACAGCCAGCAGCAACGCCTGTTCACGGCACATTTCACCTTCGGCGACGGCCTCCATGCGACGCAGCTGCTGCTGTGCCAGGTCCAGGCGACGACGGTCCTCCAGGGAATCGCTGCCCCGGGTCGAGGCCCGCATGGCCCAGCCCAGGCTGGTGCGATCACCCGGCGAAAACAGCACCTGGCAATGGGCCGGCTTGCCGTCTCTGCCGGCGCGGCCCGATTCCTGCAGATAGCCCTCAGGTGTGGCCGGCAGATCGAGATGAAGCACCAGGCCCACATCGCCACGGTCAACGCCCATGCCGAAGGCCACCGTCGCCACCAGAACGGGCCGCTCGTGCTCAAGAAACAGCTTCAGAGCCTGCTGGCGGGTCTCCGGATCCAGACCGGCGTGATACGGCGTTGCGGCAACCCCTTGGTCAGTCAGACGTTCCGCCCACTGCTCCACCGAACGACGGGTGCGGGCGTAGATCAGCGCAGCACCACGGGACGTCTCCAGTTCCTCCAACACCTGCGGCATGGGATCCCTGGGGCGCCGCTGCATCGTGTAGTGGAGGTTGTCCCGGCGGGCCGAACTCACCTGCACGAGCGGGCGACGCAGATCCAGCAGGCGAATGATGTCGGCTCGCACCCTTGGGGCAGCCGTCGCGCTGAGGGCCAGCATCGGCACTCCCGGGCAGAGCCTGCGGATCTGACCCAGGCGGCGGTAATCGGGGCGGAAGTCATGCCCCCAGGCACTGATGCAATGGGCTTCATCCACCGCCAGTGCCACCAGTCGGCCCTCCCTGGCATGACGTTCCAGCATCAGCCGGGTCTGCTCACCCTGAAGTCGTTCCGGCGCGATGTAGAGCAGACGCAGCGTGGCGTCCTGCAGCTGCTCCAGCGCCTGCTGTCGTCGAGCTGGCTCGAGTCCGGCATGCAGGCAAGCCGCAGCGATTCCCCGTCGCTGCAGGGCCATCACCTGGTCCTCCATCAGCGCCACCAACGGTGAGATCACCACCACCAGGCCCTCGCGCACCAGGGCCGGCAGCTGATAGCAGAGCGATTTACCTCCGCCGGTGGGCAGCACCGCCAGCGCGTCCTTGCCAGCCAGCACAGCATCCACCACGGGCCGTTGCCCGGGGCGGAAGCCATCCCAGCCGAAGTGGGTCTGCAGTGCACGCTCGAGCGAAGCCAGAACACACCAGATGTGGAGGCTTCAGATTATCGAGCACAAGATCTGGAGTCAGGCCAGCGGTGGCGGATCCAATTGATCGGGGGACTCCTCCACCAGCTGGAGCCGCACCCGTTTGCCACCCGCGAGCTCTCCCAAGGACACCCGCATGGTGGCGCCGCTGAGGGTCTGCAGAGCATTCAGCACATCGCGCAGGTAGGGCGTGCTGCTTCCGCTTTCAACCCAGAGCCGCTCCTGAAGCCCCCCCAAGCGCCGCCAGGAGGTGTGCAGCTTCAGCACCGCCGACTCAAGGGCCTGGGCCTGGCCCACTGCATCAGCCAGCAGGCCGAGGGCATCCAAGCGCTGGGCCTCCTGCATGGCGCGGTCCAGGTCCAGTTCCCCCTGCTGGAAAGCCCGCACGGCAACACCCGACTCGGTTGCCTTGGTGATCCAGCGTGCTGTGCTGGTGACGTCCTTGATCCGGTCGAGTTCAGGCTCATCGCGGAGCACCTTGCGCAGATCTTCCTGCTGCGGCTCAGGAAGCTTGGCCAGTTCCCGCACCAGAGGGGCCACCGCACGGGGTGGCAGCAGGTTCTCCTGGGTGCGCTGACGAATTTCCTCCGGCAGCAAAGGGCTGGTGGCCGCCGTGAATTCATCCGTGAGGCGGCGCACCTGCTTGCGGGTGATTTCCTGCCCCTCGTTGGCGGCTTCGGAAATCATCAGCTGCACTTCGGGAACCGCCTGAGCGGTTTCCATAAAGGCCCGCTTGGAGAACTGATTGACGCTGCTCTCTTCCAAGGTGCCGTCGCTGAGCATGCTGTCGGCGGATTCCGCCAGTTGAATCAAGCCGTAGGCACGGGTCTTGCTGATTTCCCGCTCCCGCAGCCACTGCAGAAATCCAGCGCCCCGGGCTTCACCGCCGCGCTTCTCCTTGTCCCGCACAGCGCGGAGGATGCGACCGCGCCAGATCTCGGTCTGGAGATCAAAGCGGTCGCAGACGGCCCAGGCCTGTTCCAGCCGAGCCAGAAATTCCATCGTGCTGATGTCGTCCTGCTCCGGGTCCGGCAAATCCAGCTGAAGCAGCGACGGATCTGGATCAAGGGCGATGGAACTGGTCAAAGGGACGCCGACGACGAAGGGACGACATTCTGTGACGCAGCGGTCATCACCCTCCATTCCACGAGATACGCTCCGATTGCATCTCCTTATGCCCAGCGATGGCGATCACCCGCGGCGCCAAGGTGCGCATCAAGCGTCCTGAGTCCTACTGGTTCAACGAAGTTGGCACCGTTGCCTCCATCGACACCTCGGGAATCCGCTACCCCGTTGTCGTTCGCTTCGAAAAGGTCAACTACAGCGGCCTGCAGGGCGTTGACGGTGGTATCAACACCAATAATTTCGCCGAAGCGGAACTCGAGCCGGCCTGAGGCCGTTGCCTGAACTCCCTGAAGTCGAGACGGTCCGTCGGGGACTGGCAGACCGTCTTGTCGACTTCAAAATCGCGCAGGTTGAAGTCTGCAGGCCAAGGGCCATTGCCAGCCCTGGAGGTCCTGATGAGTTTGTAGCTGGCCTCTGCGGAATGACGGTGGGGCAGTGGCAGCGCAGAGGGAAATATCTGATGGCAGCCCTGGAGCCCGAAGGAGGTGTTTGGGGTGTGCATCTGCGCATGACCGGCCAATTCCAATGGCATGAGCAGCCCTCAGAACCGTGCAAACACACCCGTGTTCGCTTCTGGAACTCAAAAGAGCATGAGTTGCGCTTTGTGGATGTGCGCAGCTTCGGAGAAATGTGGTGGGTTCCTCCGGGCCAACCGATGGAAGAGGTGATCACAGGCTTAACGCGACTCGGGCCTGAACCCTTCAGCACCGACTTCTCCGCCAGTTATCTGAAGCTGAAACTCAAGGGCAGCAGCCGACCGATCAAAACAGCGCTGTTGGATCAAGCCCTGGTGGCTGGAGCGGGCAACATCTACGCGGATGAATCCCTCTTCGCATCAGGCATCGCCCCTTTCACGCCCGCAGGGCAGCTGGAGCTCAAACAACTGGAGAGGTTGCGGGATGCCCTGGTGAATGTTCTCACCATCAGCATTGGAGCCGGTGGCACCACCTTCAGTGATTTCCGCGATCTCGAGGGGGTAAATGGCAACTATGGAGGCCAGGCCTGGGTTTACCGACGTGGAGGAGAACCCTGCCGCAGCTGTGGAACGCCCATTCAAAGGGAGAAGCTGTCGGGCCGAAGCACCCACTGGTGCCCGACCTGTCAAAGCTGATTGGGCAGCGGAAGCGCAGAGAGAACCTCCCGATAGGGAGGACGAAGCACGCCGAATTCGGTGATGAAACCTGTCACCAGATGAGCCGGAGTGATGTCGAAGGCTGGGTTCCAGGCCTGGGCCCCAGGAGCCGCGATGCCCACTCCCTTTGCGTGGGTGATCTCCTCTGCATCGCGTTCCTCAATGGTGATCGCGTCCCCATCAACCGTCGCTCGATCAATGCTGCTGCCAGGTGCGCAGACATAAAAGGGAATGCCGTGGGCTCGGGCCACAAGCGCCAGGTTGTAAGTGCCGATCTTGTTGGCAACATCGCCATTGGCAGCAACACGATCACAGCCCACCATCACGGCATCCACTTCACCCCGGCGCATCAGCAATCCACTCGCTCCATCAACAATCACGGTGCAGGGAACCCCGAGACAAGCCAATTCCCAGGCAGAGAGAGCAGCCCCTTGCAAGCGGGGACGCGTTTCATCCAGCCAGGCATGGGACAGCAGGCCACGGGCATGGGCGGCTGCAATCACTCCGAGGGCGGTACCAACGCCTCCCGTAGCGATCGCACCCGTGTGGCAATGGTGCAGGACACGGCAGCCCTGAGCCAACAGGGAAACGCCATGATCCACCAGCCGCTGGGTCAGGAGACGATCCTCCTGCTGAAGCGCAGCGGCCACACCGGCGAGCGCATCAACATCAACTGGAGCGGCGGACCCCAGGGCCGCCTGCATCCGATTGAGGGCCCAGGCGAGGTTGACGGCGGTTGGCCGTGATGCACGCAGACCTCGGATCGCAGTGGGGAGGTCATCTCCGGAGCGTGCCGCCAGAACAACCCCCCAGGCCGCCGCGATACCGATCGCGGGTGCACCACGCACAGCCATGGAGGAAATCGCCTCAGCAACCTCCTGCCATCGGTGCAATTGCATGAAGACCACAGCAGCGGGAAGGTGTCGCTGATCCAGCAACTCCAGGTGATCACCGATCCAGCGGCAACTGGGGGGAAGCGTCAATGCACGTGGGCCGCTGTGTCCTGTATAGAAGACGGAGGGATCAGCGGATTGTGACCGCAAACCAAACCCAGCGTGAACGATTAACTGAGGTGATGCGGGGCATCCACCAACGCGGATGGTGCGATGGCACCGGAGGGAACTTCAGCATGGTGCTGCAGCATCAGCCCCTGCAGTTGCTCATGGCACCCAGTGGTGTTGACAAGGGGCAGGTACCTGCCGATCAGCTGATTGTTGTGGATGGGCAAGGCAAGGTTTTAACGGGCAAAGGAAAAGCCAGTGCCGAAACAGCGCTGCATCTACGCATTGTTGAAGCAACCCAAGCTGGAGCTGTACTGCACACCCATTCCGTTCCCGGAACGGTGTTATCCCGCCATTACGAAAACACAGGAGGGATTGTCTTGGAGGGCTGGGAAATGCAGAAAGGCCTGATCGGAATCAACACCCACGCCAGCAGCATCACCATCCCCGTGATCAGCAACAGTCAGTCGATGGATGAGCTGCGCGAGGCAGTCGCACCCTTTCTAGAAACATCGCCCTACGGGTTTCTGTTGGCCGGGCACGGCCTTTACGCGTGGGGGGCTGACCTGGATGCAAGCAAACGACACCTGGAAATCCTGGAATTTCTATTGAAGGTGAGATTGACCCAAATGCAGATTGGAGATCAATGAAGAATCGACAACATCTTCTGCTCGACATCGAAGGGACAACATGCCCAGTGAGCTTTGTCAGCGACGTTTTGTTCCCCTTCGCCAAGCAAGAACTGAGCCACTACATCAAACAACACTGGGACAAGAGCCCTGACAATGAGCAAATCCAAGCCGCCAAGAAGGAATGGCTGGATGACCGATCCACCGAAAGCATCCAGATCAAACAGCAGGTTACAAAAGGGGAAGCCGAGGAGATAGACGGATTAATTCAATACCTCAAACACCTGATTAGCATCGACAAAAAGTCAACAGCACTCAAAGATCTACAGGGAAAGATCTGGGAACACGGATACAAAAATGGAGAGCTCAAATCTCAACTGTTTCCAGAAACTTCTGAATGCCTGCGTGAATGGCGCGAGCAAGGATTAACGCTATCCGTCTATTCATCGGGCAGCATTCAAGCTCAAAAACTGCTTTACAGGCACAGCCCTGCGGGTGACCTTGAAAAATTCTTCAGCCACTGGTTTGACACCCACACCGGCCCAAAAAAATCCGCGGAGAGCTACAAAACCATCGCCGAGCAGCTCCACAGCTCGCCCAACAAGATTTGGTTTGTGAGTGACAACGGCGCCGAGTGCGACGCCGCTCGTTCGGCAGGAATGCACACACTCTTCAGCCTTCGCGACGGCAACCCTGACCGTGACCCACGAGATCACACGGTTGTTCAATCACTCCACGAGGTAAGTGCTCACCTGGCAGCAGAACAATAGCCAACAAAAAAGCCACCTCATGGTGAGGTGGCTTTTTCGCGGGTGGTGATGGTGATCGCTTCAGCAATCAGCACATCATCAACCTATTTGGAGAATGTTTTACCTGGCATCGAGCTATTTTCTCAGGGGGCTACCCCCCAAATATCGTCGCCGCTGATGCGTTTCACAACCGAGTTCGGGATGGATCGGAGTGGGACCACACCGCCATGGACACCAGGATAGATAAACATTCTCAAGGGATGAACCCTGAGAACTGCATAGGATCTGCAACTAAAGCTGCACGTCTGAATCAAACAAAGAAATGAGTCTTCAGGCAAGAACCAAAATGTTGGTCAAGCCCTCGGTCTATTAGTACTCCTCCGCTGCATCCATTACTGGACTTCCACGTAGAGCCTATCAACGGGTGTTCTTCCCGTGACCTTACTGGGTTACCCCATGGGAACACTCATCTTGAGGTGGGCTTCCCACTTAGATGCTTTCAGCGGTTATCCACTCCGCACATGGCTACCCAGCGTTTACCGTTGGCACGATAACTGGTACACCAGAGGTGCGTTCCTCCCGGTCCTCTCGTACTAGGGAGAAATCCTCTCAATGTTCCTGCGCGTACACCGGATATGGACCGAACTGTCTCACGACGTTCTGAACCCAGCTCGCGTACCGCTTTAATGGGCGAACAGCCCAACCCTTGGGACCGACTTCAGCCCCAGGTTGCGATGAGCCGACATCGAGGTGCCAAACCTCCCCGTCGATGTGAACTCTTGGGGGAGATCAGCCTGTTATCCCTAGAGTAACTTTTATCCGTTGAGCGACGGCCCTTCCACTCAGAACCGTCGGATCACTAAAACCGACTTTCGTCCCTGTTCGACTTGTAGGTCTCACAGTCAAGCTTCCTTCTGCTTTTGCACTCGTCAGCTGATTTCCAACCAGCCTGAGGAAACCTTTGTGCGCCTCCGTTACCTTTTAGGAGGCGACCGCCCCAGTCAAACTGCCCACCTGATACTGTCCGCTCCCCGGATAACGGGTGAACGTTAGAACCCTAGCTCTGAAAGAGTGGTATCTCACCAGTGACTAACTCATAGCCGCAACCATGAGATCAACGTCTCCCACCTATCCTGCGCATTCAGAGCCCGGGCACAATACCAAGCTACAGTAAAGCTTCATAGGGTCTTTCTGTCCAGGTGTACGTAGTCCGCATCTTCACAGACAATTCTATTTCGCCGAGCCTCTCTCCGAGACAGCGCCCTGATCGTTACGCCTTTCGTGCGGGTCGGAACTTACCCGACAAGGAATTTCGCTACCTTAGGACCGTTATAGTTACGGCCGCCGTTCACCGGGGCTTCAGTCGCCAGCTTCGCTTACGCTGACCGGCTTCCTTAACCTTCCGGCACTGGGCAGGCGTCAGCCCCCATACATCGTCTTGCGACTTAGCGGAGACCTGTGTTTTTGGTAAACAGTCGCCAGGGCCTCTTCACTGCGACCACCTTGCGGTGGCACCCCTTCTCCCGAAGTTACGGGGCCATTTTGCCGAGTTCCTTAGAGAGAGTTACCTCGCGCACCTCGGTATTCTCTACCACCCCACCTGTGTCGGTTTCGGGTACTGGCAGTCATGCCTTAACGGGTATAGAGCTTTTCTTGGAAGCTTGACGTCACCAACTTCGCTGCCGTAGCAGCTCGTACTCACGCCTCAGCTCGGAACGTTTTCACCGCTCCTCAACGCCTCGAACGCTTGAACCAGTAACCAACATCTGGCTTGGCTAGCCTTCTCCGTCCCTCTTCCCAAAACATGACCGGTACAGGAATGTTGACCTGTTATCCATCGACTACGCCTTTCGGCCTCGCCTTAGGTCCAGACTAACCCTCCGCGGACGAGCCTGCCGGAGGAACCCTTAGGGTTTCGGTGCATGGGATTCTCACCCATGTTTTCGCTACTCAAGCCGACATTCTCACTTCTATGCAGTCCACGCCCGCTCACGCTAACGCTTCGCCCCACATAGAACGCTCCCCTACCATAAAAATCCGCAGCTTCGGTACAACACTTAGCCCCGTTCATTTTCGGCGCAGGATCGCTCGACCAGTGAGCTATTACGCACTCCTTTGAGGATGGCTGCTTCTAGGCAAACCTCCTGGTTGTCTATGCAATCCCACCTCCTTTATCACTTAGTGTTGATTTGGGGACCTTAGCTGGCGGTCTGGGCTGTTTCCCTCTCGACCATGGAGCTTATCCCCCACAGTCTGACTGCCTCGCTACACACAGGGTATTCAGAGTTCATCTCGATTTGGTACCGCTCTCGCAGCCCGCACCGAAATGGTGGCTTTACCCCCCTGCTGGAGCACGAGACGCTACGCCTCAACGTATTTCGGGGAGAACCAGCTAGCTCCGGGTTCGATTGGCATTTCACCCCTAACCACAGCTCATCCGCTGACTTTTCAACGTCAGTCGGTTCGGACCTCCACTTGGTATCACCCAAGCTTCATCCTGGCCATGGTTAGATCACCCGGGTTCGGGTCTATAAACACTGACAAACGCCCTATTCAGACTCGCTTTCGCTATGGCTCCACCATTTCCGGTTTAACCCGCCAGTGCCTATAAGTCGCCGGCTCATTCTTCAACAGGCACACGGTCACCCTATAAGTAGGGCTCCCATTGCTTGTAGGCTCACGGTTTCATGTTCTATTTCACTCCCCTCCCGGGGTTCTTTTCACCTTTCCCTCGCGGTACTGTTTCGCTATCGGTCACACAGTAGTACTTAGCCTTACGAGGTGGTCCTCGCGGATTCACACGGAATTTCACGTGCTCCGTGCTACTCGGGATACAGCTAGCTCAGTTCAGTTTTCGGTTACGGGGCTTTCACCCTCTGTGGCGTGCCATTCAAGCACTTCTCCTAACTTCCCTGATACACGTTGCTGTCCCACAACCCCGATACTCGAAAGTATCGGTTTAGGCTCTTCCCCGTTCGCTCGCCGCTACTTAGGGAGTCGTTTTTACTTTCCTTTCCTCCAGCTACTAAGATGTTTCAGTTCGCTGGGTTGGCTCGTGCCAGCCTATGGATTCAGCTGGCCGTATTAAGGGTTGCCCCATTCGGAAATTCCCGGATCAAAGCGTGCTTCCAGCTCCCCGAGACTTATCGCAGGTAACCACGTCCTTCATCGCCTCTGTGTGCCAAGGTATCCGCCGTGAGCCCTTTGTAGCTTGACCAATTAACCTCCTAAACGCTTACCGCCGTTGAAAGCAGATTCTCAAGTTTTTATTGCTAAAAACAAGATCAAACTCTGATTGGCTCGACACCAACCAAAGAACGTTTAAGAGTCTCGGCTCTTGCTCAAAAGAATTTTCATTGTTCTAGATCCAATCTCCCTTTCGGAAGATCAGATTCAAAACAATGCATCTGTAAGATGCTTTGTTTTTTCCAGACTCACCTATGCAGTTGTCAAGGTTCTGCTAGAACTTCAAATCAAATCATCAATTGCTTGATCATTTGATCCGAGCCCAGCATCTTATCAACCAAATTCAAGACTTAAAATCTGAAACTTGGAATGACAGGAAGCTGGGGTCATCCAGCGGACACATCTAAATCACACTCCAATCGAGCTCAACTCCAAAAAATTGGAGATGGGAATCAAGTTCGGTCAGTGGAGGTTAGGAGACTCGAACTCCTGACATCCTGCTTGCAAAGCAGGCGCTCTACCAACTGAGCTAAACCCCCAACACCGAATGGGCCATCCTGGACTTGAACCAGGGACCTCACCCTTATCAGGGGTGCGCTCTAACCACCTGAGCTAATGGCCCAGGAGTCTCATCCCTTTTGGGGTGTGACCTAGACAAAGTTTAGGAACTGAAAATCTCCATCAAGCAATCAACATTGCTGCTGATCCTTGACTTCAAAGCTGAGGTACCGATCGACCTAAGGTGACAGGATTTCGGCCTAAGAATAAAAGCACTCAGGCATCAAAATCATTGTGTTGTCTCCCTGTTAGGAGGTGATCCATCCGCACCTTCCGGTACGGATACCTTGTTACGACTTCACCCCAGTCATCAGCCCCACCTTCGACGTCCTCCTCCACAAGGGTTGGAGTAACGGCTTCGGGCGTGGCCAACTTCCATGGTGTGACGGGCGGTGTGTACAAGGCCCGGGAACGTATTCACCGCAGTATGCTGACCTGCGATTACTAGCGATTCCGCCTTCACGTAGGCGAGTTGCAGCCTACGATCTGAACTGAGCCACGGTTTATGGGATTTGCTTGTCCTCGCGAACTTGCTGCCCTTTGTCCGTAGCATTGTAGTACGTGTGTAGCCCAGGATGTAAGGGGCATGATGACTTGACGTCATCCACACCTTCCTCCGGTTTATCACCGGCAGTCTCTCTAGAGTGCCCAACTAAATGCTGGCAACTAAAGACGTGGGTTGCGCTCGTTGCGGGACTTAACCCAACATCTCACGACACGAGCTGACGACAGCCATGCACCACCTGTCACTGCGTTCCCGAAGGCACTCTCCTGTTTCCAAGAGATTCGCAGGATGTCAAACCCTGGTAAGGTTCTTCGCGTTGCATCGAATTAAACCACATACTCCACCGCTTGTGCGGGCCCCCGTCAATTCCTTTGAGTTTCACACTTGCGTGCGTACTCCCCAGGCGGAACACTTAACGCGTTGGCTACGACACCGAGGGGGTCGATTCCCCCGACACCTAGTGTTCATCGTTTACGGCCAGGACTACAGGGGTATCTAATCCCTTTCGCTCCCCTGGCTTTCGTCCATGAGCGTCAGTGATGGCCCAGCAGAGCGCCTTCGCCACTGGTGTTCTTCCCGATATCTACGCATTTCACCGCTACACCGGGAATTCCCTCTGCCCCTACCACACTCAAGCCCAACAGTTTCCACTGCCATGATGGAGTTAAGCTCCACTTTTTAACAGCAGACTTGAAGGGCCGCCTGCGGACGCTTTACGCCCAATAATTCCGGATAACGCTTGCCACTCCCGTATTACCGCGGCTGCTGGCACGGAATTAGCCGTGGCTTATTCATCAAGTACCGTCAGATCTTCTTCCTTGATAAAAGAGGTTTACAGCCCAGAGGCCTTCATCCCTCACGCGGCGTTGCTCCGTCAGGCTTTCGCCCATTGCGGAAAATTCCCCACTGCTGCCTCCCGTAGGAGTCTGGGCCGTGTCTCAGTCCCAGTGTGGCTGATCATCCTCTCAGACCAGCTACTGATCGATGCCTTGGTGAGCCATTACCTACACCAACTAGCTAATCAGACGCGAGCTCATCCTCAGGCGAAATTCATTTCACCTCGCGGCATATGGGGTATTAGCAGCCGTTTCCAGCTGTTGTCCCCCTCCTGAGGGCAGATTCTCACGCGTTACTCACCCGTCCGCCACTAACCCGAAGGTTCGTTCGACTTGCATGTGTTAAGCACGCCGCCAGCGTTCATCCTGAGCCAGGATCAAACTCTCCGTTGTAGATCATTTCCTCTTAGACGTTTTCACGTCCTCAAAATGATTTGCGTCACCCATTACTCAGTTAAAACTGGCAACAGTTGAGGCCTCCTTTCGCTGACACAAAAGGGTTCTTAAGAGTGCATCTCTAGATTTCTCTATCAATGACTTTCCGGGATCTCAGATCCGGTTGTTGCTCCACAATTCGCACACCGGCAACAAGAGAGCTCGTGAAAACCCTCTCGTTGCAGCGAATTGCTTCAGCGCAACGAAATTTTTTGACGGGACCTCACACCTTCATCGCTCTTTCATTCGGCTCCTCACCTCACCTCTCGGTTCGGCTCAGAACCAAACGCGATGAAAGCGTCAGTTCCTAAACTTTTCAATTGTCCAGGTGCGACCAGACTGTTCCTCACTCCCTCTCAGGAGATCGGTTGGTTGGTCATCGCGGCCTCTCGCGACCGCTTGAAGAACTTACAACACCGTGGGATCGCTCCCTCTTGGTCTCGTAAGCCGCCTCAGACACATCAAGACTTTCGCCTCAAGCGCTTCGGCTTGCGCGCTCGCCTCTCGGCTCCCGCGCAAGACAAAACCATAACACCACATCCCCCGCTGTCGCAATGGGCAAGCCCCCTTGAAGATCTGAAGGGTTGCTTCCACTGGCGAAACCCATTGCCAGAACTACGTTTCAGTTGGAGGTCACCGCGATGCCAACGCGTTTCACCGAACAAAGCCAGCGTTTCCGCCCCAACTCAAACGAAGAGCAAGTGCTGCAAAAAGCACGGGAACACTTCGAAGCCACGCTCATTGGCGTACAAGGGGAACTCGCCGGCAGCGTTGCCGCGATGGAACATCGCCGCGCTGACGACGCCCTCAACTACGGCGAGATCTTCCTGCGGGACAACGTTCCCGTGATGATCTACCTGATGCTGGAAGGCCGCTTCGCCATCGTGAAGCAGTTTTTGAGCGTCAGCCTTCAGCTCCAAAGCACCAACGTTCAAACCCGCGGTGTCTTCCCCACCAGCTTTGTGGAGGAAGAGGGAGAACTGGTTGCTGACTATGGCCAGCGCTCGATCGGTCGCATCACCTCGGTGGATGCAAGCCTCTGGTGGCCAATTCTCTGCTGGATCTACGTCAAACGCAGTGGGGACGTCGACTTCGGTCGCAGTCCGGAAGTGCAACGCGGTTTGCAACTGCTGCTCGATCTGGTTCTTCACCCCAGCTTCGAGGGCACACCGGTGCTGTTCGTTCCCGACTGCGCGTTCATGATTGATCGCCCCATGGACGTGTGGGGCGCTCCACTGGAAGTGGAGGTGCTGCTCTTCGCAGCGCTGCGCAGCTGCGTTGGGCTGATGGAACTCTGCCAACGCCACGAGAACAGCGTTCTTCTGGGGGAACGATTGCGGCTGAGCCGGCAATGGACCCATGACTTGCGGCAGTTCCTGCTGAAGCACTACTGGGTGACCAGCAAAACGATGCAAGTGCTTCGGCGACGCCCCACGGAGCAGTACGGCGAAAACCAGCACCACAACGAATTCAACGTTCAACCCCAGGTCATCCCCGACTGGTTGCAGGACTGGCTCGAGAACCGTGGCGGTTACATGATCGGCAACATGCGGACCGGACGCCCGGATTTCCGCTTCTACTCCTTAGGAAATTCCCTGGCATCGCTGTTCGGGTTGCTGACCGCGCCACAGCAACGGGCCCTGTTCCGACTGGTGCTGCACAACCGTGACCACCTCATGGCCCAGATGCCGATGCGCATCTGTCATCCCCCCATGGAGGGCGTGGAATGGGAGAACAAAACGGGCTCCGACCCCAAGAACTGGCCCTGGAGTTATCACAACGGTGGCCACTGGCCGAGCCTGCTCTGGTTTTTTGGTGCATCCATCCTTCTGCACGAACGGCTGAATCCACAGGCCGACGTGTTGCTGATGGGGCAAATGAAAACGCTGTTGGACGAGTGCTACTGGAGCCATCTCAACCAACTGCCACGTCAGCAGTGGGCTGAATATTTCGATGGCCCCACAGGAACCTGGGTTGGACAGCAATCACGCACCTATCAGACCTGGACCATCGTTGGTTTTCTGTTGATGCACCACTTTCTCCACGTCAACCCAGACGACGTGCTGATGCTCAACCTCGACGAATCGATGGGTCACTGACGAACCACCGCAGCCATGGCACAAAAAAACCCCAGCTCGACGAGCCGGGGTCCATGAGCTGTTCTCGAAGAACGGATCAGAACAGTCCGAGGGTGAGGGACTTATCGATCGGAAGTGCTGCACCAATACCGAGGTAGATGGTGACCAGGGTTCCGGTCAAGAAGACAGTCATCGCCACGGGACGACGGAAAGGGTTCTGGAACTTGTTG
Organism: Synechococcus sp. M16.1; assembly: GCF_014279895.1. NCBI lineage: Bacteria > Bacillati > Cyanobacteriota > Cyanophyceae > Synechococcales > Synechococcaceae > Synechococcus > Synechococcus sp. M16.1. Next base: position 437,275 of record NZ_CP047954.1, on the reverse strand, counting down.
AAGCTTTCGATGAAAGGAACAAGCATCAGACCCAGGGGAACGAGGGTTTGCAGAGCAATACCCAGAAGCTTGTTGGGAACAACCCGCAGAATCTGGAAAACGGGGTAGAGGTACCACTCAGGAAGAATTTCCAGAGGGGTGGCGAAAGGATCAGCTTTGTCAGCGAGCATGGCTGGATCCAGGACGGCCAGACCAACCACGCAGGCGATGGTGCCGAGGATCACCACCGGGAAGATGTAGAGGAGATCGTTAGGCCAGGCAGGCTCGCCGTAATAGTTGTGACCCATGCCCTTGGCGAGCTTGGCCCGCATCTTGGGATCAGAGAGATCAGGCTTCTTGAGAATGTGCATCGTTTAGTCCAGGTGTTGAGGGAACAGTAGGAACGCAGATCACAAGGGACCAGAAATGCCCTGCTTCCGAATCATCAGGAAGTGCATGAGCATGAACACCGCCAGCAGCCAGGGCATCACGAAGGTGTGAAGGCTGTAGAAGCGAGTAAGCGTGGCCTGGCCAACGCTTTCGCCACCGCGAAGCAGTTCCACCATGAAATCGCCAACAACAGGGATGGCAGCAGGGACGCCGGAAACGATCTTCACTGCCCAGTAACCAACCTGGTCCCAGGGAAGGGAGTAACCGGTCACACCGAAGGACACGGTGATGACTGCCATGGTCACACCGGTGACCCAAGTGAGCTCACGGGGACGCTTGAAGCCGCCGGTGAGGTACACACGGAACACGTGCAGGATGAGCATCAACACCATCATTGATGCGCTCCAGCGGTGCACAGAGCGGATCAGCCAACCGAAGCTGACGTCGGTCATCAGGTATTCGACCGACTTGTAAGCCTCAGCAACAGTGGGCTTGTAATAGAAGGTCATCGCGAACCCAGTCGCGAACTGGATCAGGAAGCACACCAACGTGATGCCCCCCAGGCAATAAAAGATGTTGACGTGGGGGGGCACGTACTTGGAACCAATGTCGTCAGCAATGTCCTGGATTTCCAGACGTTCCTGGAACCAGTCGTAAACCGGTGATGAGTTCGCCATGCACAAGCGGGCTCGAGTTGCGAAAGTCTACTGAGCACGCTTCTGCCACTGAGGCGAACCCACCGCGATGTATCCAACTGTTAACGATCTTTCAGACTGGCTGCGGCGCAAAGGTTTTCAGGTGCTGAGGCAACTGATCGCAGCGTCTCTTTGCTGCTTTTTGGTGCTGGGCAGCGCCTGCACAGCCGTTGCACTTAGCGACACACAACAGCTCGTGGTGGACAGCTGGCGGCTTGTGAACCAGGGCTTTTGGAACCCAGAGCAACTTGATGCGGTGCGTTGGAAGCGTCAACGGCAGAAGGCCATGGAACGCAGTATCGAGAGCAGCAACGATGCCTATGAAGCCATCGAATCGATGCTGGCTCAGCTGGGCGACCCCTACACGCGGCTGCTTCGTCCAGAGGACTACACGGCGCTGAAGAACAGCACCAACGGCAGCCTCAGTGGTGTGGGCTTGCAACTCGGGCCGGATGAAAGCAGCAATGGTGTTGTGGTGATATCTGCCCTCGAGGGTTCACCCGCCGGCGAGGCGGAGATCACCAGTGGCACGCAATTGCTGTCTGTTGACGGCAAGGACGTGGTGGATCTGGGTCTGGAGGGAACCGTGGCAGCGCTGCGCGGAGACGTGGGTTCGCAGGTGGTGCTGACGCTGGACAACGGCAGCGGAGAAACAAACGAGCTGACCCTGGAACGCCGCAGCGTGGACCTCAGACCGGTGCGCACAAGGCGCTTGCGCAGCGGCAGTCACACCCTTGGCTATCTGCGGATCACCCAGTTCAGCGAGGGAGTTCCCGAACAGGTGAAAGAAGCCATCACAGAGCTGCAGAACAAGGAGATCGAAGGATTGGTGCTCGACCTCCGCAACAACTCAGGCGGCTTGGTGAGCGCTGGATTGGCGGTCGCCGACGACTTCCTTTCCGGTGGCGCCATCGTTGAAACCCGCAACCGCGAGGGCATCAATGACACCATCCAGGCCAGTCTCCAGACGGTGTACGACGGACCGATGGTCACCCTCGTGAACGGAGGGACGGCCAGTGCGAGTGAAATCCTGGCTGGCGCCCTCCAGGACAACGAACGCGCCACGCTTCTCGGAGGACAGACGTTCGGCAAAGGGCTGATTCAAACGCTGACAAACCTCAGTGATGGCAGCGGTCTCGCCGTGACCGTTGCTGGCTACGTGACACCGAGTGGACGGGACATTCAAGGGGAAGGCATCGCTCCCGATCGTGGGTTGTCAGATCCGGAACCCCTGAACCCCGGCGGTGACGGTGATCGCTGGCTCTCGGAAGCTGAGCAATGGATGGAGGCCCTGCTGGAACAACCCGCTGACGAGACCGAGGCATGAGTCAGCGGACCTATCACGACCCTCTGCATCGCGGCATTGGTCTTGACCGCCAAGCCCCAGCCGAGGGAATCGTGATGGACCTGGTGGACACGGCGCCATTCCAGCGCCTGCGACGCATCCGCCAGCTGGGTCCGGCCTACCTCACCTTTCACAGCGCTGAATCCAGTCGATTCACCCACTCGCTGGGGGTCTTTCATCTGGCACGCCGTGCGTTTGAGCGGATGCTGCCGTTGGCACCCGAGTTGGAGACGTATCGGGGGCTGCTCTACGGAGCTGCTTTGCTCCATGACATTGGCCATGGCCCCCTCAGCCACACCGGCGAAGAGATGTTTGGCCTGCACCATGAAGCGTGGTCAGCGCGGGTGATCCGGCATCACCCAGAGATCCATGACTGTCTGGAGAGCCATGCATCCGGCACGGCTGAGGCGGTGGCGAACCTGCTGGAGCATGGACGCAGCCCTCACCCCCTGATCAAACACCTGGTCAGCAGTCAGCTGGATTGCGACCGACTGGATTACCTCCTGCGCGACAGCTACAGCACCGGAACGCGCTACGGGCAACTGGATCTCGACCGCATCCTGGGAGCACTGACCCTGGCCCCTGACGGGGACATGGCCATTCATCCCAAGGGTCTGATGGCTGTGGAGCACTACCTGGTGGTGAGAAACCTCATGTACAGGAGCGTCTACAACCACCGGTTGAATGTGGTGTGCAACTGGCTGCTGGAAAAACTGATCCTGACGGCACGACAACTGGGTCCTGACCAGGTGTGGGCTGATGAGGTGATGGCCACCTGGCTCTGGCAACCAGACCAGATCCGCTTGGAGGACTTCCTCGCTAACGATGACCAACGCACCGGCTACCACCTCCAGCGTTGGCAAGCCGAAGCGCCAGCAGCCCTGGCTGAACTGAGTGGGCGTTTCCTGGATCGACGCCTGCTCAAAGCAACGGCCGTTGAACATCTTTCCCCGGCGGATCAACTGCAATTGCTCGCAACAGCAAGGCGTCTGGCCGATCGTCATGGCCACGACCCTGAACTCTGCTGCGGATTGCGTCATCAACAGCTGCGCGGGTACCACCCCTATCGAGGCGGCTTGCGCCTCTGGGACGGGCAACAACTCCAAGCCCTGGAGAAAGCCTCTCCCCTTGTCGCAAGTCTGGCGACCCCGGCGGCAACCTCCTGGTTGATTCACCCCCGCGACATCAGCAACGAACTAAGGCAGGAGATGGACGTTGAATGGCCCCGAGCAGCAGCAGCGTGAAGCAGCCATGACCTTGAGGCTTCCCGACCAGCGCCTGGATCACTGGAGGGATCGTTTGCCGGATCTGCTGAGCAGGTGTTCCCAGCCGATTGTTGATCTCGATTGCGGGGACTGGGTATTGACCTGCAGCGACCTCGCTGATTTGTGCGCCGCCGTGAGCGAGGCAGGCCATCAACTCGGACGCATCACCGGCCAGGCCGCCGAGACGGTTGTGAGTGCTTCAGCCTTGGGACTGGACGCAAGCCGGTCCAACACGCCGTCCAGCCGTGAACTCCAGCCCAATCCTGTGACGGCAGCCCCTTCCGAGCTGTTGTTTCATCACGGAACCCTGCGCTCCGGCGACCATCTCCAAAGCGAGCGCACCATCCTTCTCTATGGCGATGTGAATCCCGGAGCGCGGATCAGTTCAGCCGCTGATGTTTTGGTGTGGGGTCGCCTGCGGGGCGTGGCCCATGCCGGATGTGAGGGGTCAACAACCGCGAAAATCGTTGCCCTGCAGCTGCGGCCACTGCAACTGAGGATTGCTGACGTTGTCGCCCGAGGCCCCGAGGATCTGCCCCAGGCGGGTTTGGCCGAACAGGCCGAGCTCAAGGATGGCGTGATCGCCATTGAACCCGCCGTCATCCAGAGCTTTCAAAAACGCTGACGTCGTTGTCAGGCCCAAAAGCCAGATTATTCTGGCCGCACCAAAGCAGAACCCTGGTGTCGACGACCCGAACCATCCTCATCTGTTCTGGCAAAGGCGGTGTCGGAAAAACAACGACCACGGCAAACCTTGGGATCGCACTTGCCCGCCAAGGCGCCAAGACCGTGGTTCTTGACGCGGACTTCGGTCTGAGGAACCTCGATCTGCTCCTGGGCCTGGAGAACCGCATCGTCTACACCGCTCAGGAGGTGTTGGCCGAGACCTGCCGGCTGGAGCAAGCCCTGGTGAAGCACAAGCAGGAGCCCAATCTGGCCCTGCTCCCTGCGGGCAACCCTCGGATGCTCGAGTGGCTCAAGCCCAAGGACATGCAGGCCATCGTTGCGCTGCTGGAACGCCAGTTCGATTACGTGTTGATCGACTGCCCGGCAGGCATCGAGGACGGATTCAAAAATGCCGCGGCCGCAGCTCGAGAAGCAGTGGTGATCACCACCCCGGAAGTGGCCGCCGTGCGGGACGCTGATCGGGTGATCGGGCTTCTAAACACCCAGGGCGTGCAGCCTGTGCAGCTCGTGCTCAACAGGGTGCGGCCGAAGATGATGTCGAATCAGGAAATGCTTTCGGTGGACGACGTCACCGACATCCTGGCGTTACCTCTTCTGGGGCTTGTTTTTGAAGACGAACAGGTGATCGTGAGCACCAACCGCGGTGAACCCTTGACCCTGAGTGATTCGTCGTCCCCAGCGGCCCAGGCCTACGGCAACATCGCTCAACGGCTTCAGGGTGAAGACATTCCTCTGATGGACCCCTCCCAGGCCCGCCGCGGCCTCCGCGCCAGGATGCGCAAGCTGATGCAAACCCGGATTTTCTGAGGCGATGACACTCAAGGAATTCATCGACAAACTCCTGCGCCGTCAGCCCGCCAGTGCAGAAACAGCCAAAGAGCGGCTGCAGTTGGTGCTGGCCCACGACCGCAGCGACCTCAATCCGGAGCTGCTCGAACAAATGCGGCGCGAGATCCTCGAAGTGGTGGCCCGCTACGTGGAGATCGACCTCGCTGAAGGTGATGTGAGCCTCGAGACGGAAGATCGCGTCACCGCCCTGGTGGCGAACCTGCCGATCCGTCGCCCGATCGCCCAACCCGCCAAGGTGGAACCCTCTGAGCAGCAACCTGCTCAAGCTTGAAACCTCGAATCCCGAACCTCCTCACCCCCGCTGAACAGCGGGTGGTGCTGTTGTTCCTCGAAGGCCTCAACAACCGAGCCATCGCCCAGCGGTTGGTGATCAGTCATCGCACCGTTGAATGCCACATCAGCAGGGCACTCCGGAAAAGCGGATGTCGCAATCGACTCGAGCTGGTGCTTTGGCTGATTAGCGATCAAGACCCCGCCTTGAATCGCCTGGCAGCCGGTACGATGCAGCCCATGCCGGCTTAGCTCAGCGGTAGAGCAGCGCTTTTGTAAAGCGAAGGCCATCGGTTCAAATCCGTTAGCCGGCTTGATCTGGATCAGGGCGACGTACTGCGGTCTGATTCGCCCGCCAGCAGCCAGATGAAGAACACCCCCAACAACCAGGGGAGAAGATTCAGTTGAAGCGTCCAGGTGAAGACCGCTTCAAGGGGTTCCAGCACCCAATGAAGCAAGGCCATCACCAGCAGGCAGAACCCAACAAGCGAGATCACTCGAGCACCTCAACCCCTGCTGGAATCACAGCACCCCGGCGCACCAGGCGCCAGCGTCCTTCCTCCACCCAGACCAACACCGTGCTGGCCTGGCCCGAGGGTTGAGGCCAGGGCTGGGGACCCAGCTGCGCGACATCAGGGAAAACCAGAGCCGCCTCTGCTGCGGTCGTGCTGGCGGGTTCACCGGAGCGATTGGCACTGGTGGTGGCCAACGGCCCGCTGATCTGAAGCAGCGCGCGGGTCTGCTCACAGGCCGGAATGCGGCAGCCCAGGGTTGTTCCACCTGGGTTGAGATACCGGCCCGCACCACCATCACGGGCAGGCAACACCAGCGTGAGCGCTCCAGGCCAATAGCGCTCAGCCAAAGCTTCAACCTCCCGATGGCAGGGCCCCTCAACCTCTTGGAGCAAGTCATTGACGGATGCACCCATCAAAATGAGGGGCTTATCGGCTGGTCGGCATTTCAAGAGCCAGAGGGTCTGGGCTTGATCGGGAAGCACCGCCAGGCCCGGCAGCGTGTCGGTGGGAATGATGGCGGCTTCACCGGCACGAAGCAGCAGCGCCAGGTCGGAGGCGGCCAGAACCGGAGCAGGCATGAATCCTTCCTTCATCGCAGGCGTTGCATCAGCTTGATGCGGCAGGTTTGCAAGCAAGCGCAAAGCGGAGGGTCCCCTCAAGATCAGCGGCCGCTCTGACCTCCACCAAGCCGGCATCCCGCAGCAGCTGCGTCACCTGAGCGCTCTGGTCGTGGTGGTGTTCGAGCAGAAGCCAACCTCCGGGCGACAGCCCCATTAGGGCGCCATCCACCACCGTGCGGATCGCATCCAAGCCATCTGCTCCCCCAAGCAACGCCAAGTGAGGTTCGTGGTCACGCACCACAGCCTCAAGACCGTCAACCACAGCACTGGGGATGTATGGAGGATTGCTGACCACCAAATCCAGGCTTCCCCACCAGCTCTTGAGGGGAGACCACCACGACCCGAGGTGCAGCGAACAGTTGTGATGCGGGGCGCAACGCTCAAGATTGCGTTCTGCCAACTGCAAGGCATCGGAACTGAGGTCAACGCCATGCCCTGGTGCCGTGGGCCAGGCACGGGCCAGAGCCACAGCGATGGCTCCTGAACCAGTGCCGAGGTCAGCCCAACGAGCGGGAGGGGTGGCTTTAAACTGGCTCATGGCCAGATCCACCAGCAGTTCCGTTTCCTGACGGGGAATCAAGGCGGCAGGCGACGACTCAAGCAGCACATCCCGCCAGGGACAGAGCCCAACCAGGTGCTGGAGGGGAACATTCCCATGAAGGTGACGCTCCCACAGCTCAGAGAGCACCTCAAGGGACTGCTCCAGGGCGACGGTGCGCGTGGGGTCCAGCAACAGCCGTTGCAGGCTGGCCCAACGAAGACCAGCGGCCAGATCAAGCAGCCAATCCAGATCAGCCGCGGTGCCACCCCGGGCGAGTTGTCGGCGCCGCCACTGCAACACATCAGTGCCGGCAACGGTTGTGCAGTCTCTCAAGGCCGAGGCTTGCGCCAATGCAATCCAGATTCACACAGCAGTTCGCGCCGACATTCGAGCGCCAAAAGCTGGGGGGCCAGCTCAGCGGGGGAGCACTGCAAAAGAAGCACCAGCTGATCAAAGGTCGCCCCTGAGCCAATGGCCTTCATCAACCGTTGATGCTTGCCGCGTGACTCCTCTGACCTCAACGGGCCCTCGCCAATGGAAGCGAGCAGATCCTCAGGGTGAATCAAGGCAGTCGCACCATCGCGAAGCAGGGCATTGCTGCCCCGAGAGGACCAACGGCGGGCATCCCCCGGAACCACCCATATAGGGCACTGCATCCGGCTCGCCCAGCGGGCCGAAATCAATGCTCCGCTGCGTTGCGGACACTCCACCACCACGAGCGCCTGGGCAAAGGCCACCAACCAACGGTTCCGCGCTGCGAAGTGCCCTGGGCGCACACGGCAGCCGGACCGACTCGGACTGATCAACAGCCCTTGCCTGCCGACCTGCTGTTGCAACGATCGGTGGTGGGCTGGATAGACACGGTCCAAGGGTGTCCCCAACACCGCGATGGGTGCACCGTTTCTGGCCAAACAGCCGCGATGGGCTGCAGCATCAATCCCTTCCGCAAGACCACTAAGGACGGGCCAACCCGCCTCGGCCAGACCACGGCCCAGTTCTTCAGCCATGGAAAGACCATGGTCCGAGGCGGAACGCGTGCCCACCACTGCGATGGCTGTGCGGGCATGGATGTGCCGAAGCAGCGATCGATCCCCTTCGACGTAGAGCCCGGAAGGGGGTGAGTGCACATCATCCAAGCCAGGAGGCCAACCAGGATCACCCGGCAAAAGGGCACAAGCAGGCACGTCAAGCTTCGGAGCAGCCCCGTGCTCGAACCTGTAACGCTCAACGTCGCGCAAACAGTGCGCCGGCCAAGCCAGCGCCTGGCCCAAGCGTTCGATCGGCCACCCCCAGAGCTGATCAGGGCCGATGGCTTGGTCGCGGCAAAGCCTGCGCAGATCAGCCATGCGGGCGTTGCCCAAGCCAGGGCAACAGGTCCAGAGCCACCACCCCCGCACCAGCCTCGAGCAAGTACATGTGCACTAGCACGGCAGCGGTGGCTCAGGGTTCGATTCAGAGCGATTGGCGCACCAGCTGATCCATCACCTCCTGCAGCTGCGCCGGCACGCGCCTGAGCACGCGCCCCTCACGCACCATCACCAGATTCACCGACGCCTCCGCAACCACCGCGTCTCCGCAGACAAAGCGTGAGATCCATGGCCAGCGCACCCCCTGCTGACCAGGGCATCGGCTTTCAACACACACTTCGTCGCCGTGCCGGAGTGGCTTGCGGTAATCCAGGTGAAGGGACACCACCGGCATATCGACACCCATCGCGGTCATGGCGGCATAGCCAAGGCCCGCAGCCTGGAGGGCCTCAACCCTGGCCTCCTCAAGCCACTGCACATAGGCCCCATGCCACATCACACCGGCGTAATCGGTGTGCTGTGGCAGCACACGCTTGTTCAGGGTGTACATGATCCGCGTAACGCTGTGACATCAGCTTCTCTCCACGGAGGCAACCACCCATAGGCTTCCGCAGAGGCTGCTTCATCTCCCTGTGTTCAGGAACCTTCTAATTGCCGACTCGGGCAAGGGTCACGTCGAGGAAATGATCCGGATGCTCCAGGACATTCCCAGCCTGAAGGCCGCAAAAATCAATTTGCTGCATGTGGTGTCGGAGCAAAGCAAGTCGCAATCCGACGGCCATCGCGACGAAGCAGAAAACCTCTTGAACAGCGCAATCACGCGCATGGGCCTGAGCCCATCAAGCGTGAGCACCTTGATTCGCGAGGGCGACACCAAGCAGACCGTGCTCAAGGTTGCCGATGAGGTTCAGGCCGACCTGATCGTGATGGGATCCCGCGGCCTGGGACGGCTTCAATCGATCCTGGCCAACAGCACCAGCCAATACGTCTTTCAACTGTCCACGCGGCCGATGCTGCTGGTGCGGGATGACCTCTACGTCAAGCATGTCAACCGCGTGATGGTGACGATCGACGGAACAGGCGTTGGGGACGACGCTCTACGCACGGCCTGCGAACTGGTGCGTGAAATCCCCGGCGGCACCCTCACCGGTGTCCATGTCGTACGTCAGGAGTCAGCACCGTCCCGGGGAGGCCGCACAAAAGCAGACGAGGTTCTTGACTCCGCTGTTCAGCGGGCCAGGGGTTTCGGCGTCGACATGAAAGCTATCCACACCGAAGGGAAGGACATCGGTCGCAGCGTTTGCCTGGCTGCATCGGAATGCAACGCCGACCTGGTGGTCATCGCCTCTCAGGACCGACGTCCTCTTGTCGCCAGAGGACTGGTGGATTTGGACAAGCTTCTGGGCGGATCAGTCAGCGACTACATCCGAGTGCACGCACCAGCCCCTGTGCTGCTGGTGCGTGAGCCTGAACAAGGCTGAATCAGGCCTCGTTGTTCTGCGTGCCGATGTAGAGCACGATCAGGAAGATCGCCGGAACCAGGATGAAGAGGAGGCTGGCGACGAATCCGAGATCGTTGGTTTCCATGGCCGTTGGAGGGATCCAGGCGAAGGTATCACCGACAAGAGGCCTGGGGAGCGTCTGCCCTAGGCCTCGTCACCGGCGGTAGCAGCCTTGGCATCTCGGCCGTCGCCATCGCCCCCATCCTGCTCCTCCTCATCGAGCTCACTGGCCGGAGGCGCTGGCCATGCCGTGGGACCCGCCGGCAGCGGGGCCTGCCTGGCCGCAGCCAATCTCGAATCGGCATTGGCGAGCCTCACCTGAGGCCGGGTGAGAACCATGACGGACTTCTCCACCAGGGCCTGGCATGCCAGACGCCACTCCTGGGGTCGACGGCGCAACTTGCTGTCTTCGACGGCAGTGCGTGCCGTCAGCGCATCGGCGTTGTCTTCGTCCACCACGGAAACGAAGCAGGTAATGCACTGACCACACCCTCCGCAATTGCCCAGCTGCCCCTTCAGGCCGTAGAGCTCGATCCCCTCGCGACGGGCCACCTCACGCAGATTCTCACCGGGGTAACACTCCACATCACGCCCTTCGCGAACAAACCGGATAACGGGCATGAGCTCACAAGCAACCAATCCCCATCATGGGCTGAAGCATTGCGTTTTGTGAACAGCAGGGTCCAGACTTTCATGTCACTGACCGTTGCGGGCAGGTCACTTTTCCCCCGCCCTATGGACTGAAGCCCTTACGATCGCCCATGTCTGACTGCATAAGCAGTCTTGTCCCCCGAACCTGACCCATGGGATTGCCCTGGTATCGGGTGCACACCGTTGTCATTAATGACCCGGGCCGCCTTCTGGCTGTGCACCTCATGCATACAGCCCTCGTAGCCGGCTGGGCCGGCTCCATGGCTCTCTATGAGCTGGCCATTTTCGATCCGTCTGATCCTGTCCTGAACCCGATGTGGCGTCAGGGCATGTTCGTGATGCCTTTCATGTCCCGCCTGGGCGTGACTGGCAGCTGGGGTGGATGGAGCATCACCGGTGAAACGGGTGTTGATCCCGGCTTCTGGAGTTTCGAGGGCGTCGCTGCCGCTCACATCGTTTTCTCCGGCCTGATGATGCTGGCCGCCATCTGGCACTGGACCTACTGGGATCTTGAGATCTGGCAGGACCCGCGCACCGGCGAGCCTGCTCTCGACCTGCCGAAGATCTTCGGCATCCACCTGCTTCTCGCTGGACTCGGCTGCTTCGGCTTCGGCGCTTTCCACCTCACTGGCGTCTTCGGTCCAGGAATGTGGATCTCTGACCCTTATGCACTTACCGGTCATCTAGAGGCGGTTCAACCGTCTTGGGGACCCGAAGGTTTCAACCCCTTCAATCCCGGTGGAATCGTTGCCCACCACATTGCTGCTGGCATCGTCGGCATCATTGCCGGCATCTTCCACATCACCACGCGTCCGCCCGAGCGTCTCTACAAAGCGCTCCGGATGGGCAACATCGAAACCGTTCTGGCCAGCGCCATCGCAGCTGTGTTCTTCGCCGCTTTCATCGTGGCTGGAACCATGTGGTACGGCTCTGCTGCGACTCCTGTCGAGCTGTTTGGCCCCACCCGTTACCAGTGGGATCAGAGCTACTTCAAGACTGAGATCAACCGTCGCGTACAAACCGCGATGGACGATGGCGCTACCCAGGAAGAAGCCTTCGAGGCCATCCCTGAGAAGCTCGCCTTCTACGACTACGTCGGCAACAGCCCTGCCAAGGGCGGTCTGTTCCGTGTGGGTCCGATGGTGAACGGTGATGGTCTGGCAACCGCTTGGGTTGGTCACATCGCATTCAGCGACAAAGAAGGTCGCAACCTCGAAGTCCGCCGTCTGCCGAACTTCTTCGAAAACTTCCCTGTCGTTCTGCAAGACGAGCAAGGCATCGTCCGTGCCGACATTCCCTACCGTCGTGCGGAAGCAAAGTTCTCCTTCGAACAACAGGGCGTGACCGCCAAGGTGTTCGGTGGAGCACTGGATGGCCAGACCTTCACTGACCCTGCCGACGTGAAGCGTCTCGCCCGTAAGGCTCAGCTGGGTGAAGCCTTCGACTTCGACCGTGAGACCTACAACTCTGACGGCACGTTCCGCAGCTCGCCACGCGGCTGGTTCACCTTTGGCCACGCCACCTTCGCGCTGCTGTTCTTCTTCGGCCACATCTGGCACGGTGCCCGCACCCTGTACCGCGACGTGTTCGCTGGTATTGATCCCGACCTCGGCGATCAGGTGGAATTCGGCCTGTTCCAAAAACTGGGCGACAAGTCCACCCGTCGCCTGCCCGAGGGCTACGTTCCCCCCGCTGGAACTCCCCTCAACTGATCGCCCTCTAGGAACAACACGATGGAAAGCTTCGCTTACGTCCTCATCCTTACCCTTGCGATTGCCACCCTCTTCTTCGCAATCGCCTTCCGCGATCCGCCGAAAATCGGTAAGTGATTTGATCTCCCAAAACCCCGCCTCGGCGGGGTTTTTTCATGCTTTCCATCACCCACCGTCGCAAGCCGGTCTCGTCTGTGCGAGCGGATCACAGCAGTCTCACGTCAGCAACAGCCGTGGACGCAATCCTCAAATGAGACTGATGTCCACAAGGCCCTTCTCAAGTCTCAAATCAGTGTCTACAGTTGGTGCAACTAATAGATGCCATCGGGGATGCAGTGCCCCTCCTGCCAAAACACAGATAGTCGCGTTCTCGAATCCAGGGCAGCGGATGGTGGACGCAGCGTGAGACGACGGCGTGAATGCCTCAACTGTGAATTTCGCTTCACCACCTATGAACGGGTGGAGACCGTTCCGATCACGGTGATCAAACGCAACGGCAACCGGGAAATCTTCAGTCGCAGCAAGTTGCTGCACGGCTTGAATCGGGCTTGCGAGAAAACGGGCTTGGACACCTCTCGGCTCGAATCCCTCGTGGAAGAACTCGAACTGAAACTTCAGCAACGCACCGGCAAGGAAGTGAGCAGCACCGAGATCGGTGAATTCGTGCTGAGGGATCTCAAACAGATCAGCGAAGTGGCCTACATCCGGTTCGCATCCGTCTACCGCCAGTTCCGTGGGATTGACGACTTCGTGTCGACCCTGGAAACAATGAACGCCGATCAGGAACAGAACCATCTGGCCACAGTTCGTTGAACTAGTGCACTGAATCGGATCGTTGAAGCAATGCGCAGCATCGCTGCGCTGAAAACGCCGTCGGTCCGGTCTGTAAAGTCAGTAGTTCTCCGTGAAACGTCGGCGGGCGTTCCATGCGATTTTTTTCGAACTACCCACCTGAGGTAGACCGCCAGCCCCCCATGTCTGCGACTCCGACAGAAGATCAGATCCAGGATCAGGTTCAGGACGCGAACGCCACAGAAGCCTCTGCAGAAACCGCCGCCGCCGAACAGGCGTTTGAAGGTGAGGATCTGAGCATTCCTGAAGACGTCCCCACCGCGGATGATCCAAGCAGCCGCGCCGCCAGCCGCAGCCTGGACGACGCCGGATTCACCCTGGATGAGTTCGCGGCTCTCCTCAGCAAGTACGACTACAACTTCAAGCCTGGCGACATCGTCAACGGCACGGTCTTCGCCCTGGAATCGAAGGGCGCCATGATCGACATCGGCGCCAAGACGGCTGCCTTCATGCCTCTGCAAGAGGTGTCGATCAACCGGGTCGAGGGTCTGAGCGACGTGCTCGCCCCCGGCGAAATCCGTGAGTTCTTCATCATGAGTGAGGAGAACGAGGATGGTCAGCTGGCGCTGTCGATCCGTCGGATCGAATACCAGCGGGCATGGGAGCGGGTCCGCCAGCTCCAGAAGGAAGACGCCACCATCTACTCCGAAGTGTTTGCCACCAACCGTGGTGGTGCCTTGGTACGTGTTGAAGGTCTGCGGGGCTTCATCCCCGGATCCCACATCAGCACCCGCAAGCCGAAGGAAGAACTGGTTGCCGACTTCCTGCCTCTGAAGTTCCTCGAGGTGGACGAAGAGCGCAACCGCCTGGTGCTCAGCCACCGCCGCGCCCTGGTGGAGCGGAAGATGAATCGCCTGGAAGTGGGCGAAGTTGTGGTGGGTACCGTCCGCGGCATCAAGCCCTACGGCGCCTTCATCGACATCGGTGGTGTGAGCGGTCTGCTGCACATTTCCGAGATCAGCCACGAGCACATCGAGACCCCCCACTCGGTGCTGAACGTGAATGATCAGATGAAAGTGATGATCATCGATCTGGATGCCGAGCGCGGCCGGATTTCGTTGTCCACGAAGGCTCTTGAGCCCGAACCCGGCGACATGCTGACCGACCCCCAGAAGGTGTTCGAAAAAGCCGAGGAAATGGCTGCTCGCTACAAGCAGATGCTGATGGAGCAGGCCGAAGAGGGCGAAGATCCGATCAGCTCCATGATGATCTGAGCCTGATGGCCCAACTGCTGCTGAAGGGACATCCCATCGGCAATTTCCAAGGGGTGCTGTTCGATAAGGACGGCACCCTTTCCCATAGCGAGCCGCATCTGCTGGCCTTAGCAGACGCACGCATCAACAAAGCCGTCAAGGTTGCTAAGGAACAAGCACCTGCGATGAACCCCTCTGAGCTGAGCCACACCCTGAGCAGAGCGTTTGGTGTTGACCACGGCATGCTCGATCCCGGCGGAACACTGGCGGTTGCCTCCAGGCAGGACAACATCGCCTCGACTGCAACGGTGTTCTGCCTGTTGGGCTGCTCATGGCCCCAGGCTCTCTCCCTGGCCCACACCTGCTTCGACGCAGTTGACCAGGAGGGCCTGATCGACACAACCCCAAGCCCGTTGATCAACGGGGCTGGGCAACTGCTGCGGAACCTGCACCAGCAGGGCGTCATCGCTGCTGTGATCAGCAACGACACCCATTCAGGCATTGAAGACTTCCTGGGTCACCATCAGCTCGGCGCAGGCGTTGCTGGCATCTGGAGTGCTGATGACCATCCGCGCAAACCCGATCCACAGGCTGTTCTGGAGCTGTGCGACAGGCTTGGCCTGCCACCCCAACGGTGTGCCTTGGTTGGCGATGCGGAGACCGACCTTCAGATGGCCCTCGAAGCCGGTATCGGCGGCGTGATCGGCTTCACCGATGGCTGGAAGCGTGCTCCGGAACTGCCATCAGCCCAGCATCTCCTCCACAGCTGGGATCACCTCTCCGTAAGCACCAACTCGTAAAGTCGCCCGATCTGGAGCGCCGAATGAGCCGTTACGTCTTTACGTCTGAGTCCGTAACCGAAGGGCATCCCGACAAGATCTGCGACCAGGTGAGCGACGCCGTTCTGGATGCTCTGCTGGCCCAGGATCCCGCCAGCCGTGTGGCCTGCGAGACCGTTGTGAACACCGGCCTCTGCATGATCACCGGTGAGGTGACCTCCAAGGCGCAGGTGGATTTCATCCACCTGGTGCGCAACGTGATCAAGGAGATCGGTTATAGCGGCGCCCGGGCCGGTGGCTTCGATGCCAACAGCTGTGCGGTGCTGGTGGCCCTCGACCAACAGTCCCCCGACATCGCCCAGGGCGTGAACGAGGCCGACGACCACGCCGGTGATCCCCTTGATCTGGTGGGAGCCGGCGACCAGGGAATCATGTTCGGCTACGCCTGCAACGAGACGCCCGAGCTGATGCCGTTGCCGATCAGCCTGGCCCACAGGCTGTCGCGCCGCCTGGCCGAAGTGCGCCACAACGGAACCCTGGGTTACCTGCTTCCCGATGGCAAAACCCAGGTGAGCGTCGTCTACGAAAACGCCAAGCCCGTCTCGATCGACACGATCCTGATCTCCACCCAGCACACCGCTGAAGTGGACGGGATCAGTGATGAGCAGGGCATCCGCGAGCGCATCACCGAAGACCTCTGGACCCATGTGGTGGAGCCGGCGACCGCCGATCTGGCCCTCAAGCCCTCCCGCGAGGCCACCAAGTATCTGGTGAACCCCACCGGCAAGTTCGTGGTGGGCGGCCCTCAGGGCGATGCCGGTCTCACCGGCCGCAAGATCATCGTGGACACCTACGGCGGCTATGCCCGCCACGGCGGTGGTGCTTTCTCCGGCAAGGACCCCACCAAAGTGGACCGTTCGGCCGCCTACGCCGCGCGCTACGTGGCCAAGTGCCTTGTGGCCGCAGGGCTCGCCGAACGGGCCGAAGTGCAGCTGAGCTACGCCATCGGCGTGGCCAAGCCCGTTTCGATCCTGGTGGAATCCTTCGGCACCAGCGCACTGGCCAACGATGCGCTCACCGCCTTAGTGCAGGAGCACTTCGATCTGCGCCCCGGCGCCATCATCGAGACCTTCGGCCTGCGCAACCTGCCCCAGCAACGGGGCGGCCGTTTCTATCAGGACACTGCGGCTTACGGCCATTTCGGGCGCAACGACCTCAACGCCCCCTGGGAAGACGTGACAGCGAAAAGCCAGGAGCTGAAGCAGGTCGCCGCGGCCTGAAGCCATGACGGATTCACCGCTGGTGCTCGGAATCGACCTGGGCACCAGCGGAATCCGCACAGCCGTTGTTGCCGCTAACGGCGCGGTTCTCGACAGCCGATCCCAGGCCTACGGCGGAGACTTCGCCAACCCCCACAGCTGGCGCGAAGGCTGTGGGGATCTGATCAGGGCAATCCCAGCCCAGCTGCGATCCCGGCTGCAAGCACTCGCCGTGGATGGCACCTCCGGCACGCTGCTGGCCTGTGATCGCGATGGTTCCCCACTGGGGAAAGCACTGGCCTACTCCCAGAGCTGCCCTGAGCTGCAGTCAGCCCTGCAGCCTTTGGTGGATCCCGGTAGTCCGGCCGCCAGCTGCAGCGGCAGCTTGGCCCGGGCCTTGCGGCTCCTCAACTGCCATGGCGAGGCGATCCTGCTGCGGCATCAGGCCGACTGGATCAGCGGATGGCTGTTGAACGATTGGCGCTGGGGAGAAGAAGGCAACAACCTGCGCCTGGGTTGGGATCTGATCACGAACAGCTGGCCAGACCGTTTTGCCGAACAGCCCTGGCGGCAGGCACTGCCTGAAATCCGTCCTAGCGGCAGCATTCTCGGGACGATCGCACCGGAGCAGGCCAAGGCCTTGGGCCTGGAGAACGATCTGATCGTCGTTGCTGGCACAACGGATTCCAATGCCGCCGTGCTCGCCGCCGATCCCGGTCCCGAAGATGGGATCACCGTGCTGGGCACCACCCTGGTGATGAAGTGCTTCACCGAGACGCCCCTGCACGCCCCGGGCGTCACCAGCCATCGCGTGGGGGGACGCTGGCTCTGTGGAGGTGCCTCCAATGCAGGGGCCGGTGTGCTGCGGCGTTTTTACAGCGACGACCAACTCAGCGAACTGAGCCGCCAGATCAACCCGAACACCGACAGCGGACTCCGCCTGCGGCCGCTTCCCGCCCCGGGGGAACGTTTCCCTGTGGATGATCCAGAGCTGCTGCCGGTGCTTGAACCACGGCCGGTGAGCGATGCCCTTTATCTGCATGGACTGCTGGAAGGTCTCGCCGAGATCGAAGCGCAGGGTTGGCAGCGCCTGAACGAGCTGGGTGCTGCTGCACCCAGGCGGATCATCAGCATCGGCGGTGGAGCGCGCAATCCCCAATGGCGACGGCTGCGGGAACGCCGCCTCGGCTGCGCCGTAACGAGTTGCCAAACTCCCCCTGCTGCAGGGGTGGCGCGACTGGCCCAACAGGCCCTGGTCGGGTGAGAATTCCGGCATCACGCCCCACCCCCATGCCCACCAAGCTCCGCGATGGTCTGGCCATCGGCCTTTTCGTCGTTCTGGCCGGGTACGTGGGATTCAGTGGTATTCGCCTCGGCCTTTTGTTGATCGAGCGCTTCGCTTGAGCCGATCACTGCAAAGATTGCACTCACCTGTTTGATCCCAATGCCTGCAGACCCCCTCACTGATGCCGTCAGCACACGGATCTGCAAACACATGAACGACGACCATGCCGAAGCGGTGCTCGCCTACGCCAAGCACTACGGCGGCGTCAGCAATCCCGCTGCAGCGCGCATGGTGTCTGTAAAAGCAGAAACCATGGAACTGGAGGTGGATGGCGCCAGCGTCAGCATTGCCTTTGATCACACCCTCACCGACAGCGAAGACGCCCACCGCACCTTGGTGGCCATGCTGCGGGCGATGCCCAAAGAAGGCGCTTGATCTCGGAGGGATTCAGCCCAACAGGGGAACGCTCGTTGCAGCGACCCACCTGCTGTGCATCGCGCGCTCCTGAGCTTTGCCCAAACCCTTCTGATCGAGCCCCGCTGCCCGATCTGCGATGGACCTTGGGACAGCCCACTGCCGCCGACGGCTCCCTGCACCACGTGCCTCGATGCCCTTGCTCTCCCTTGTGAGGGGCTCAAGGGCTTGCTGCCCTTGCCGTGGTGCGCTCTCGGGCCTTACGCAGGCCACTTGCGCCAGCTGCTGCTGAAGCTGCGTCAACAGCACCAAGGCAAAGCGCTTGCGGCCTTGGTTGAGCTGCTGCCTGAGCGCTTCACCCTGCCTGCAACAGCCGTGCTGGTGCCGATTCCAAGCTGGAAGCAGCAACGATCCAACCCCCTGCCGCAGCGCATGGCCCTGGGATTGGGCCGGCCGACGGCAGAGCTGCTGCAGCGCACCCGTGCCGGGTTGAGCCAACACCATCTGAACAGACGCCAACGCCAAACCAACCTGATCGGGGCGTTCCAGGCCTTCCCCATGGACAATCAAGGACCCCACAGCTCGGTCTGGCTCGTTGACGACATCCTCACGACCGGGTCCACCGCTTTGGCTGCCCGTCAGGCCCTTGAAGCTGCTGGCCACCGCGTGGCTGGATTGATCTGCCTGGGACGAACCCCCGCAAGGGAGCGCAGGCGGTGATTTAAGATTCCGATGTCGCTTCGGCGGCGCGCCGGGATAGCTCAGTTGGTAGAGCAGGCGACTGAAAATCGCCGTGTCCCCAGTTCAAATCTGGGTCCTGGCATTTCCCGAAAACGCCTTAAAAGGCACGTGAAAGCACCATATCTGATGTTGTTACGTGCCTTTTTAGTGCCTCAAGCACCCAATTGGATTTTGCCGAAACGGTAGGGGAGCAGCAGGGGAGCACGTCCTTTCGGTCGGGCGGGGAAAGGTCCCCAGATTTCCCCTACCCAAGGGCAAAAAAAGACCCCTGGAGTGCCAACCCACCCCAGAGGTCCCGCCCTCTCGTTCTTCTCCCCATCACCTTCCTCCTGGTGCTCTCCCGTGAGGAGTAGGAGAACCGTCAGAAGAGGTAGTGGCGACCGTTCATGGTTCGGTCCCCCGTAAGCATTGAGAAAGGGGACGGTCAGACACAGATTCCCCAACGACCCGTGCTGTTCGTTGCGAACACCTGTGAAGTTGTTTGTGCTTTGGGTGCTCCATTTCCTATCTCCACCAAGCATGTGGAGCAACTCCCCTTCCAGGCATGAACTCCCACTGCTACATGCTTTTGGAAGGTCAGAAGGTCTCTTTGGGAGTCCACCCCGATGCCGTTATTACTGCGGACTACTCCCTACCTGACGGCACATCAGTCCATGTGATTGTCGGGGAAGAGGAGCAAGACAAGTTGTTTGCTCTACAAGGAATCCTTGATGAGGAGGAGTGATTCCCTTGCCTAAGGACTCTTAAGGAGGAGCAGGAGAACCGTCAGAAGAGGTGGTGAGGACCGTTCATGGTTCGGTCGCCCGCAAGCAATAAAAAAGGCGGCAGGGAATGCCGCCACTAAAGGGGACGTATGCGTCGAAGGTGCTGTCGTTCCAGCGAAAACACCCTCTTAAAACCAACGGCGGTGCCGTGGGCGCCGTTTACGAACTGCCAAAAAAAAGGAGGGTCCCTAATCCCTCCCCGTACGACGCATCGTCCCCTCACCGAAGGGAACGAACCGAAGATGACGGAATAAATACCTACGGGTCGTCGCCGTCACGACAAAAAGTCCCTGGCGTGAGGCAACCAAGAAAAAGGAGGGTTCCCTAGTCCCTCCCTCGATGACGCATTCACCCTTCCGAAGAAGGTTGAACGGATGCTCGCCCCGCTACGGACCTGCTGCCATCCGTAGAAGAGCGCATTTGAAAGGGGGGCAAGCGGTGCCCCCCTGAAGGTCGTTGAGACCTGGTTTTACTGCTTCAGCGGTCTCTGACCTCATCCCTATTCTAAGGCGGGTCAGAGCACCTGGGCATGAGCGGAACTACCGCTTTATGTATCCCCTAAGGCACACAGTCATTCGCCCAGAGCAGGACCTCTGGAGAACTCTGAATAGAGCGCCGATGCTTCATCGGGCATCCCGCCATCCCAAAGCGTTTGCGTCCTCTCCAGCAACCAAGTCCCCGCTTCACTCCAAAGTTCCCGCTGGAAGGTTGATTTGAGGTGGTTGGCGTCTCTGTAAGACATGGCGGGGCAACACCTTTTTGAGGTTGTAGGCACCCGCCATATGGGTAGCGGCAGCAATTTTTACTGGATTGGGATTTAGGTGGCGGAGACACCTTCAGGGTTCGACAGTCGCACCCCATAAGGGAGTCGTCTTCTTCCATCCCTGGGTCTGGAGTGACTTCCACAACTGCTCTGCGGCATCTTTCCTCAGATACCGACGCTCCTTGAGCAGTGGTGGTCCTTCAGGCATTGATCGCCCTCGGTCAATGAAGACCTTCGGATCTCTGACCCAAGCGGAGTTGTCCCTGTGGAAGCGCCAGACCCAATGGTCATTGGCGTCGATCAACCAACCCTCTGCCATGAACCCTCCGTTAGTAGTACATCTGTTTTAGTCACGGATGACCGGGCTTGGTCAAGCGCGAAAACGGAAGAAGTCCTGATGGGTGTCGAAACTTACAAGTTCCGACAGATCAGACGAAAAACCATCACAACTACGTTCTTACCCTGTCGAAATACCCTGTCGAATTGCTCTATAATTTCAGCAGAGATTCGACAGGGCAGTCATGGCGATCTGGGGTTACTGGAGGACCAGCACTACTGAGCAGGACAGCGAGCGGCAGCAGAAGTCGCTGAAGGAAGCAGGGTGCGATCGGATTTACGGGGACCAGATCACTGGAACCTCCGCTTATGGAGATCGACCTGAACTGAGCAAGTGCCTGGACGGTCTCCGTGATGGGGACACCCTGGTGATCCACGAACTGGATCGTCTTGGGCGCTCAATGGTCGAAATGCTTGTTCAGGTCAACGGTCTGATCGAACGCGGGGTGGCGATCAAGACCCTGGATGGACGCCTGGACACTGCCTCGATGCCTGAGGAGTTGGTGAAGTTGGTGGTGGGCGTAATGGGTTACGCCGCTGAAATGGAACTCAAGGGCATCAAAAAACGCACTGCCGAAGGCAGAGAAGTCGCCAAGAACAGAGGGGTGAAGTTCGGCAGGAAGAGGAACTACACGCCACAACAGGCGGCAGCAGTGGTGGAGATGCGCCAGAGAGGAGATGGATACGGAACCATCGCGTCAGTAATGGGGATGACGACATCGATGGTTCGTCGGATCATTCAGCAACAGGAAGAGGTGCCGTGCTGAAGATTCTTTTGGGTGTTGGTCTGGGGTTCCTCCTCTTCACCAACCAAGACGCGAGGCAGATAACTGCTGACCTACTCAGGGCAACTGGTGATGCCATTGCTCCTGCCGATGAGGACAGGACGCTCGAAGACCGAATCAACGAGGTGCTGGCAGGTGACTAGTCGCCCCACTCCTCAACGACTTTTTTTTGCCTTAGGCGGCAGTTCGTACAAGTCACCTCATCAAGGGCAAACGATGAAGGCAACTGCAATGCCCTACCGCAGATCACACATTGCGTACTACTGAAGGGATGTGCGTGATCACCTTCTCTCCAGTGCCCATCCCTCATTAACCAAAAGATGCGGCGCTCAGTCTTCGCCTGACGACCGGAAGGATCTGTGCCTCAGAGCACCATCAGAGCAAATCTTGGCGTTAAGAGTTTCTGTGGAAAAAGGTGTGGAGAAGTGTAAAGAACGTTGTAGTGGGGGTTACAACTTACGTACTGAGCATCCCAAGAGGGCAGCGAATGAGGGCGTTACTCCTTCTGCTTCTGTCAGCGATGCCTGCGAGTGCAGTACCACTGCCCTTGGTCTGCGAAGTAATCAGCGAAGAGGTCCCCACCATTTCCATTCGATTGGAAGAGCGAACCCCTACTGCACTTCGAGGAGTTCTGATCCAGGACGACAAACGACTTGGAATATTTATGTCCAGCAAACCCAAGCAATACCGCCAAACCACTTGGTCGTTCTTCACCCAGGACGCCGCCAATTCAGGCACTGCTCTGCTGTTTGAGAACGACCTTGTATGGAACCCACACAAGCGAGTCCCCAAACCCCAGGACGTCAATCGAGTGATTTTTGTTGGGTTAGACAATGCGCTCTTTTTTTGGCGAACAGAGGAGTTCGCTCCAAATCGAGAACTCCTGAAAGCAGCGGCGGGGTTCTGGACCATCTCTGCGCAATGCCTGGGTGGTCGGGTTCTGCGCGGTTAAAACCATCCCCAACCAGTTCGGTATCGCAAGGACACTCAATTCAGCATTTCTTCCATGAATCTTCGGGGAGCATTGGCACAACAGGGATCTCACGTCCTTAGGTTGCGCACATAGTTGCCTTACCCCTCATGTGCCCGCCTGACCTTTCCAGTCTCAAGTGGGGCGATGACGGTGATTTGTCCCCTCACGACACCCTGAACCTGGTGGAGAGATTGACCAGAGCAGAAAAGGAGTCAAAAGGGGCAGACGGAACGACTATGAACTCCAGTCCCCTGCCTCTGGATTCAGACTCCGCGGATATTCCCTGACACCCGAGGGACCAATGGACGCAGCGCAAACCGAAGAAACCATCCGCTCTCTCCTAACCGACTTGAAGGAGGACAAGGTGGAGTCACTCCTGGTTCAGTGCGCTGACTGGGGGATCAACGTACGGATGTTCCTGAACGGAGACGTCGTCGAACTGGATTTAATGAAGAACTACGAGGGGTATGAGGTGACCTTTGTTGATAACAGGGACAAACAACCTGCTCAGATAGACGAATTATCAGACCTAATCCAACTCCTTCAGATCTCTTAAATTCAACATTGGGAGTGGTCCAATACCTCTTATGAATGCACCTCCTCTGGAGGCAGCACAGGACCCAAAATTAAGCAGAAGAAACCGATCATATCCATCCCAAAGATTAGATCCATAGGTAAATCTTCCTTTATCCTCATTTACTTGCTTTTCTTCTCTCAGCAGATACTCTTCCGTGAAATCAGAAGGACTTTTATGTCTGGAGGATCAGGGTTTAACCCCTCACCTGAACAACTCCAAGCAATTATCGACACTGGAATCTGGTGGAATCACAAGGTCCAAGAACTCAGAGATGCTGAGCGGTTCGAGGATGCGTACGCTCTTCTTCAGGAGTTTGATGTAATTACATCTCGATCACTGGAAGGCAGTGATTAAAAAAGCGCCTACGGCAAATATCGGTGGTGCTTAATCACCAAAGCGTCTGCCCGTAGATCTCCGTGGACCTATCGAAGGTCCTTCTTGTAGTGCGATCCAAATACCTCTTGTGAATGCCATTCATCACTTCCTCTTGGTCTTGTTTGTGTAGGTCTCCTGGATCAGTTCCTTCACCAGGTCATCTGGTTTCATCCGCCAACGCTTCCCGACATCGACAAGCATCTGGTAATGGACATCGCTGACTTTCACTGACTTCGCCATACCCACCTCAAATCAACGCCAAGGTGGATTGCTGACGGCGGTTCCAGAACTCCTTGATTGCCGTCTTATGGAGTTCAGAGCGATCAAGTCCCAGTTCAGAACAAAGTTTGTGCTCAATTGGAACCAAGATTGGTGCTTCTCTCTTGGTATAGGTCATGTTAAATCTCTGACTATTTGGTTTACGCATCATGTTCGTCTGGGGGCAATTAGGCGTTGCGTTGGTGGTTGATTTATTGGGACCTCCTAGTCGTGGTCGGGTTTTCAGTTCTCTTGCAGTCTTAAATGGAGAACCCAACTATATTTATTTGGACATTTAATTCATTCCCCTTCAGGGAATACTCACTTCGTTCATGGTCTCCAGTGTGTTTGCATCCCTTTAGAACCTATTTAGACACACCCTTGAGATCAAAGGTCACAAACCTAGTTATGTATCTAAGAAGTTTGACTAACATCTAACGTAACAATTGAGACATAAAGGACACAAGAACCTAGAAACTCCCCATCAACCTCTACAAAGGTAATTCTACAGGTTAATTAATATCGAGTCAAGTTTTAATTGGCGCCAGAGCGTAATTAAATTAATTGCTCTTAATTCTTCTTTCTGCTGATTAGCGACCACTTTCCTGGAGTGATTGCTGCCCGCGCCTTTGCTGCTGTCTTCTCACGCTGGATAAAGCGCAAATAACGCTCCTCCAGCATCTTTGGCGACGTATGCCCGTTGTCCGCAAAATCCCGGATGTATTGCGTGGTCCCGAGTTCTGGGTAGTCCTCCAAGGTCAACCGGAATGCGGTATGGCGACAGGTAGTCCAATCAATCCCTTTGGTTGAGATTCCTGCCTTCTCACACACCTTCTTGAGAAGGAAGTTGATCGTCTCTCCAACGTTGCTTTCGTTTTCGCTGCCTTCCGTTCTCTTGATGTGGGGAAAGTTCAACCACCCCTGTGGTTTCCTCTTGAGAATGCGGCGGATGTTCTCCAACGCATCTGGTCGGTAGGCATAGGTGTCGTGCTTGTCCCTGTCACCCTTCGTTTTCTCAAGGAAGCAGATGACTTGTGGTTCTCCCGCATCGGTCAGTTGCTCGCTGAACCACTCACTTCTCAACCGAGGAGCATCTTCACTTCGGAGGTAATAGAACCACTCCAAGTGGAGCGCGTCATACAAATCAACCCAGTTGCGTGAGTTCTGACGGTTCGTCGGGGTCCAAGGCAGTTCCCGATATTCCTCCGCCGTCAGAGACCGGCGAGCAGCACCACCAGACAGTTCGGCGGCAACGCGAACCAATTGCTCCCACTCCTGATGGGTGAAGTGCCTCTTCTGACGCACGCTCTTCTTTATCGCAGGGAACTCAGGGCATGACAGAGCGGGAAAATCTGCCTTCGCCTCTTTGAACAGGTTGCGGATAAGGGTCTTGTATTGCCTTCTGGTCTCTTCTCCTGAGTTGCCCTTCGCTTCACAGTTCTCCCTGACGAGACGGAAGAACTCCAAAAAGTCGTTGCTCGTGATCGCCTGAATGCTTTTGACCGTCGCCCAGGGTTGAACGCCTATGCCTGTGGTCCCGTTCCAAAGGTTCCGCTTATCGCTCAACCAACGACTTCGGTTGTTCCGTGGTTCCAGTTCCGCCTTGGCATACCAACGCTCCCAATAGACCGACAGAGCGTGTTGCTTCTCCACTTCCCGCACTTGGGACTGTGAGAGGAGGTCCTGCCACTTCTTTTGAGAGGCAGCAACCGCGACCTTTGCTGCTTCCCAGGGGTCGGTGGTCCCGCAAGTGCCTTCTATATAAATGCGCTTTCCCCGCCCCCGATTGGTTTTGCCAGCAAACGGACGAGGGTCATCTGCTTTCTCCGGCAGGAAGCGCCACTGGAGGTTCTTGGTCTTTCTGCTGTTCGCGCTGGGTTTCTGACGGACGATCGATAGAGAGGTGTGGGGGATGTTCCCTTTGCCCCCCAGGTCGCGCACCACGTTGAGGGTGTGAAGGGTGCCGTCTATCCATTCCTGTGGCAGCGACCGTCCCATAGAGTTCCCCTACCGAAACACCTTCCAGGAGTGGTTCGGACCTACCGCAAATCATCCCGATGGTATGGGAGCGGTATGGGAGCAGCAAGCAAAAACGCCCAAAAAGGGCATTTTTAGTATCGCTGCTATACAGATTGAGCGCTTAAAGGGGCAAATTGTCGCAACGCCCCCAGTTCAAATCTGGGTCCTGGCATCACATTGATGCCAAAACTGCCGTGTCATTCATCTCTCCAGATGCAGGCACAGATCGGGTTTTCGATAACGCGGACAGTTTTGCCATGGTGTTTGACCGCACCTGGAAGCAACTGCGAAGCAGCAACAAGGCTGAACTCAGCCAGGAAGAGCATCTCGAAGCCGTGCTCGAGGCGATGGCTGATCACCCCTTCCTGATCAGTTCCCCAGACATGGCACGCCAGGTGGCTGCCTTCCGGATCAGGTTGCTGGAACTGGCCTGATCAGGCGGAGAGCAAATCGATCTGGGGATCATCCACATATTCCGTGTCATCGCTGAGGGGCTCATCACTGAAGGCCTCATCCTCGACTCGGTCGTCATCTATCCCCCCCATCTCCATTTCAGGAGCTTCTGGAGTGTCGTGATCGTGCTCTGCTGAGGCCTCCTCGGCGTGGGAATCAGCGTGAAGCTCCACCACCTCGCCTGGGCTCAGACGATCCCGAAGCATCCGCACCTTTTCTTCGCTGGCCAGGAGCAGTTCACCGGCGTCATCACTGACCGCGGCGATCTCCGCATCTTCCAGCTGCTGGCCCTCAACGGCGACCAACCGCGTCTCCAGCTCCATCAACCGATCCGCCAGCGTTTCCACCACCTCACTGAGACTGAGCAGATGGGTGCACAGCTGTTGCTCGAACGCGGTGCGCGGGGAGGTGGTGGTCACCGGGCTGGCCTCGTGTTGAGAAATTTCGCTGATGGTATCGATGCTGAGCTTCGTGTCCACGGCTCTGGGAAAAGCCACGACTGGCCTACATTCCCCAGGGCTTTCGAGCGGTTGAAGAGATGTCCAGGCTGAAGACGGGGCTGAAGGTCAGCGCCTGGATCGCCATCTTCATTGTTGCCGTCGTTTATCTGCAGCGATACGGCATCGCACCGCTGCAAAGCGCCGTGAATGACATGGGCATCTGGGCCCCACTCGGCCTGTTCCTGCTGCGGGGCGTGAGCATCATCCTGCCAGCGCTGCCCAGTTCGGTGTATTCCCTCCTGGCCGGCTCGCTGCTGGGCTTCAAAGCGGGCTACCTCACGATCATCCTTTCGGACCTGGTGTTCTGCAGCGCGGCTTTCTTCATTGCCCGCCGCTGGGGACGCGGACCGGTGAGCCGTCTGGTGGGGGCAAGCGCGATGAAACGCATCGATGGCTTCAGCAAGAACCAGCTTGAGGGCAACTTCTTCTTGATGACAGGCCTGCTGATGACCGGGCTGTTTGATTTCCTCAGCTATGCGATCGGAATCAGCCGCACCCACTGGCGTCTATTCGCTCCGGCACTGCTGATCAGCGTGCTGATCAGCGATTCGATCCTCGTGGCCGTCGGAGCAGGCGCCGCTCAGGGCGCCAGCCTTACCTTGGGCTTGGCTCTGCTGGCAATGTTTGCTCTAGCCACCATCACCGGTGTGCTGAAAAAGAAATCCTCAGAGGCGCCCTCCAACACCCACTCCTGACAGGAGCCCTGGGGGATGACAGCCGATCCATGTCGATTCCCACGAACCGCTGACTGGGTCGAGGAAATTCCTGGACACTGGTTACATTCGAGTTGATCGGCGTTTCTCGATGAGCGCACTGGCAGATCCGAGAATTGCCACCCTGCAGAACCAGGCCGGCAGCAGCGGTGAGCTGGATCTACCGGTGGGAGACGGTTGTTTTCGGATCAACCTCCGAGATGAAAACATCGCGCTCTGGCAGGAGACATTTGATCAACACACCACGGCGGCCAACCTTCTGCTGGCTTGCGAAGAAAGCAATGGAGACCTCAAGGACACCCGCCTGACCTGGGTGGTGGGATCTGCCATCCGCACAGCGACGGCATCAAGCCCAGACGCCGTCGGCTGGCTGTTAACGCAGTTGGGGGTACCAACTGAACTCACGGAAGCAGCCATCAGCCGTTGTCCTGGCCTGGGGGACGACCTGGTGTGGGCTTTTTACCTGGAACGCCACGGCTGGCTGATTGCCACACCGGTGGCCAGCGTTAAACCTTGAACCTTCAAAACACCGACTTCAAAACCCTGGTGCAGACCGCCCAGGTTCAAGGGCTGAGCCTCAACCAAGATTTGCCGCAGGCCACACGCCGCATTCTTGAGCGTGCTGATCAAGCCCAACGCCAGCTCACGAGTGAGGAGCTCGCCACGATCTGCCAGGCCTCCGGCATTGATCAGTCGCTCCCCAGCAGCCTGATCCAACGATCGGATCACCTGGTGAACCAGGCCCGGGCACAGCTGCTTGCAACCCAACCGCATCTGGTGCAACCGGGCGGAGCTCTTCACCCTCAGGACAGGGCAGAGGCCTGCTGGCGGGACTGCTGGAACTTTCTACGCGTGGTCATCTACGCGGTGGCCTGCAACCAGAGCTGCTTTACAAACCCGAGCGGCATGGCCGCCCTGAGAGAGCTGTACAGACGAATGAACGTGCCCATCGAGGGGATGAACATCGCCCTCGTTCAGCTCAAAAAGCTTGGGCTGGAAGGGGTCTCACGATCGAACGAACAGCAGCTGATCAGCGACTGCTTCCAACACCTGAGAGATCAGCTCAACAAAACTGCAGTTAAGAGCTGATAAGCGGCTGGCCTGAAAACGGTTTGTTCAAGGGAAGATTTCCGGCAAGTATTTCTACTCACGGCGCACGCCATGGCCATCCCGCTCCTTGGGTACCCGCTCAGCACGCAGAACGGTCGGGTGAGCAATCTCGCCGGAGACAACAGCACCGTTCAGAGCCAGCTCTATCCCTCCTCTGCTGCAGGTGACGACACCAACCGCAGCGACATGGATGCCGTGATCGAACAGGCCTACCGCCAGGTCTTCTTCCATGCAATGCGCAGTGATCGCGAACCATTCCTGGAATCACAACTCCGCAGCGGCAACATCACGGTGCGGGATTTCATCCGAGGCCTGCTGCTCTCGGAACGCTTCCAGCAGGGCTATTACCAGTGCAGCTCCAACTACCGGATGGTGGATCAGGTGGTGGGACGGGTGCTCGGCCGCCCGACCCATGGCGACGCCGAACGCCGCGCCTGGTCGATCGTGATCGGCGAAAAGGGCTTCACAGCCTTTGTCGACGCGGTGCTCGACAGCCCTGAATACATGGAGAGCTTCGGCTACGACCTGGTTCCTCAGCAACGCTCGCGGGTGTTGCCGGGTCGATCCCTGGGCGAGACCCCGATTTACCAGCAATTCCCGCGCTACGGGGCCGACTGGCGCGATGCCTTGCAGGATCGAGCTCCCAGCGACCAGGCCGCTCAGATGCAGCAGCTGGAGATGTCATCGGCCTGGGTCAATGGCCAACCTCCTGCCTTCGCCCTCAAGCTCTGGCTGGGCCTGGCTGTTGTCGGCGGATTCGAGCTGGGCCGTGTGGTCCTTACCATCGCCTTCTCGATGCTTCGCAGCTGATTTCCTTGACGGCGCTTTCCACCCCCCTGAATCTGGACAGCTGGCAGCCGCCGGAACAAACCCTGGCCTCAGGGTCCCTGGATGGCGCGGTTGATGCCCGGGGCGCCGATTGGAGGGGGGTGACCGTTGAAAAGGGCGACCTGCGGGGCGCCAACCTCTGTCGCGCTGATCTCAGGGGCGCCGACCTCTCCAGCTGCCAGCTGGAAGGAGCCGACCTGCGCCTGGCGCGCTACGACGCCAGCACCCGCGTGCCGGAGGGCTTTGATCTGCTCAGCAGCGGGGCCGTTGGCCCCAAAGCCAAGCTGAGTGGCGTCTTCTTGAACAGCACCGATCTGCGGGGGATGGATCTACGCGGTGCCGTGCTGATGGGGGCCTATCTGAGTGGGGCTGACCTGAGTGGCGCCCTGCTGGACAACGTTCGCCTGGTGGGATCGGATCTCCGCCACGCGATCCTGCGAGGCGCCATGTGCCGTGGGGCCCGCTTTGGCACATGCCAGCTGGATTTCACCGACTTTCGTGGTGCTGACCTCTCCGAGGCAGGCCTGGAGAGCGCGGAATCGATCAAAGGCGCCGATTTCTCGCTCACGACTGGGCTGAGCGGGCAGCGTGATGCGCTTCTGGCCCGCTCCTTCGAAGAACTCGACTGTTGGAACGCCCTGACGCGGAGCACGACCCGCGACAGCCTCGAATCCCTGTCCTGAAGCGGATTACGCCGATCCACCACCCGAACACCAGGGACCGAATCGTCATGTCACGCAACATTCGGACACATTTGATTGAGCTTTATAAAGAACCCGTTCCAGGCCACCACTTCTGAATGACCATGGCGTGACGCACACGTCAGGTTGTCCATGCCCTTCGGTCCTGCCTCTCTTCTCGGGGTCGAGCGTTTCTCGCAAGAGAGCGAAGCTCCTCTTGAACTCATCCCTGGTGATGACGACGCCAAGAAGGAACAAATCATCCGCGCCGTCTACAAGCAGGTGCTGGGAAATGCCTACGTGATGGAGAGCGAGCGACAGCTCGTCGCCGAATCCCAGTTCAAGCTGGGTGAGATCAGCGTGAGAGAGCTGGTGCGCCGCATCGCCAAGAGCGAGCTGTACCGCGATCGCTTCTTCGACGCCTGCTCCCGCTACCGCTACATCGAGCTGGCCTTCCGCCACCTGCTGGGTCGCGCCCCGGTGGACTTCGATGAGATGCGTGCTCACGCCGAACGGCTCGACAGCCACGGCTACGAAGCCGACATCGACAGCTTCTTGGATTGCTCCGACTACCAGGACACGTTCGGCGAATGGACCGTTCCCTTCCAGCGGGGCTGGAAGACCGAATCCTGCACCACCCTGCAGGAATTCACCTGGAGCTTCCAGCTTCTGCGCGGTAACAGCAGCAGCAGCCTGAAAGGCGATCTTTCCGGGATCAGCAGCAAGCTCGGCGGCAACGCCTACCAGAACCGTCCGATGGCGGTGGTTCCCCCCTCCTCCATCGAAGCCACCGGCTGGAGCTTCCGTCCCTCCAAGAACCTGCAGGACGCCCCCACCCGCCATGGCGTGGGTGCAGGCGAACAGGGCAAGACCTACAGGGTGGAAGTCACCGGCTACAGCGCCAACAACGTGCGCCGGATCTCCCGCTACACCCGCTCCAACCGGGTGTACTTCGTGCCCTTCGACAAGCTCTCTGAGCAGTTCAAACGCATCCATGCCGAAGGCGGCAAGATCGCCAGCATCACTCCCGTGAACTGACGCTGCTTCCTGTTCAGCAGGCGGGTGCAAGCGCGTTCGCGCATGACGCCAGCACACCGCCTCTGATCAAACCGCATTCGGCAACACCTTCCCTCCCCTCACCTCCCCCCTCCCAATGTCTGCCTCACAAGGCTTCGGCGCCGCTTCCCTCAACGATGCTCCCGTCTCCTTCAGCCGGACCCGCAACGCATCTGCCAAAGCGGCCCTGAGCAACGGTGAATTCCTGCGCCAATCCTGCGCTTCGATGAAGATCGCCATCGGGCCTCGCAATCATGAGGATTGCCCCCATGGCGTGACTGCTCAGCGCTACGCACCGGACGACTCCGCAGCCCTGGCCACAGCCATCAGTGCTGCCTACCGCCAGGTTTACGGCAACGCCCATGTGATGGACAACGAGCGTTCCGCTGAGCTGGAAGCCCGTTATGGCAATGGCGAGCTCAGCACCCGCGATTTCGTTCGCGGCCTGGCCAAAACCTCCTTCTACAAAGCCCGCTTTTTCGAGGGTGTTGCGCCTCAGCGCGGCATCGAACTGAACCTCAAGCACCTGCTGGGCCGGCCACCCGTGGATCAGGCCGAGATGTCGGCTCACATTTCACTGCTGGCGAGTGGTGGCCACGAGGCCGTGATCGATTTCATCGTCGATGGGGCTGAATACGCGGAAGTGTTCGGTGACGACGTGGTGCCTTACACCCGCTCGTTCACGTCCGCCGCTGGCATCCCCAACAACAGCTTCGCCCGCATGGCGACGCTCGAGCGCGGCTTCGCCATCAGCGACAGCGCCGTCGGCAGCCGCAGCCAGCTTGCCAATGGCTTGGCACGCAACACCACGGCCTACATCCAGCTGCCTTCCGGAGCCAGCTTCACCGGCGGCGCTCAGCCCAGCGGCCTGGGCAGCAATGCGCAATTCGCTGCCAAGAAGCGGACCAGCAGTGATGGTGGAGATTCCACCCCGATCCGCAACGACGCTTACGTCGGTTTCGGCCTGGGTCAACGGGAACAGGAAGTGTTCCAGCGCTGCCCGGGTGACACCGCCGATCAGATCAATGGTCTGATTCGCGCCACCTACCGCCAGGTGATGGGCAACCCCCATCTGATGGAGTCCGAACGGGCGATGTCGGCTGAGAGCCGTTTCGCCGAGGGCTATCTGAGCACCAGAGAGCTAGTACGCGCCATCGCTCTCTCCCCCGAGTACAGCCGCCGTTTCTTTGAAACGAACGCCCCTTACCGCTTCGTTGAGCTCAACTTCAAGCACTTCCTGGGCCGGGCACCCAAGTCTCAGGCGGAACTGAGTGAGCACATCCAGATCCTGGCCAACGACGGCTACGAGGCAGAGATCAACAGCTACCTCGACAGCGCTGAGTACCAGAACACCTTCGGTGAAGACACGGTGCCCTACATGCGCATCCTCAGCGAACAAGGCAGAGCTCAGGTGGCCTTCAACCGCCACCTCTCCCTGGCAGAAGGCTTCGCAGCCAGCGACTCCGTCCTCAACAGCGCATCCCTGGTCACCTCCGTGGCCACCAACTCCGTCCCCAGTGGCTGGAGAACCACCACGACCCGGACCAACCGGAACGGCGCTGTGGCCGGATCTCCTGCCGCCACCACGAAGCGCTTCCGCATCGTGGTGGAAGCTCAGCCGCGCGGCGGACGCCAGCGCACGCCGAATGCGAGTTATCTCGTCTCCGGTAAGGACATGAGCAGCCAGATGAAGTACATCCACGCCCGCGGCGGCCGGATCGTCTCCATTACCGAAGTGATGTGATGGCGCGGGTCATCACGACCCGCTTCACACCACCCCTTCCCTCAAGGGGCCCATCACCCTCACTCCGGTGCCGGCCCCTTTCGACGCAACTCCCCTCAACCCATGACCACTGCCACCCTGGCCACACCCGCCAACCAAGATCGCAGCCACGCTGAAGACATCATTCGTGCCGTGTACCGGCAGGTCTTCGGCAACCGCCACCTGATGGAGCTGGACGTTCAGCCCTCCATCGAAGCTCTCTTCATCAACGGCGACCTCACTGTTCAGGGTCTGGTCACAGCACTGGCTCAGTCGGAAAGCTACCGGCGGCTGTTCCTTGAGACGAACAACCCCTACCGCTTCGTTGAACTGAACTTCAAGCACCTGCTGGGCCGTCCTCCCCGGGATCAGGCTGAAATCAGTGAGCACGTGCGTCGCCTGGCCGACGAAGGTTTCGAAGCCGAAATCGCCAGCTACACCTACAGCGACGAGTATCTGAACAACTTCGGCATCGACTCGGTTCCCTACGCCCGTACCCAAACGAGCGTGGACGGCGAAAGCACCGTGGCCTACCAGCGCAACCAGGCCATGGATCCTGGCTTCGCTGGCTTCGATGCCAATCAAGCCTCTGTGCTGCAGGTGAGCCTGGCCTCCAATACGAATCCCTCGGCAGCTGGCACCAGAAAAGTGGTGGGCGGCGGCAACAGCTTCACCATCCTCTGGACCTCCCGCGTTCAACTGGGTGCCGTGCGTCGCTCTTCCCAGCGCTCGGTGGTGAGCTACGCCTCCCTGTCCCGCACCATTCAGAGCATCCAGGCTCAGGGCGGGAACATTCTTTCTATTGCGAACGCTTAATCCTTGTGCTGATCCGGCCCTTTCGGCCGGATCAGTCCGTCATGATTGGTGCCTGAAACGTCTGGACCCAATCGGTGAATCCAGGGAGATTTCGTCTCCTGAAACCGCCAGCATTTGAATCATGCCCATCCTTCGTCAACCCACCAACAGCCAGCCGGGATCGAATCAGGGCTTTCAGTCTTCCCTGTCCTCCGTTCCTGTTGCCATGTCGATGATGATCGACTCCATGGTGAACATGGTGCAGAACAGCCGTCCTGATCTGAAGGCTGAGACCGACTCCAGCACCAAATGAACATCGAGCAATTTGTTGCTCAAAGCGAGGGAACGTGGCGATCGATGCGATCCGGCCACTCCCTCGCTTTTCAGCAATTTGAAGAAGTCCTCAGTGAAGTTCAGATATCACGGATTGACGCTTCCGATAAAGAGATCAACGACTTAATTCAATCGTCGAGCCTGAGTGAAGGATCAGAGGTTTCGGCACCATTTCGAATGACCTGGGCCGCCGAAAGCGATTGGGAACCTGATGATCCCAATGAGGTGTCATCCGGTTCATGCCTGATTGTGCCCATTCCAAGCGATGACAGCAAAGGAGTTCTGCTGCGGAGTGTTGGCTATGCAGAAGCAGCGCCAGCAGAATCGAGCTACAGCTTTCTCAGCGACGGAACATTTCTGCTCACCACCCAATACGAGCAATCCATCGCCGAGGAACGCATCTGGTTTGTCTCGGAGCATGTTCGCTGCCGCTCCTCCGTGCTGCGCACATCGGCTGGATCAGGTGTGTTGCAAACGTCCTTCGCTTCTGAAGTGCGGCGCCTGAGCAACTGATCCCACGCCAATGTCAGACAACAACGATGCTCTGCTCCTCTTCGCCAAGACGCTCGCAGGGCATTACAGCAATCTTCAACAGTCTCAGGAGAATCCCAAGGATTTCGCTCATATCAATATCTTTTTTCGCCCGCTTCCCTGGGATGTGTTGAAGGCACCTGGATTTTATTCAGAGCAAAGTTATGACCATGATCCTTGGCGGCCCTACCGCCAAGGCATTCATCGATTGCTCCCGGCCGAGGGTGAGACGTTCATCGTTGAGAACTACGGATTCGCTGATCCCATCCGGCTGGCGGGTGCAGGCCAACGCCCTGAACTCCTCAACAGCCTCAAGCCTGAGTCCCTGAAACCACGTTGTGGCTGTGGGATGCACTTTCGTGAGGTTGAGTCCGGTCGATACCTGGGTGAAGTGGAGCCCGGCAAGAACTGCATGGTTCCCCGGGATGGCCGGCTGACGTATTTGGTCAGTGAAGTGGATGTCAACGCCACAGACTGGATCAGTCGCGATCGAGGCTTTGACCCCGACACGGAAGAGCAGCGCTGGGGCTCCGAACACGGGCCGCTGCGGTTCAAACGTGTGGCTCACCTCGGAAACGAGCTGGACCAGAACTGGCTCCAGTGGTGAGCAACCTCCTCGTCTGAGCGGCTAGACGATGTCTGCAATTGAGGCCGAGAAACAACTGAAAACCTGGATCCGGTCGCAGCATCTGATTTGCGAAGGAACCGATTTCATCTTTGAAACGGTGGATCAAACCCACCTCGAAAAATTCGAGCGTTGCATTGAAGCCATCGGTGGACGCGTGCGAAAAATTGCAGCTGCCGGGAACTGGCCGATGGGGCCAAGGCGCACCTTCAAAATCCTTCGCGCCACAGCATCAGTTCCCAGGCCCGGTGGTGAGTCATTGGTGACCTATTGGGCCAAACGCGGCACCACGCGCACCCGCTATGCGGAGATCAGCTGAAGCGATCAATCATCAAACCAGCCAAACCAGGTGGGTTTGCTGAAGTCAGACACCTGACTCCAACTCCGCAACAGCGTGAGCGAATCAATCGCAAAACCCTGGGCTTGGGCCAAGCCAATCACCTCATCTTGGTTCCGTGCTGATTTCACCTGGTCCTTGAGATCAGGCCGTGTTTTCACCAGCTGGATGAACGACGCCAAAGCCGCATCTTTCTCTGCATCCGTCAGGGTGGGTGCCGGGACACTGGCCGGCTGGGCAACGGACTGATCCCGGGTCACTGCAAAATCTGCGGGGCCAAGCATGCCCTCAGATTCAGCACCATCCATCAACAGCGCTCGCCAGCGGGACAATTGACGGAACGCCCAGCTCCAATGGGCTGAATCGGCCCGGTGAACGGAGGCCAGATCGGCATCGGAGGTCTGCAACCAATCCATGGCCAGATATCTCCCCCATTCCGCCAAGGTGATCGAGTATCCACGGATGTTGGCGTAGGCAACGATGTCGTAATGGGAGCCAAGCGTCTTGATTCCCGTTGCTAGCCCGTGATCATCAGCAATTGCCTGGACGAAACGCTCAAGTTCAGAGTTAGCCATCATCAACACTCCTGAATCCAGAGGGCAAAATTAATCTTTTCACAGATCATCTGCAGCACCAAAGGACCGCCCGGGCACTGAAGAATTCGCCAGGGCACCTTTGATTCTGTTACGCCCGAGTCCACCAGAATCTTGGGGGGACGCGTCGCCTGCTCAAGCGGGATAAGCGAGGCAGCCAAAGGGCTTTCAGCCTGCTTCAACAATGCATTGAGATCATCAAGCGAGGCAATTTGATTCAATGCCGATCCGGATTGATGCAATTCAACAAATCGACGGATCTCTTGAGCTGCGCTTTCGGCAACGGCCATTCGGCTTAAGCTTTGGCTGGACGGGATCATAAGCCAAATGAACCATCCTCAGATTTTTCAAATTCTTGATCGGCAATGAGCGAACGCTTCGACACTCTTTTCGCTGGAATGAGTGAAGAGACGGCGATGGAAACGTTGCTCAAGCCGCCTGCCGAGCTGAAGAATCCCGGCCTTAAATATCTCGCCGCGACCCGTCTAGGGGCCTGCCAATCCCCCGAGTCCCTTCAGAGACTCCTGGCAGCCGGAGCCAACGATTCCGACGACCTCTACGAGCGCATCACCCGGCGCAAGGCCCTCGAAGCCCTGGGCCGACGCAAAGACCGCTCAGCACTTCCTGTTCTTCTTGCTGCCCTACAGGCCGATGACGAACCCACCGTCGTCAATGCGGCTGATGCCATCGCCCGGCTCGGCACACCTCTTAATAAGGAAGAGCAAACGGCACTGCTGCAAGCGCTTCAGGGCCCCGACAACCAACGCCGGGCGGTGCTTCAGGCCTTCTGCCGCCTGGGCATGAACGATGCCAGCGGCCAGATCGATCGTTGCCGCAACGACATCAATCCCCTGGTGGCGGGAGCGGCCCATGCCTATGCCGTTCGGGTGCTGGGCGACCAGCAAGGCCTCCAACCGCTTATGGAGCAGCTCCGGGATGACAACCCCGGGCGACGACGGGCCGCCGTGATCGATCTGGGAGATGCGGGCAGGATCGAAGCCCTGGCTCCGTTGATCCGTTGCCCGGTCTCGATGCCCCTGCGCGCCAAGAGTGCGTTTCAGATGGCCACCAGCCAAGCGGGCGCCATTGATCCTGATGCGTCAGATCTGTTGAAGGAGCTGCTTCAGGACGATCCAAGACAGTTGAATCTGGACGGCATTCCAGAAACCGCTGCCGAACCCGAAGCGATCAAGGAGGGACTGCAGCATCGGGACGAAGCCCGCCAGTACGCCGCCGCCAAGGCCTTGATGGCTATGCCCAGGGCAGCGCAACTCGATCAGATCGATGCGTTGCGCTCCAGCCTCGGCAGCGACTACGGCGTCCACTACCTGCTGGCGAGCTGCACCGGGCTGCTGGAGCTGCATGAACGCAGCGACCTGGTGCGAGAGGCACTGGCGGAAACAGCACCGCAATATGCGAAGTCCCGAATCGCGGGCGCCTGGAGCTGCCTGCGGCTGAAGCTGAGGGATCAAACATCAATGTTGGAGGAGGTTGGCCGCAGCCATCCGTGGCAGCCGCTGCAGTGGAGCTGCCGTGAAGTGGCACTCCTTCTTTCTTAAATCGAAGCCACTTCGCACTTTCGTTTTTCTTTCTTTTTGCAGTGCAAATTTGTATTGAGAAGCCTGAAGCAATTGCCCCCATGCCTTGGCAGGCGGCGTACGGTCCCGGGGTGATGCATCGCATCTACCCCCCTCTCCTAAGCATTTGATTATGCTCGACGCATTCTCTAGGCAGGCTGTTTCCGCTGATTCCAGCGGCAGCTTCATCGGTGGCGCTCAGCTGAACGACCTGAAGGCTTTCATCGCCGCAGGCAACAAGCGTTTGGACGCCGTGAACGCCATCACCGCCAACGCTTCCTGCGTGGTGTCCGACTCCGTTGCAGGCATCTGCTGCGAGAACACCGGCCTGACCGCCCCCAACGGTGGTGTGTACACCAACCGCAAGATGGCTGCTTGCCTGCGTGATGCTGAGATCATCATGCGCTACGTCTCCTACGCCCTGCTGGCTGGTGACGCTTCCGTGCTGCAGGACCGCTGCCTGAACGGTCTGCGCGAGACCTATGCCGCTCTGGGCGTTCCTTCCGGTTCCGCTTCCCGCGCCGTGGCCATCATGAAGGCCTCCGCCTGTGCGCACATCACCAACACCAACAACACCACTGGTGAGAAGCGCAAGATGCCTGTGACCGACGGCGACTGCAACGCACTCTCCGCTGAGGCTGCTTCCTACTTCGACATGGTGATCAGCGCCATCAGCTGAACCGCCTGAGATTTTCAAGCACAACCTTCTTTTAAATCAATGAAGTCCGTTCTCACCACCGTCATCGGCGCCGCAGACAGCGGCTCCCGTTTCCCCACCAGCTCCGACCTGGAGTCTGTGCAGGGTTCCCTGCAGCGTGCAGCCGCCCGTCTCGAGGCTGCTGAGAAGATCGCTCAAAACTACGACGCCATCGCTCAGCGCGCTGTCGACGCCGTCTACACCCAGTACCCCAACGGTGCCACCGGCCGTCAGCCCCGCCAGTGCGCCACCGAAGGCAAGGAGAAGTGCAAGCGCGACTTCGTCCACTACCTGCGTCTGATCAACTACTCCCTGGTTGTTGGCGGCACCGGCCCTCTGGACGAACTGGCCATCAACGGTCAGCGTGAGGTCTACAAGGCCCTCAGCATCGACCCCGGCACCTACGTTGCTGGTTTCACCCAAATGCGTAACGACGGCTGCGCTCCTCGTGACCTGAGCCCCCAGGCTCTGACCGAGTACAACGCTGCTCTGGACTACGTGATCAACTCCCTCGCCTGATTCTCAGCCGAGAGATTCGATTCGAACTCCATTGCAGGGGGCGGTTCATCCGCCCCCTTTTTTCATGCTCAACCAGCGGTGGCGTTGCGGGCGGCTCGCGCACGCATCGCCACGAAGGGCTCAGGGTCATCCAGGGCCGACGCCAACTGCGCGGGAGACGCCACCATCGCAGCGGCATAGCGGGCTTCCCAGAACGGCGTCACTTGTGGATCAAGCCATGACGCCACCGTTGTGTCTGGATCCTTCACGAGCTTCAAACCGGCCATGGCCAACACAGCTGCCGGCTTGGATTTCATGAATTGCGGCCGGCGTGTGGTGATGGCCTCCGCAAGGATGAATTCGATCAGGCTGAGGGCCTCATCAGGCCAGGGACCGATCCTTGAAAACAGGCGGATGAAAAAGTAATGCGCCCCATAGTCGTTGTGGGCCTCGGCATGCCATCGCTGCTCCAGAGCCGGCCAGAGCTGCTCCGCTGAATGGTCCTGCAAGGTCTGGAGCGCGAGGTAACTACGACTGAAATCCGTGCCGAAGAATTCCTGAATCAGGAAATCGGCTGAAGGCGGCTGGTCGTAGGCGTGCACCAGTTCCAAGGCTTCCGGTCGATCGACGATCAAGCCATCAAGCAGGTCGATCAGATCAAGACCATCGTTCTGCAGCCGACCCTCAGGCCAGAGCGCACGCAACGCCCGCATCCGAAACACCGGCGAAACAGGTGCGCGCAGGATCTGAGGCAGAAGCTCCCTTGCTCCTGCATTGATCGCATCCTGAATCGCCGACTGGCGATCCATCTGATTGGGCAACAACGTCTGCTCGCCAAGAACGGAGACTTGGTCACGGCTGCCACCCAGACGGATGCTGGCACTGATGGCCGCACCGCGAACCCCCGGCTGATCAGCCGTTTGGAAGCTCGCAATCAACGGCTCCGCTTCGGAGACGTTCAACGCGGCAAGGCTCTGAATCAACACCCGTCGGTTCTGGGCGGGGTCTGACAACAGCTGCTGCAACGCCTCATGAACGGAGGCGTCTTGGCAGTTCAGCTGTTGAAGCGCAAAAGCAGAGTTCTCAACCAGATAGGGGTCGTCGCTGTTCAGGCAGTTGGCGATGGCAGCCATGGCCTCCTGACAGCCCAGCCGTCCCAGCACTTCCACAGCCTTCCGCCGCGCCAATTTGCGTGGTTGCGCTTGCTCCGGATCCATCACCAAGGCGATCAACGCCGTTTCCGTTTCGGGGCCCGGAAAGTTGATCAGATGGGCCGCCGCCATGTAGGGATCACTCTGTGACTCCAGCTCCTCCAGCGGAGTGCTCAGCAGGCGGATCGCATCGCCTTGGGACAGCCCCGGATGGATGTTGTCAAAAGCTCCGGTCAAGGCAGCACGCTCTTGGGGGGGTTAATTCTGCAGGACCCCACAGGCCGCAGGGCGTGGAACTGCTCTCGTAAGGAAGATTGCGAAAGTCTCGAAAATCCCAGCAGCTGCGGCATCTTCAACGCAGTCACATCGCCTGCCATGGGACCCACCCTCGCCACATCAATTGCTGTACGAACAGGGATTGAGCCCGGTTCGCGCCCTTGGACGGCACGCTCAGTGCGGGTGCCGTTTGCACAGCTCTGCCGCAGCATGCAGTCGATGCACAACCGTGGCCTTGCCATTGACTCGGTGGCGTTCTCCTACGCCTCCGGTGAAGCCAGCGCACCGGCCCCAGCAGCCGCACCCGTGGCCGCCGTTACAGAGGAGGCTCCCAAAGCTGCGGCCAAGAAGCCAGCCAGACGCGCCGGACGTCGCAAGCGCGGCTGAAGTCAGCCCGGGCGATCAATCACCTGGAAGATGCCATCGGCCGGCCGGCCGGCCGTGAGTCCACTCCAATTGATCGCCTGCAGGAAACCGTCTGGATCGCGGGTTTCCACCACATCCACACCCCAGCCGCCCTGCTGAAGCGGGGCGCCGGGCGTTCCCTCAGAATCCTTACGACCACCAAGAGCCATGACGGCATGGTCGGTGGATTGCCCCTGATCAGCGCGGATCTTTCGCCAGGCCTGACTGATCTCTTCAGCCAACTGTCCTGGAGTCGCCGTGGACTCGAGGCTGATCTTCCAATGCGGGTGGCTGAGCGCTTCCGACGCTGTCACCGAATTGCACTGCTCCGCCAACGCCTTGGCCAGGGCATCAAAGGCGAGAGGAGGCACGGCGGAATCCTGGATCTGCAGGTTGTGGGAAAGGACGAATCGGGTCACAACAAACAGTGCAGTCCGGTGACCTTAGCGATGGGAGAAACGGATAATGAATGGCTGCTTCAGCCTTGCCGTGACCGAATCGATGTCTCCCGTAAGCAGCCCTGAAACGATTCAGCTGAGCGAAGAGGAAGCCGAGCAACTGGCTGAGGAGCTGAAGCAACAACTGCGTCAGGGTGAGCGTCTCGCTGGTGACACCCAGGCAATCGAGCGCATGGTGGCCGGCCTGGGAGACCGGCGTGGACTGCTGCGCCTCACCTTTGCCGAAAGCCTCGGCACCGTTGGCGGTGCTGCCGTTCCAGCCCTTTGCACCGCGATGTGCGACCACGAGAACGTGACGGTGCGCCGCGCGGCCGCCAAGACACTGACGTTGATTTCCGATCAACGCGCCCTTCCATTTCTCCTGAAGGCCCTGCTTAACGATGCCGATCCGGTCGTCCAGGGATCGGCCGTTGGCGCCATGGCAGCGATTGGCCCCGCTGCCGTTGACGGATTGCTCGACATCCTGGTGGACACCGGAAGCACCCCGATGCAGACGGGCCTGGCCAGCTGGGGCCTGGCTTTTGTGGGCGCACGGGCCCCGGAGGCCTTACGCAAGGCGGCCCAATCACCCCATGCCCAGATCCGCACGGCAGCCATCGCCGCCCTCGGGGATCAAATACAGAACCTTGGTGATGAGGATGCGCGTCAACTGCTCACCAATGCCCTGAGGGATCCAGATGAAGACGTGCGGGCTGAAGCGACAACCCTGATGGGCAAGCTCAACGAAAGCGAATGGGCCACCCCACTGCTGCTGCCGAACCTGCGGGACGAAGCGGCACTGGTTCGCAAAAATGCTGCGTTATCGCTGATGAAACTGGAGGACCCTTCCGTGATCAGCCAACTCGAGGAGTGCATGGAGACGGAAAGCGACCCGTCAGTCGCTGTGGTGCTGAAACTTGCTGTGAATCAGCTCAGCCGCGACGATTGAACCCAGACGCGTGCGTCGTTCACGTAATGTCACATCCGTGGTGTTCGCGTCGAGCACTGCATGCGCAACTACGGGACGAAGGCTGAGGGGCCTTCGTCCCGTATTTTTTGCTTATCGGCTGCTCTCCAGACGGCCGAGGGAAGCTTCCACCATCTGCCGGCACAGCGGATCGGTGGAGGGATCAGCCAGCACCTCTCTGAGACAGGCTTCCGCACTGGGATCGGGAATTTCAGCCAACGCCATGGCAGCTGACTGCACATGGGCGATGTTGTCTCCCTTGCAGATCTGAATCAGCAACGGAAGCGCTTGAACACCCACCTGGCCAAGAGCCATCACCGCCGACTGCGACACCACGGGAGAGTCGTCCGACAGTGCCTTCTCCAGCACAGCCATCGCGGCAGGAGAGAAGGTCTGATCCGGGTAGTTGGATGCAATCTGGGCGTAGGCCTTCACGCAGCTGGCGCGCACCGTGCCATCCGTACTGGCTTCAAACAGCTCCGCCAGGGGTTGCAGTGCTGTCGCACCAAAGGCTCCGAGCCCTCGCACAGCAGCGCGACGCAAGGACACATCGGGTTGATCCAACAGCGAGATTAGGCGTGGCATCGACTCGTTTGGCCAATGGTCAACCATCGCCAAATAGGCCTGGGTCTGCAGATGGGGGTTGGGATGGGCCAGATCCGCGAACAACGCATCCAGATCCGGACGTTCAACCTGCGACTGCGAAGTCATCAGAACTTAAAAACTGCAAAGCCCCCTG
Source organism: Synechococcus sp. M16.1 (assembly GCF_014279895.1). Lineage (NCBI taxonomy): Bacteria > Bacillati > Cyanobacteriota > Cyanophyceae > Synechococcales > Synechococcaceae > Synechococcus > Synechococcus sp. M16.1. The sequence continues at coordinate 394,511 of NZ_CP047954.1, read as the reverse complement.
AACAGCAGGGTTATTTGCAGCCTAAGTGGAGCACTGCTGCCAATGAACATCATTCAAGTTGAACGACATCCGTCGACATGAGCATTAAAAAAGGAGGCCTTTCGGCCTCCTGATTCCTATGAATGAGTGACGCGAAACAGATGCTCAGGAAAGAGCGTTGATCACGTAGTCCAGGTAGGACTTGAACTCGTTCAGAGCCTGGGGGCTCATGTCGCGAGGAGCGCAAGCGCGATCGCGGGTGTAGGTCAGAGCTTCGACGTAAGGACCGGTGGGCAGACCCAGGGTGCGGTACACCTCACGAGCGCCGGCGATGCCCCACTCGTCCAGAGGGCCGGTGCCGCCGACAACCAGGCAGTAGTTGATCAGGCGCAGGTAGTGGCCCAGATCGCGGTAGCACTTGTCCACCTTGGTCTGGTTCTCACCAGCCTCACCGGGCTGCTTGAGGTAGGGGTACTTGTTGAAGCAGGCATCGCCAGCTTCCTTGGTCACGGCGTCGAGGCCAGCAGCCAGCTTTTCAGCGGCTTCCAGGCGAGCGGCGGCGCGTTGGATGTTGCCCTGGACGGCCTCGAGGTCGTTCTGGGAGGGGAAGCGACCGGCTGCGTCAGCAGCGGTCACAACGGTGGTGACGACGGATTTCATCGTGGAGATCCTTTAGATGGAGGTTGGTGTTGAGGAAATGGGAAAACCCGATTGACTCAGGCGACGGCGCTAATCACGCGATCGAAATAAGAGGCAGCCTCAGCAACAAGAGCGGAGCAATCGCCTTGAGCGGTCTCCATCTTGCGGAACTTGGTGCCACCCAGTGCAGGGGTGTTGGTCTCACCAATGTGAGCAGTGGCGGAGGCCTTCATGATGGCCACAGCGCGGGCAGCGGACTGGGTGGGAACGCCCAGAGCGATGTAGGTCTCCTTGAGGCCGTTCAGGCAGCGGTCATCCAGCACGGATGCATCGCCAGCCAGCAGGGCGTAGGAGATGTAACGAAGAACGATTTCACCGTCACGCAGGCAAGCAGCCATGCGGCGGTTGGGGTAGCAGTTACCACCAGCCTGGATCAGGCCAGTGTTCTCGCAGATCATGCCGGTGACTGCATCGGACACGATGCAGGAGGCATTGGAGGTGATGGCGTTGACAGCGTCCAGACGCTTGTTGCCTTCAGCAACGTACTGACGGAGGGCGGCGATATCGCCAGCACCGACAGCCGCAGTTTTGGCGTCAGCACTGACGACGGAACGGGAGAATGCGTCGAGCATTGGAAAGCCAGACAAGGGGGAGGGAATGCTTCTCGACTACCAGGCGCGAAACGACGGCGTTTTTCTCAAAAAGAGAATCGAGCTGAACGTTTCAGGCTTGGCCTGCGAAGCGCTCAAAAAAAATAACTGGGTCAACAGTCCACCCCTGCGGAAGGGGGCTGTTCACGCAACGGTTCGTCACTTAGCCGACAAATATTGCGAGTTGATGCAGAACTCTCCAGCGGCGATAGGGCCATCTGGCAAGGAAGCAGAGCGCTGTTCCGGCTTGCATTCAGGTTTTTCAACCCACGTCTATTAATAAGTAGGCCACAGGAAAGGCATCACCAGCAGATCCCTGATGCGGCTTACCCTCTTGCCACCGCTGAGCACCGATGGCCGAACCCACGCTGCAAGAACTGAACGATTCGATTGCCGAACTCGAGGCGTACCGCAACCGCCTGCGCGATGACGTGATCGCCATGGGGAAAAAGCTGAAGCTGCCGCAGAAGCGAATTGACGCCACTGTTGCGGAGCATGCTGAGCTGCAACGGCTGGAAGAGGTGCTGGAGCAACTGCTCAAGCAGCAAAAGATCATGACCAACGCCTGAGCGATGACGTCGTTTGAGCCGCCAATGACCATGGCGGACTTCCTCAAGGCCAGCCGCGGCACCTGGTTGAACCGCCGCTCGATTCATCACCTCGACCATCAGGACGATGAAGCGGCTGATTCCAATCTGGTGATCGAGCCATTCGATGCCTCCGACCCCGTTGTGCAGCGCGTCTGTGACGCACTGCAGGTGGCGACAGACCGCGCCGCCGGTGGAGGCCGCTTCTGGTGGGAAAGCAACCTCAAAAAAGCGGTTCGAAACGACGACTACGCCGCCGTGATCGTCGATGTGCCTGAACAGGGCAACCCCCGCAAGGGCTTTTTGCTTCGAGACGTCGGTTACGTCGAGAAGAAATCCGTGGTGAGCACTTACGCCTTTGCCGACGACGGCGTTCTCACCATCACGACGCGCTACGACACGAACGTGGGAACCGAGCGTTGCTGGTTCGTGACCGATCAGGTGCGCATGCGCGTGAGTTCCGTGCAGTGCCTCGATGGGGTGTCGATGACGACTTACTGCACTGAACTGCGCTGCCCCAGCGACGACGACATCAAGGCCATGGCCGACAAGGCCCGCCAGGTCGCTGACTCACCCGTGCTGGAGACCACACACTGATGTTCGATTCCTTCCTCAACCAACTGCATCAGGGCATTCAGGAGCGGGGGGGGCAACCTTCTGCTGTGCCCGAGGGATTGCAACACTGCCAATCCAGCAAAAGCGGCGGCAAGATCGAAAGCTGGCTCTGGAATGTTCCAGGCTTCCGCCGCTGGCGCGTCACCAGGCTCGATGCCGGCGACAGCCTGCAGGTTCTCAACTCAGTGGCCTATCCCGAACACGGCCTTGACCACCCGCTCATGGGGGTGGACCTGCTCTGGTTCGGCGCCCGTCAGAAATTGGTGGCCGTTCTCGACTTTCAACCGCTGATTCAGGACAAGGAGTACCTGGAGCGGCACTTCACAGGACTCAGGGCGCTGCACGAGCAGTTCCCCGAGCTGAACGGTGAGGAAACCATGCGCTCCTTCGATCCCAACCAATACTTCTCCCCTTGGTTGCTGTTCTGCCGCGGCGGTGCCGACGAAGCGGAGGGATCGCTTCCCCAAGCTTTCGATGCCTTTCTCTCGGCCTATTGGTCAATGCATGACCAGGCCAAAGGGCATTCAGCACTGGCGGCATCCGAGGTGGAACGACTCCAGAACGCCTACGACGTCTACAGCGCTGAACGCGATCCAGCCCACGGTTTGTTCACCAGTCACTTCGGCAAGGACTGGTCCGACCGATTCCTGCACGAATTCCTCTTCCCCGCCAGTCAGCCCGCATGAGCCTCCCCCTCCGCACATCGAGTCTTGATCCTGTCCAGATCCCTGGATGGCGCTGGCAACCTTTTCTCGACACCGCCGTCGCTGCTCTGGCCCCTCTGCAGCCGAAGCCTTATCCGATGGCAGAACGATTCCTGCAGAAAGAGGGGAGCACGGGATCCAAGGCGAAACCCGTCCCCGTCAGCACGGCCACCTGGGCCTGCTCAACCGAGAAGCTGCGCCAGGTGCGCTGTGCCTGCGTGGAAGCCGGTGCCGCTGCATCGGTGCTCAATTTCGTGATCAACCCCAGCAGCCGTTTTGATCTTCCGTTCTTCGGAGCCGATCTGGTGACGCTGCCCAACGGGCACCTGCTCGCTCTTGACCTGCAACCTGTCGACAAGACAGACCCCGATCACACGGGACCGGTTTGGCAGCGACTGATGCCGTTGTTCGAGCGCTGGCGCGCCGAACTACCCGACGGTGGCCCCATCCCTGACGAGGCACAGCCGTATTTCTCACCTGCCTTTCTCTGGACCCGGATCCCGCTGGGGGAAGAAGGTGATGCGCTGATTGACCGCGTGATCCGTCCGGCCTTCGCGGACTACCTCCAGCTCTACCTAGCGCTGGTGGAGGAGGCGCAGGCTGTAAACGATGAGCGTGCGGCACTCCTGCTCTCGGGCCAGAAGCGCTACACGGCCTATCGCGCCGAGAAAGATCCGGCTCGCGGCATGTTGACCCGCTTCTACGGCAGCGAATGGACGGAGTCATACATCCACGGCGTGCTGTTTGACCTCGAAGAAGCCGCCGCCACTTCCTTGTCGCCGCAAGGGAGTTAAGCATTATGAACAGCTTTCGGGAGGCTCCCGAGCAGTTGGTCAGAATCGCGGACGTCGGGATCGAGGCAATAGCCTTCTGCCATCCCTCCAAGTCTGAAATTCCCTTCCAGACGTAGTTCACAGGAACAACAACCATGTTCGACGCCTTCACCAAGGTTGTCGCCCAGGCCGATGCCCGGGGACAATTCATCAGCACCAGCGAGATCGACGCCCTCGCTGCCATGGTTTCCGACAGCAACAAGCGTCTGGATGCCGTTAACCGCATCTCCAGCAACGCTTCCACCATCGTTGCTTCCGCTGCCCGCCAGCTGTTCGCTCAGCAGCCTGCTCTGATCGCCCCCGGCGGCAACGCTTACACCTCCCGCCGCATGGCCGCTTGCCTGCGCGACATGGAGATCATCCTTCGCTACGTCACCTACTCCGCTTTCACCGGCGACGCTTCCGTGATGGAAGACCGCTGCCTGAACGGCCTGCGTGAGACCTACCTGGCCCTCGGCACCCCCGGTGCTTCTGTCGCCGCCGGCGTGAACCTGATGAAGGACGCCGCTCTGGCCATCGTCAACGACAAAGCTGGCATCGCAGCTGGTGACTGCGCCTCCCTGAGCAGCGAAATCGGCACCTACTTCGACCGCGCCGCCGCCTCCGTCGCCTGATCGGCGCCTGGATTCGACGTCTTTCATTCCCATAACGATCAATGAAAACTCCCCTCACCGAAGCTGTTGCAGCAGCTGATTCCCAGGGCCGCTTCCTGAGCAACACCGAAGTTCAGGCTGCCTCCGGTCGCTTCAACCGTGCCAAGGCCAGCCTCGAGGCTGCCAAGGCTCTCACCAGCAAGGCTGATTCCCTGGTGAACGGCGCTGCCCAGGCCGTGTACACCAAGTTCCCCTACACCACCCAGATGGAGGGGTCCAACTACTCCGCCACTGCGGAAGGCAAAGCCAAGTGCTCCCGTGACGTGGGCTACTACCTGCGCATGATCACCTACTGCCTCGTGGCAGGTGGCACCGGCCCCATGGACGACTACCTGATCGCTGGTCTCGACGAGATCAATCGCACCTTCGAGCTCTCCCCGTCCTGGTACGTGGAAGCTCTGAAGCACATCAAGGCCAACCACGGCCTCAGCGGCGATGCTGCTACTGAAGCCAACAGCTACATCGATTACGCCATCAACGCCCTGATCTGATCAGCCGACGTTGCGTTCCAAGCCCCCCTCGGGGGGCTTTTTTTATTGTTCTTTTTCGGCCCCATAAGAGCGCTGTGATCACCCCCAACGTTCGGCGTTTTCTCAACCTGCTCTGCGGCGAATACAGCAACCAGCAGCAAGCCTTCGACAATCCACCCCTCTATGCCCACATCTTTCTGAGGTATCGCCCGCTCATACAGCTCCATCCAGGGTCAATTCTGCTCGAACAGACCTATGCCGTTGATCCCAAGCATCCCTATCGGTTGCGCATGATCCGCGCTGAAGAGCAGGCCTCCGGCGCCATCAAGCTCTGGAATCACACCTTCCGTGATCCGGAACGCTTCGCTGGAGCCACGTTTGATCCACAACTGCGCCTTGCCATTCAGGACAGCGACCTGATCAGCCTGGATGAGTGCCACTACCAAGTGCTCGAACAGCCAGACGGCTACCACGGCGCCATGGAACCAGGCTGCAAATGCATCGTGCAACGGAATGGCAAAGACACCGTGCTGGTGAGCAGCTTTCATTTGGAAGGAGACTCCCTTGCGACCCTCGATCGCGGTCATGACCCGGAAACCAATGAGCGTTGCTGGGGCTCGGTGGCGGGACCGTTCCGGTTCAAACGAACTGAAAGCTGGACAGCCGATATGGCATCGGCCTGGGTGTGATGGAACCGCTGAGTGAAACGCAGGTGATCAAAAACCTCCGCCAAACGGAGGACCCTTCGGCGCAGTACTACGCCGCCTGGTGGCTCGGAAAAATGCGCAGCCAGCATCCCGATGCCATCCCTCTTCTGCTCAGGGCTCTTGAAGCACTGGATGCCACGCCGATTGATCCAGAGCAGCGCGGTGTCGCTCTCAACGCAATCCGTGCCCTCGGTCTGCTCAGGGACATGAGAGCGGAACAACCTCTTCTGGCGCTGCTGCACTCCAACGATTACACCGTGCGAGAGGAGGTGGTCCGCACGCTTGGTGCCATGGGCAGCTGTGGGGCTGTTGAGGGCATCCGGGCCTTGCTTGCCAGTGGATTGGAGGGAGCAGGAGCTGAGCAACCCTCATCCCCCTTGCTCAATGAACCCTGTGAAGCGTTGCTGGAAGCCCTGGGTGACATCGGTGATGGCAGCAGTAGCAATCTCGCTGTGATTCATCCGTTCACGGAGCACCCTCGGCCCTTGATCCGTTCAGCGGCCTGCCGAGCATTGCTGCAGCTGACCGGACTTGATCAATGGGGTATGGAACTGAAAAAGCTGCTGAACCATCCAGAACCCCTGGTGCGCCGCGGCGCGCTGCTCGACCTCGGCGCCACCGGCTGGCTTGCCGCCGTGCCCTCGATCCGCACGGCTGCGGTGGAACCCAGCCTCAAGTTGGTTGCACTCCGAGAGGTGGCGGAACGCAACGTCGACCCCAATGACGTTCTCGACGCAATGGACGGACTGCTCTGATGACCAACACAGCATTGGACCAGGCGCTTCAGACGCTCGAGCGGGCCACCAGCACTCCTGAGCTGGTTAAAGCAACGCAAGCCCTTTGTGCACTGAACGACCTTGAGGCCGCCAAGCCGCTCGTGAAAGTGCTGGGGTTCAACAATCCAGCGGTGGCAGCAGTGGCAACACAGGGGCTGATCCAACTGGGACGGGACACCATTCCCATCCTTCTGGTGAGCCTGGATGCCCGCAATTACGGCGCACGGGCATGGGTGGTGAAGGTGATTGCCGCCCTGCGGGATCCACGGGGTCTTGACCTCCTGGAGCATGCCCTTCAGGCCGACATCGCTCCGAGCGTGCGGCGCTCCGCAACCCGTGGCCTGGCGGACTTGGAGTTCAGTGAAGACGCAGCGCACGATCAGCTTGTGCGCTGTTTCGAGGGACTGCTCAAAGCCGTGCGAGACGACGAGTGGGTGGTGCGTTATGCAGCGGCCTACGGACTCGAGCAACGCTTGAACAGCGCAGCTTTGTCAGCGCACCTCGCCGAACAGGGCCGGGCCGCACTAAACCAGCTCGCATCCGATGCGGAAGGTGTCAGGGTGGTGCAGCTGCGGGCGCTGAAAGCCCTCCAACGCCTCAACGCCGGATGACCCAGAAACTGTTGTTCGTCTGCCTCGGCAACATCTGCCGCTCACCGGCAGCCGAAGGCGTCTTCCTGCATCTGCTTGAAGAGCGTGGCCTCAGTGATCAGTTCCTGGTGGATTCCGCCGGAACGGGCGGATGGCATGTGGGCAACCCGGCAGACCGACGCATGCAGGCTGCCGCCAACCGCCGCGGCATCAACCTCCCCAGCCGAGCAAGGCAGATCAGCCTCGACGATTTTTCGAGTTTCGATCTGATGCTGACCATGGACGACGACAATCTCGCGGCCGTCCAGGGACTGGCTCGCGAAGCCGGGCCCCGAGCAACGGCCAGCATCAAGCCCATGCTCAGCTACGCCGGCCGGTTCTCTGAAACGGAAGTGCCGGATCCCTATTACGGGGGCGAGGCGGGCTTCGAGCATGTGCTCGACCTGCTCGAGGATGCCTGCGCCAACCTGCTCGACGAGCTCAGCCCGCCGGCGTAGGCCAGGCTTCTTCAGCCACCCGAGACCGGAACTGCCCCACCAGGGCATCGATCACAGCCTCGATGCTCATGCCATCGGTCACGAGCTCAACGGCATCGTCCGCCTGCACCAGAGGAGCCTCTTCACGGGTGCTGTCGAGGTGATCCCGTTCGGCGATCTGTGCTTCAAGCTCAGATCGCTCAGGCACCGGGAAGCCCCGCTGGTCCAGATCCAGAGCCCGGCGCCGGGCCCGTTCGCCCACCGTGGCCGTAAGGAACACCTTCAAATCCGCATCCGGGAAAACAGCGGTGCCGATGTCGCGGCCTTCTGCCACCAAACCACCCTTGGCACCCATCGCTTTCTGTTGAGCGGTCAGCGCTTGCCTGACGCAACGGTGGGCGGCCACGGCCGAAACCGACGCGGTGACCTCCGGCGAGCGAATCGCGTCACTCACGTCCTGCCCATTCACCAACACCTGCTGGCCACCACCGGGCAGCGACCGCAGCTGAAGGTCGAGGTCGTTCAACAGCGGTGCAATCGACGCCGCATCCTGCGGGTCCACACCGTTCTGTTGCACCAACCAGGTCACCGACCGATACATCGCACCGGTATCGAGGTAAACCAGCCCCATCCGCTCAGCAAAGGCCCGGGTCACGGTGCTTTTGCCAGCACCGGCAGGGCCATCAATGGCAACAAGAGGCTGGCGGGTCATCAGGAAGACGTGATCAATCAAACGGGTCGTCCCGCAACGCACCGCCGCGGCCAACAGTGAGATGGCCGTTTCAGCGCCACAGGGCTGAAGGGTGCGGGGATCGACCCTCTCTACATACTCCACTTCAAGTCCTGCTTCAGCGAGGCTCTGTCGCACCGAAGTCTCAGGATCACTGGGATCGGCATGACGCAGTGCCGCCGGCAGAGCAGCGGCTCGAGCCCGATCAACAGAAGAGAGGTATTGGTTACGGGAACTCAACGCCAAACCATCGGATTCACGAACGGTGGGAACGCCCTGCACCGCCACGCCCAGATCAAGATCGGCCACGAGCCGGCGCAGGATCACCAGCTGCTGCCAGTCCTTCTCACCCAGCCAAAGGCAGGACGGCTCCACCAGCTGCAGCAGTCGGGCCACGACCGTGACCACACCATCAAAGTGACCGGGACGGGAGGCTCCACAAAGATGGGGCTGCAGGTCAGCAGGTGCAGAACGCGTCACCGCTGACTGGAGGCCACTTGGATAAATGGCGACGACACTCGGGGCCCAAAGGGCATGGGCGCCACAACGTTCGGCTAAATCGCGATCCGCTTCGAGGGTTCGCGGGTAGCGATCAAAGTCTTCAGCTGGCCCGAATTGGAGTGGGTTAACGAACACACTCACGAGCACAGGACCCCGTCCTGCAGCGAGGCGGATCAGCTCACCGTGACCCTGGTGCAACCCCCCCATGGTGGGCACGAATTGCAGAGGTCCACCGAGGTTGGCCCGGAAGCGTTCCAGCTCGGCCTGGGTGGAGAGAACGACGCAGCTCAGCGCAGCACCTCAAGCTTGACCTGGGCAATTCCAGAGGCAGTCAGTCCCAGGTCAGAGGCGGCGCCGTGGCCCAGGTCGATCACCCGGTGATCAATGAAAGGTCCGCGATCGTTGATGCGGATCACGGCCGTGCGCCCGTTCCAGAGGTTGGTGACGCGCACTTTTGTTCCAAAGGGAAGCGTGCGGTGGGCCGCCGTCATCGTGCCGCGCTTGTAAACCTCACCGTTGGCCGTGAGGTTGCCGTAAAAACCGGGGCCGTACCAACTGGCCTCACCAGTGATGACCTTCACCACTTCTGGAACGACCTTCAGCTTCGGCTTGGGGAGTTCAGGGGAAGGAGGTGCAAGAACCGGTTTGACCTCCGCCGGAGTAAGCGTTGCCTGCAGCCCAGAAGCCTGGGGCTCGACCACCAGATCCAGAGGGTCAAGCGGCTCTGCACCGTTGACCGAGAGGAAATCACTGGCCACGACCGGCAGGAGGGCCGCACTGCCTGAGATCGCTCCGGAGAGCGTGGCCAACGTCAGGAGGACTCGCATGCAGAACGGCGTTGCCAAGGACTGGGAACTGAGCGCGCAGTTCTCGGCCGTTGGCAGGCCTCACAAAAAAGAATGTTGTGAACTTAAAAAGGGTGCTCTTGGAAAGAAACTGGGCGCCATCAGAGCGATCGGCACAGCCACCCAGGCCCGCCTCTTGCGCTAAACCGCGTGCCGACTGGCAGATCAACGCCGGAACGCAAGCCCCCGGGCATAAGCCGAGAGAGAACAGTCGATAAGCACAGCCAATCAGCTGCTGTGCCGACAAGCCAATCAGCACAGGTTCCGCGGCATTGCAGGATCAATGCATCGGATTCGTTCCATGGATTACAAGAGCGCTGGAGTTGACGTTGAGGCCGGGCGCGCGTTCGTGCAACGCATCAAGGCGTCTGTGGAAGCCACCCACCGACCGGAGGTCATCGGCGGCCTTGGCGGCTTTGGCGGGCTGATGCGTCTTCCAGCCGGATTGCGCAAGCCCCTTCTGGTCTCAGGCACCGATGGCGTCGGAACCAAACTTGAGCTGGCCCAGGAGCATGGCAGCCATCACGGCGTGGGCATCGACCTGGTGGCGATGTGCGTCAACGACGTGATCACCTCAGGAGCCGCGCCGCTCTTCTTCTTGGATTACATGGCCACCGGGGCCTTAGCGCCATCGGCAATGGCCGAGGTCGTTGAAGGAATCGCCGATGGCTGCAGGCAGAGCGGCTGCGCCCTACTCGGCGGCGAAACGGCCGAGATGCCGGGGTTTTACCCGAAGGGGCGCTACGACCTCGCCGGCTTTTGTGTGGCCGTCGTTGAAGAGGACGAGCTCATTGACGGCCAGCGCATCCAACCTGGCGACAGCGTGATCGGTGTGGCCAGCAGCGGCGTGCACAGCAACGGCTTCAGCCTGGTGCGCAAGGTGCTGGAGAAGGCCAACGCCAAAGCGAACACCTTGTATGGCGACGACCAGCGCCCTCTCATCGGCGACCTGCTGGCGCCGACAACCCTTTATGCCGACCTGGTGCAGCACCTGCTGCAGAGCGGATGCGAGCTCCACGGCATGGCCCATATCACCGGCGGAGGACTCCCGGAAAACCTGCCGCGCTGCCTGCCGGATGGCTGCTCTGCGCGCATCGATGCCTCCAGCTGGACAAGACCACCCCTGTTCCGATGGCTGCAGGAGGCCGGAGACATTCCCGAAAGAGACCTTTGGCACACGTTCAACCTCGGCATCGGTTTCTGCCTGGTGGTGCCGGCTGGGAGCGAAACCGCTGTGATCGAGCATTGCCGCGGCAAGAACCATCGGGCTTGGGTGATTGGCAACGTGACCTCCAACACCCCAGGCAGCGCCGCTGTTCTGGACGGTGTTCCCGCCTGATTACGTCAGTTTCAGACAGGTTTAATGCAGTCGGCCACACCCCAGAAGGGATCGAATAGGGTGCCTGAAGCACATCGGAACCTTTTCCGATAGCGGCGTCAATACATCTTTTTTCAATGCCTTTTGATAAGCCCCAGCGCATTACGCGCCGTCGATCGTCTGCAGGTCCTGTTCCTCCGAGGCGTCCTTTGCCTTCAGGCCAGGACAGGCAACAGGGCTACAGGCAGGGTCCACGACCAACTTTTCTCACGCTCCGGGATCACGGCAAGGTGTTCGTGGCCGACATGCCCCACCTTTCGGATGGGCAACTGGCTCACATCGGCAAGGAAGCCCAGGAGGTTTTGGAAAGCCTCGAACGGCGTATTCAAGACATGGAGCAGGAGCTCAGTCATGGTCCTCAGGAGCGCGACACCCTGATCAAGGCGTCCACCAAGCGCGACGTCACGCGCAGGTTCATCCGCGCCATTCAGGACGAGCAGGAACATCGCCAGAACAACCCCGCTCTGAGGAGCGCTGCTGGCGAATCGCTTCCGCGCACCTTTCTGGAGGTCGCCCGGCATCGACTGCCTGGGGCAACCTTTGATTCCTTGCTGCAGGAAGCCCTCGCCGCCTGTGCCCAACAGCAGGACACTGCCCCAGCCCCCACTCGCCTGGAACCCTCGCAAGACAAAGTCGTTCCGATTCGCAATGACGGAGACAGCCTCCCGGTGGTGGTGAGTCCAGCCCCTGAATCCGCCTCAGAGGCCTGAGCACAACACTCAGCGGCTCTGGAAGGGATTGGCGGGCATCCGCTCGCTGCAATGGAGCCGGGCCGCATTCAACCGCTGAAACTCCTGCGGTGACAATGACCACTGCAGCGCAGCGGCGACATCCCTGGCCTGCTCTGGAGTTCGCAGCCCCGGGATCGGCGTTGTGCCAAGAGCTCTGCACCAGTTCAAAGCGACTTGAACCATCGATGCCCCGCGATCGATCGCGATGGCCTGCATCGCACTGCGCAACTCAAGACTTGCCGGAAGCAGGCGCTGGAACAGGCGTTGTCTCAACCAGGTGACAGGACGCCTCTCCTCAGACCCTGGAGCACAACCCAGCACGCCGAAAGCCAGAGGGCTGTAGGCCAACACCTCCACGCCAAGCTCCCTGCTGACGGCAATCAACTCGCGCAGCTGATCATCCGCAGGTGCCAAGAGCGAGCACTGCACCTGAACGCTGCGTAGGGAAACGCCCCGCTCCAACAGACGGCGATGGATCAACAGCAGGCGTTGGGGACCCAGGTTGGACAGGCCCAACTCCTCAACCCGGCCAGACAGAACAAGATCAGCCAAGCCATCAAGAAGGCCTGTCTCCTGCCAGGGCGCGTAGCGCGCTGTACTCCAGTGCAGCTGCACCCGCCGAAGCTGCCCCTTAAGCCGCGTTCGACTGGCCTCAAAGGCGGCATCAAAGCCCCGACGCCCCCATCGCCAGGGGAATGGGGCCAACTTCGTGGCCACCGTCAACTGGGATCGACGCAGGGATGGCAACTCGGCCATGAAGTCGCCAAGCAACGCTTCACTGCGTCCACTCAGGCTCCCCGTTCCATAGGAATCCGCCGTGTCGATCAAGTTGAGCCCAGAGCTGAGGGCCTGACGAAACGTGGCACGAAGGCGAGCGTCGTCCCGCTGGGCGTCGTATCCCCAAACCGCCTTGTTGCCCCAGGCCCAGGTGCCGAAACCGATGCCGTTCAACAGGGCGATGCTGCTGCCAGCCATGATCGCCACCAGCCCGTCCCGTTGCGTCATGACCGCATCCCCCGCGCAGGAACCTGCGCGATCGACCGATCAAGCCGTGGAGGGATCGACTGCGGACGCGGAACGCATCCTCTGCAACCACTGCCGCAGAACCGCCAGCAATGGCATTCGCTGCCTGGGCATGTGCGTTGCCGACAGCGATTACTGATGATTCATCTCTGGATGGCGCCACTGCTGCTTGCCGTGCCAGCAACGGTCAATCCAGCCCAGGCTTTTGGCCGTCTGGAGCACAGGCCTGCGCATTGCCGCGTCGTCGTCGGTGGGCGTTCTTTGGCCTGCGAGCGCCTGCAGATCAGCGCGAACGGAAGCCGTGGCCTGCGGCTTCGATTCATCGGAGACGATCAAGAAACGGGGGGCAGCTACCAGTTGAGCTTCGTCAGCCTGGATGGAGATCAAGGCAGTCCGCTCAGCTGCGATAACTCAGGCTGCCGCGTGGATTCACGCCTCTGGAGCGCAACCCTGCTCAGCACGTCATGGGTTCGCTTTGATGCCAGAGGCCTCCCCAAGGGCCTTCCTGCAACCCGCATGGCCCAGGGGCGTTGCTGGATTGATGCGAACACCGTGAGCTGCAAGAGTCACTCACGCAACGTTGCCGCTATGAGCGCGGAGGCTCAACTGTGATGAGGATTCAAAGGCGGCACCCAGATTCGAACTGGGGATAAAGGATTTGCAATCCTCTGCCTTACCACTTGGCCATGCCGCCGCCCGGGAACAGCTGTCCCCATCAGGGGATCGTATCAGCCACGCCCCTGGCTCACTGCTGTTTCTCTGCAACGGGCACGGCGAAGACCTGATCACCCTGCGGATCATCCAGGCCGTGCATCGGCGCGCACCGCGACGCCCCCTGACCGTGCTTCCTCTGGTGGGTGCCGGACGGGTGTTTGATGCTGCTGTTCAGCAGGGATGGTTGACACGCCTGGGGCCAAAAGCGGCCCTGCCCAGTGGTGGCTTCAGCAACCAAAGCCTGAGAGGTCTGCTGGCAGACGTCAGAGCTGGGCTCCCCAGCCTGAGCTGGAGTCAATGGCAGTTGGTACGCCGCCTAGGACATGAGCGCCAACCCATCGTTGCCGTGGGTGATTTGCTGCCGCTGCTGATGGCCTGGAGCAGTGGTGCCCCCTTTGGCTTCATCGGCACTCCCAAAAGCGACTACACCTGGCTCAGCGGTCCCGGACGGTCCAAGAGCGACTGCTACCACCGGCTCAAAGGCAGTGAGTGGGATCCATGGGAATGGCGCCTGATGCGCTCGCGCCGTTGTCAGCTGGTGGCCATGCGTGATCGGCTCACGGCCCGAGGCTTGCAACGCAAGGGCGTGGGCGCCCTTGCGCCGGGCAATCCGATGATGGATGGCCTTCAGGTCCAACCACTGCCATCAGCCCTGGACCGCTGCCGCCGAGTGCTCCTGCTCTGCGGAAGTCGCATGCCGGAGGCCCAGCGAAACCTGCAGCGGTTGGTTCGCAGTGCCATAGCGCTGCCCGGCCGTGTGCCGATGGCACTGCTCGTGGCCGTGGGCGCCCAACCCGATGCAAAGGCCCTGAGCAACAGTCTTGAACAACTGGGGTTTCGACGCAGCCTTCCGCCTTCAGACCAACTGGGTGCCGAAGCCTGCTGGGTGAAAGGAGCCTGCCTGGTGCTGATCGGGCGAGGTTGCTTTGACCAATGGGCTGGCTGGGCAGAAGCCGGCATCGCCACTGCCGGAACGGCGACAGAACAACTGGTGGGGCTGGGCATTCCGGCCCTGTCCCTGCCGGGACCAGGACCGCAGTTCAAGCCGGGCTTCGCTCGCCGTCAGAGCCGCCTGCTGGGGGGTGCGGTTCGTCCCTGCTCTGATGAATCCGAGCTCACGAGACGGCTCGAATTCCTCCTGGACGACCCGACACTCCGCTCCCACCTGGGACGAATCGGCACGCAGCGGATGGGGCCGGCAGGCGGGAGCGATCAGCTGGCACGCCTGATCCTGGATCGCTTCAACGGATACTGAAGATCTTCGGTTGGTTGCGATGGCCGCGATTCAAGACCCCACCCTCGTCAAACTTTGTGCCCAGTTGGCGAGTCGACTGAGCATCAGCCTCGCCAGTGCCCGGCGCCAGGTGGAACAAGCCGCGGCCCGAGAAGGACATCGCGATGTGGAGGGACGGCGAGCCATGGCTGAATCCATGCTGGCCGCCCTCGACAAGGACAACGGTGACCACGCCCGTCAGCTGGACGCGTTGCTCGAGAACAGCGAAGGCGACGGCAATTTCATGCTGGAAGACTGAGCCCCAACCTCAGTGCTCAAAGATCTGGTGAAAGCGCAGCCGATCCAGCTCGGCTACCACCGGAACGCACTGGAAGCAGCGTTGCGCCAGATCCCAGCGCCCTTCCCGCCGCAACATCTGCTCCAGGCGCTCACGGGCTGGCAGCAGATAGCGCACATCGTTGGCGGCGTAGGCCAGCTGGGCATCCGTGAGTTCGTCCACCCGGCCCCAGTCACTGCTCTGGGCGCCCTTGTCCAGCTCAACGCCGACCAATTCCATCACCAGATCCTTGAGGCCATGGCGGGGGGTGTACGTGCGGCCGAGCCGACTGCCGACCTTGGTGCAGAACACGGGGTTCACGTCGATCCCCAAACCGGCGGCAAGCGCAGCCACATCAAAACGGGCGAAGTGAAACACCTTCTCCACCGTGAGCGCCTCAAACAGGCGCTTGAGATTCGGCGCCTCGGTCTGGCCCAGGCCAATGCGGACGCAGGCCACACGGTCTTCGGCGTCGGCGATCTGAACCAGGCAAAGCCGATCACGCCCATGGATCAGCCCCATCGCTTCGGTATCAACCGCAAGCCGCGGGGACTGCAGATAGCGCTCCGTCCAAGCTGCATCGAGGTCGCGATCAAAGACGGCGAATTCCGCTGGGGATGACGACTTCTCAGCCATGACTTCAGGAAGGGATAGGGCCAGTGTGGCCAATCACCTCCACAGCAAGTCTCAAGACTCTCCTCTTGAATCTCGAAATGAGATCGCTTTTGATTGGTGAAGTCGTCCCGCGCCTGTGTTCTCTCGCAGAAAGCCTTCGCGCACCTGTCTGGCAGACATCGAGCAGTACTTCCATCAGCCGCCGCCGCAGTTCCTCGACCTGGAGCTGGCTGTCTGCTGGATCCTCGAGTGCTTGCTCAAAGACGACAACTACCCCTCCGGACTCCTGCAGAAACTGATCCAGGAGGAGCCGCAACTGCGGCTTTCTGAAACCGTGCTGCAACAGGCCCTGGAGTTCCTTGAGCAACAGGGCTCGATCAGCTGTTACACCCAACGCTGCCCGAGCCGCGGACGGCCGCGGCGCATGCTGCACCTTGAATCCGATGCACGCGGCGAAGCCGAGCGACTGATGCACCCCTGGCGCAGCTGGCTGGACTCCCACCGGTTCGCCTTGAACTAAGCGATTCAGCCGGCGCAAGGCTTAAAAAGGTTGAACACCACCGGGATGCCATGCCTGCAGGATTTCAATCCACCCTCCTGCTGACTGTTCTGCTGGCGATTGGTCTGGTCTTCTTTCTTCGTGCAGCCAGCAAAGACCGAACCACAGTGGTGGACGTGATGTCCCCCCAACCCCCCATCACCGTGCTTGACGGGCTCAGCACTTGGCTGGAAGAGCGCGGCTGGAGCCGGGATGGCGGCGATGCTGAGCGCCAGGTGCTCCGCTTCAAGGGGAAAGTGGCCTCCAGCCAACCCCTTGCCGTATTGCTGTCAGTGCTGGCGGCCACTGGCTCCGCCTGCTTCGGCCTGGTCCTGCGTCAGCTGGCACCCCAACTGCACTGGTGGCCTCTGCTGCTGATTGGCCTCGGCCCTCTGGCAGGAGCTGTCTACACACGGCGGGCAGCTCGCACAGAAGCCCTTGAACTGCAACTCCTTCCTGCTCCCGAGGGAGACGGCAGCGCCATTCGTCTGCGGGCTCATCGGGACGAATTGATCGCCATCGAACTGGAACTGGCTGAGACCCTGCAACTCGCCAGTGACGGATCCCTGCTCTCCTCCCCCATCTGAACAATGGGTCTGCCGGCCTGGATGCGACGGCGTCGCTTTGCCTCAGGACTTGCCATCGCAGGCCTGTCACTGGCAACCCTGGCGATGACCAAGGCTGCGGAACAGCACAACTGGCTTGGCACAGCCGAACCCAGCAAAAAACCAGCACCGAAACAGCCAGCCCCCTGTCCTGAGCCCGCCACGCCAGATCCCTTGCTCGGCCCACGCACAAAGAAACCCGGGAGCTGGGTTGGCAGAAGCCCTGTGCAGAGCAACCTGCCAATCGTCGTCATGGCAGGACATGCCGACTCCCAGGGCACTGCTAGTCCAGGAACCCCTGGATATGCCGTGGATCAGCAGACGCGACCGCCGATGCAACCGGGCATTCGCGATGAGCTGTTCTGGAACCGCGAAGTTCAGGCCGCTGTGGTGAGCCAAGGCCAGGCCCGTGGCTTGAACATCCGCGCCTACACCCCGCCGTCCATCAGCATCTCGAACGATGACGACCCCAGCACCAACTGGTCGAAGGCCAAGGTCTTTTCAGAGCGTGGTGAATATGTCCTGGAGATCCATTTCGATGCCTACCGGCCCCATGGCTTCGGCTCCGGTCTGATTCCGGTGCTCCCAAATGTGCGCGAACTGAATGTCGTCGATGAAAACCTGGCCCAGGCATTTGGGCGCTACCCACGCCTGTTCCGCGGAGGCCTTGGCGGTCCTCGGCGCGGGATCGGAATTCTTGAAATCGCCATGCTGGAGCCCCCTCTCGAGACGAAACTGAGGGATCCACGCTCCAGAGATCACACGGTGAATTGCCTGGCCGAGCGCGTGGTGAACGCGCTCGTTCAAGGCGTCAGTTAGTTGATCGCTCCATGGGGGCGGCAGCGCTCATCCAGCGAGGCATCACCGAGCCAGTCCTGCGGCTTGGTGAACAGTTCGGTCAGCAGGGCTTCCCTTGATCCGGCCTCGGCGGTGTAGCCGTACTCCCAACGCACCAGCGGGGGCAGAGACATCAGGATCGACTCCGTGCGTCCATTGGTCTGCAGGCCGAAGATCGTGCCGCGATCCCACACCAGGTTGAACTCCACATAACGTCCCCGGCGATAGAGCTGAAAGTCCCTTTCGCGATCGCCATAGGCCATCGGGTGGCGCTTCTCCACGATGGGGGCATAGGCGGGAAGAAAGGCTCTGCCATTGGCCTGCCCCAAGGAGAACAGCTGCTCCCAGCTCAACGGCCGAGCTCCCAAGCGAGCCGACACCTGAGCAGCAGACCCGCAGGGATCCTGACCCTTGTAGAGGGTGCCGTTGGCGTCTTGGTAGTCGTAAAAGATGCCGCCAACGCCGCGGGTTTCACCACGGTGCTTCAAATAAAAGTATTCATCGCACCAGGGCTTGAACACCTTGTGCAGATCCGGGTGAACTGAATCACAGGCCGCCTGGTGGGTGCGATGGAAATGACGGGCGTCGTCGAGGAACGGGTAGTAGGGCGTGAGGTCGGCACCACCGCCGAACCACCACACCGGGCCAGCCTCGAAATAGCGGTAATTGAGGTGAACGGTCGGGATGTAGGGGTTGCGGGGATGCAGCACCATCGAGGTTCCCGTGGCGAACCAGGGATGCCCCTTGGCCTCAGGACGCTGCTTGAGGATCGACGGGGGCAGTTCTTCGCCTTGAACCTCGGAGAAATTCACGCCGCCCTGTTCAAAGACGCGCCCCTCACGCATCACCCGGGAGCGCCCACCACCCCCTTCAGGCCTGACCCAACTCTCCTCAACGAAGCGACCTTCACCGTCGAGGGCTTCCAGGCCCGCACAGATTTCGTCCTGCAGCCCCATCACCATCGACCGGGCCCGCTCTCTGGAATCGCTGGGGGGCAGCTCAAGGGGAGCCTTGCTGACACCCACGTCCTGGCGTCCGAGGACGCGGCGAATCAGGGAGCGGACCATGTGTCAGAGACTGAAGACATCGAAACCTAACCAGGTCACCCCAGGCCTGGACAAGCATCCGTCAGGGACTGTCACGGGCGGCGCCCCTAGGATCCGGCTTGCCTTGATGAAACGGATGACCCCGGTCGAGCAGGCCAACCAAGCCCTCCAGCAAGTCAAAGATGCCGGCAGTGGCAAAACGGCCCTGGAGCTTGGCTGGATCGAACAAATCCGCATCACCCCGCCGAGGGCTGTGTTTCGCCTCAGCCTTCCAGGCTTCGCCCAAAGCCAGCGAGACCGCATCGTGGCCGAAGCAAGGGGAGCTCTGATGGCCCTCGATGGCATTGACGACGTGCAGATCGAGGTCGGCCAACCGCCAAGCCAAGGGGGCATTGGCCAGGCTGGCCATGGTCAGCCGGCGGAACGCCAGTCGATCCCCGGCGTGCGCCAGGTGATTGCCGTGAGCAGCGGCAAGGGCGGCGTCGGCAAGAGCACCGTCGCGGTCAATCTGGCCTGCGCCCTCGCCCAGACCGGCCTGCGGGTCGGACTTCTGGACGCCGATATTTACGGGCCTAACGCACCCACCATGCTGGGCGTCGCTGACCAAACACCTGAGGTGCAGGGCAGCGGCGATCAGCAGCGGATTGTCCCGATCGAGACCTGCGGCATCGCCATGGTGTCGATGGGTCTGCTGATCGATGATCACCAGCCTGTGATCTGGCGCGGCCCGATGCTCAACGGCATCATTCGGCAGTTCCTGTATCAGGCCGAATGGGGTGAGCGGGACGTTCTCATCGTTGATCTGCCGCCGGGCACCGGTGATGCACAGCTCTCCCTGGCCCAGGCAGTGCCGATGGCGGGCGTTGTGATCGTGACCACCCCACAACAGGTGTCGCTGCAGGATGCGCGACGGGGGCTCGCCATGTTCCGGCAGATGGGCATTCCCGTTCTGGGCGTGGTGGAGAACATGAGCACCTTCATTCCTCCGGACCGTCCCGACTGCCGCTACGCCCTCTTCGGCAGTGGCGGCGGCGCCCAACTCGCTGCGGATTACGACGTACCCCTGCTGGCTCAGATCCCCATGGAAATGCCCGTGCAGGAAGGCGGTGACACGGGACGACCGATCGTGATCAACCGCAGCGACTCCGCCAGCGCCGCTGAGTTCAAGAACCTTGCTGAAGCGGTGCTCAAGGCCGTCACCCAGCCCGTCTGACGATGTTCAGCCGACGTGACCGCCGCAGATCGCACCGGGAGTGGGTGCTCTGGGGTGTTCCGCTCGGAATGATCACCATCGCCGGGGTGCTGATCGCCAGCACCCAACGCCAGGCGGACTATGCCGACTGGTATCACCACTGGGTCACCGCGGCCTTCGGAGTGCTGCTGGCGCTGGGGCTGGAACGGCTGCCGTTGCAGCGTCTCCGGCCTCTTTTGGTTCCCGTCTACGCCCTCACGGTGATCAGCCTGGTGGCGGTGCGTGTGATTGGGACCACAGCGCTGGGTGCCCAACGCTGGATCAGCATTGGTGGGGTTCATGTTCAGCCATCGGAGTTCGCCAAGATCGCGGCGATCCTGCTCGTGGCAGCAGTCTTGTCGCGACACCCGGTGGAACGACCGGTTGATCTGATGCGCCCGCTCGGGGTGATTGCAGTGCCTTGGCTGTTGGTGTTCATCCAGCCTGATCTCGGCACATCGCTTGTATTCGGCGCCCTGATGCTCACGATGCTCTATTGGTCGGGGATGCCGGTCGAGTGGGTGATTCTGTTGTTGTCACCGCTGGTGACGGCCCTGCTCTCAGGCCTTCTCCCCTGGGCCATGGCCATCTGGATCCCGCTGATGGGAGTTCTCGCATACCGCTCCTTGCCCTGGAAACGTCTGGCAGCCACAGCAACCCTGGCCATCCACGGCGCCATGGCTGCTGTGACGCCATGGCTCTGGATGCATGGTTTGAAGGACTATCAACGGGACCGTTTGGTGCTGTTCCTCGACCCCAGTCAGGATCCATTGGGCGGGGGCTATCACCTGCTCCAGAGCACCGTTGGCATCGGTTCAGGCGGCGTCTTGGGCACAGGTCTTCTTCAAGGACAACTGACCAAGCTTCGTTTCATCCCTGAACAACACACCGATTTCATCTTCAGCGCCCTCGGTGAGGAAACCGGCTTTATTGGCTGCCTTTTGGTGGTTCTTGGCTTTGCCGCGTTGATGGCACGGCTGCTCCAGATCGCACGCAATGCCCGCACCGACTTCGAATCACTCGTGGTGATCGGGATCGGCACGATGCTGATGTTCCAGGTGGTGGTCAACATCTTCATGACCATCGGCTTGGGCCCCGTCACAGGAATCCCCCTGCCCTTCCTCAGTTATGGGCGCTCAGCCATGGTGGTGAACTTCATCGCGCTCGGCCTCTGCCTGTCGGTGGTCCGGCAAAGCCGTCGCTCCTTGTCGCACCTCCGTTGACCGGCCCCTCCTTCACCAACCTGCGGCAACGGCTGGCACAGGACGTGCCCCAGGGCCGCTGCGATGAGATTGGTGTGCGGCGGCTTTGGTGGGCTGCCCTGGAAACCCTGCAACAGGACCTGCTTGAGCGAGGCCTGGAACGCGGCATCTGGCTGGCTGCCCCCCTGCCAGCCCTCTATGAGCCG
The DNA here is from genome assembly GCF_014279895.1 of Synechococcus sp. M16.1. Lineage (NCBI taxonomy): Bacteria > Bacillati > Cyanobacteriota > Cyanophyceae > Synechococcales > Synechococcaceae > Synechococcus > Synechococcus sp. M16.1. Next base: position 373,080 of record NZ_CP047954.1, on the reverse strand, counting down.
GAGTTGCTGAAACATCTGCAGGGATGGGTGTGGGCTCCAGATCAACTGGATCAACTGAGTCCGCATCCAACGGCACTGCCGGGACGGTCCAGCAGCGATGAGTCCGGTTCCCTGCGGGGATTCCAACGCTTGTCCCTGCGCCCCGACGACGGAGATGACCCACTGCTGCTGGTGATCACGCCCGAGGTCCAGGTGGCACTTGCCCTGCATGGGCCGCCCCAGAAGCGGCAGCTGCTGATGCGATGCGACCCGGCCACGCTCAGTGATGTGCTGGTGCAGCTGGGGGGGCGGCTTGAGCACCAGTCACCAGCGCAGGCCGAGCAGCTGCGCCAAGCGCTCGAATCGATCGGCTCCCTGCAGAGCAATGCAGCCTGGTCAGAACAGTTCTGGCCCCGTCTGACGGAGCGGCTCACCGGCACAGCCCCTGGGCTGATGCTGCAACCCATCCAGGCTGAGCGCCCACCGGAAGCGCCCAGCCATGGAGATCTGAATTTGCTGGAAGCGATCACCCATGAGGTGCGCACCCCGCTGGCCACGATCCGAACACTGATCCGCTCTCTTCTGCGGCGAAAGGATCTGGCTGATGTCGTTGTGAATCGCTTGCGGCAGATCGATGTGGAATGCAGCGAGCAGATCGATCGATTTGGCCTGATCTTCCATGCCGCTGAACTGCAACGGGAGCCCAACGAGGCCAATCTGGCCCGCACGGATTTGCAGGCCATGCTGAGCGCCCTTGCACCCAGCTGGACGAAGCAGCTGAACCGTCGCGGGATCGCCTTGGAGCTGGATCTCAGCGCCGACCTACCGGCGATCCTCAGTGACTCCCGTCGACTGGAACCGATGCTGGGGGGTCTGATCGACCGCAGCACCAGGGGGCTCCCCTCCGGCAGTCAGCTCACGCTTCACCTCCAGGCAGCCGGTCCACGGGTGAAGCTTCAGCTGCATGTGGAGCATCCCGACAGGAGCCAGGCCACGGAGGCCGGCCCGTCTCCCCAACGCGAGGACGTGGGCACCGTCCTGAGCTGGGATCCCAGCACCGGGAGCCTGCAGTTAAGCCAGGATGCGACCCGCCAGATGATGGCCAGCCTGGGAGGCCGCTATCAGCCCAGGCGCGACCGCGACATCACCGTTTTTTTCCCGGTGCATACGCCCGCAGAGTGATGGGTTTGTTGACGGGTGTGAAGCTTGCTGTCGGAGCTCAAAACAGGCCCCAATGACGGTGCTACTTTCCAGCCATAACGGCTCTTGTGGATTCTTTCAGCCATGGCAGCAACGGCGTTGAACGGTCAACTTCCCCAGCACATCGCCAGCACTGGCGGCCTTCTGAATTCAGCGGAGACTGAAGAGAAATACGCAATCACCTGGACCAGCAAGACAGAGCAAGCTTTTGAGCTGCCCACCGGTGGCGCCGCTCTGATGAACTCAGGCGAGAACCTGATGTATTTCGCTCGCAAGGAACAGTGCCTCGCCCTCGGCACCCAGCTGCGCACGAAATTCAAGCCCCGGATCGAGGACTACAAGATCTACCGGATCTACCCCGGTGGTGACACCGAGTTCCTGCATCCCAAGGATGGTGTGTTCTCCGAAAAGGTGAACGAAGGTCGTCCCATGGTGGGCCACAACCCCCGTCGAATTGGCCAGAACGTCAACCCGGCCAACATCAAGTTCAGCGGCCGCAACACCTTCGACGCCTGATCTCTCAAAACCGACGCCCGGAGGTCATGATCTCCGGGTCCCGGCTGCGATGATCAGGTCATGTTCAGTCCCGATCGCGACGCCTTTCATCAGGCTGTTTGCAGTGGCGCCAACCTGATTCCTCTGGCTCAGAGTTGGCCCGCAGATCTTGAAACACCCCTCACCACCTGGATCAAGGTGGGTGACGGAAGACCTCCTGGCGTGCTGCTGGAGTCGGTCGAGGGTGGTGAAACCTTGGGGCGTTGGAGCGTGATCGCCTGCGATCCGCTCTGGACGGCGTCAGCCCGCAACGATCGTCTGACGCGCACCTGGCGAGATGGTCGTGAAGAGACCTTCAACGGCAATCCATTCGAATCACTGCGCGACTGCCTGGCGCCGTACTCTTGCGTCAACCTGCCGGGCCTCCCTCCGCTTGGGCAGCTCTATGGCGTTTGGGGTTACGAACTCATCCAGTGGATCGAACCCACCGTCGCCGTTCATCCCCGCGCTGCTGCCGATCCCCCGGATGGGATCTGGATGTTGATGGACGCGATCCTGATCTTTGACCAGGTGAAACGCCAGATCACCGCTGTCGCCTTTGGCGACCTCTCCAACGGAGCGGATGAGGAGCAGGCCTGGCAAACCGCAATCGGACGGATTGAGGCCCTGCGCCAGCGGATGGACGCACCTCTGCCGGCCGTCAAACCACTGACCTGGGACGCAAGAAGCAAAGAGCTTCCCGCGGTGCGCTCCAACCGCAGCCGCGATGAATTCGAAGCCGCCGTCGACACCGCCAAGGAACACATCGCAGCTGGCGATGTGTTCCAACTGGTGATCAGTCAGCGCCTGGAAACCGAGGTGCCTCAATCGCCCCTTGAGCTGTACCGCAGTTTGCGGATGGTGAATCCTTCCCCGTATATGGCGTTCTTCGACTTTGGGGACTGGCAACTGATTGGCTCCAGTCCGGAAGTGATGGTTCAAGCCGAACCCGCTGCTGATGGCATCCACGCCAGCCTTCGCCCCATCGCCGGAACACGGCCGCGCGGCGCCACGCCCCTGGAAGACCGCGAACTGGAAGCTGACCTGCTGGCCGACCCCAAGGAAAGGGCTGAGCACGTGATGCTTGTTGATCTGGGCCGCAATGACCTCGGCCGGGTCTGTCAGCCCGGAAGCGTGGCCGTGCAGGACCTGATGGTGATCGAGCGCTACTCCCACGTGATGCACATCGTCAGCCAAGTCGAAGGACGCCTGGGCCCGACGCACGACGTGTGGGATCTGCTGATGGCGGCGTTCCCCGCCGGCACCGTGAGCGGCGCACCGAAAATCCGGGCGATGCAACTCATCCACGAGCTGGAGCCCGACGCCCGTGGCCCCTATTCCGGGGTGTACGGATCCGTTGATCTGGCCGGGGCCCTCAACACCGCGATCACGATCCGCACCATGGTGGTGCAACCCCGTGATGGCGGGGGATGCCGGGTGAAAGTGCAGGCCGGGGCCGGCGTTGTGGCCGATTCACAGCCGACGGCGGAGTTTGAGGAGACCCTCAACAAAGCCCGGGGAATGCTCACAGCACTGGCGTGCCTGAATCCACCGGGATGACCGCGCACTCCCTTCTGCTGAAAGGCTTCGAGGTTGAACTGTTCACCGGTCGAAGCAATGGAGCCAACGTGGGCGTCGCCCCCGACGTGGCCAGGGACCTGCCTGGCTTTGTGACGGAACCGGACAGTCGCAACCTCGAATACGTCACCGACCCGATCCGGGATTACGCCGAACTGCCCGAGGCGCTGCTCGCTCCCCGTCGCACACTGCGGCGGTGGCTGCAGAAGCGGGAGCTGACGCTTCTCCCCGGCAGCACCATGAGCCTGGGTGACAGCAGACGATTCGAACGCTCCGACCCCGAGAACGCCTATCACGCGCTGATTGAACAGCTGTATGGCACCAGGGTCGTGACAGCCAGCATCCATATCAACCTTGGGATCACCGATCTCAACTGGTTGTTTGCAGCGGTCCGGCTCGTGCGCTGCGAAGCGGCTCTGCTGCTTGCTCTGAGTGCCAGTTCTCCATTCTTGGATGGGCAGAGCACAAGCCACCACTCCCAGCGATGGCATCAATTCCCGCTCACCCCCGCTGCGGTTCCTCTCTTTAGGGATCACCAGCACTACATCGAGTGGGTGGAGGAGCAACTGGACACTGGTGCCATGCGCAACGAGCGTCACCTGTGGACGTCGGTTCGGCCCAATGGTCCGCGGCGCCCCTACGACCTCAACCGGTTGGAATTAAGGATCTGTGATCTGGTCACCAATCCGGATCAGCTGCTGGCGATCACCTGTCTGCTGGAGCTGCGGCTGCTGGCCCTCAAAAACAACATCGAAAGCCTCGATCCACTCAGCAGCAGTTCGCTGAGCACCGCTGAACTGGTCCAGCTCGCCGACAGCAACGACGCCGCTGTGGCCCGATCCAGCCTGAATGCTGAACTCAGGCATTGGCAGGACGGCCGTGCCATCAACTGCAAAGACTGGCTGCTGGAGCTGATTGATCAGCTCACTCCCCTGGCCGAATCGCTCAAGCTCAGCGCCTGCTTGAAGCCCTTGGATTCCCTGCTTGTTGATGGCAATCAGGCCATGCGCTGGGAAGCGGCCCATGGCCAGGGGCAATCCATCGAGAACCTGCTTCAGGAAGGCATCCAGCGGATGGAGGAGGAGGAACGGATCTCCACCGGGGAAGCCTGTTTGGGATGATCATGTCGAGTTCGTCGCAGCGTGGAGACTTCATGCCCGAGTCCACCACCCCTGTCTCCGAGCAAGAGACTGCACGTTTGAACGGTGGCGGATCCGGCGCAGGACAGCTTCTTCAGCACCGGCTGGACCTGATTGAAGACCTCTGGAAGTCGGTGCTGCGCAGCGAGTGCCCACCGGAGCAGAGCGAACGCCTGCTGAGGCTCAAACAACTCAGCGACCCCGTCTCGATGGGAGGGCGAGATGGCGACAGCACGAGCGAGGCGATCGTCGAGCTGATCAAGGCCATGGACCTTTCAGAGGCCATCTCGGCCGCCCGTGCCTTTTCGCTGTATTTCCAGCTCATCAACATCCTTGAGCAACGGATCGAGGAAGACAGCTATCTCGACAGCCTTAGACCCAATTCCAGCGCTGACGCGGCCCAACGGGACGCCTTTGATCCCTTCGCTCCACCCCTCGCCAACCAGACCGATCCAGCCACCTTTGGAGAGGTGTTCGAGCGGCTGCGGCGGATGAACGTCCCCCCCGCGCAGGTGGAACAACTGCTGCGGGAACTGGATATACGGCTGGTCTTCACCGCGCACCCGACGGAGATCGTGCGGCACACGGTGCGGCACAAACAAAGGCGGGTGGCCAACCTGCTCCAGCAACTTCAATCCGACGCCCCTCTGGCGCATCAGCTGCGGGAGGACTGCCGCGACCAACTGGAGGAGGAAATCCGCCTGTGGTGGCGCACCGATGAACTCCACCAGTTCAAGCCCACCGTCATCGACGAGGTGGATTCAACCCTGCACTACTTCCAGCAGGTGTTGTTTGACGCGATGCCGCAACTGCGCCGGAGGCTGATCTCCGCCCTGCATCGCCACTACCCCGATGTCCAAGTCCCCCAGGCGTCGTTCTGCACCTTCGGCTCCTGGGTGGGTTCCGATCGGGACGGCAATCCTTCGGTCACACCCGAGATCACCTGGCGAACCGCCTGTTACCAGCGACAGTTGATGCTGGAGCTCTACATCAGTTCTGTGCAGTCGCTCCGGCAGCAGCTGAGCATCTCCATGCAGTGGAGTCAGGTGGCTCCATCACTGCTGGAGTCGCTCGAGATGGATCGGCTCCGGTTCCCTGAGATCTACGAGCGCAGAGCAGCGCGATACCGACTGGAGCCCTACCGGCTGAAGCTCTGCTACGTGCTCGAAAAACTGGAGCGCACCCTCGCCCGCAACAACCAACTGTCGGAAGCGGGCTGGCAGATGCCCTGTGAGGCGCTGGCCGATCCCAAGGATGGGCTCGGTAACGCTGAGGTTCTCCACTACACCTCGGTGGACCAGTTCCGCAGCGATCTGGAGTTGGTGCGCAACAGCCTCGTCAGCACCGAACTGAGCTGCGAACAGCTCGACACCCTGCTGCACCAGGTGCACATCTTCGGGTTCTCACTGGCCAGCCTGGACATCCGTCAGGAGAGCACCCGCCACAGCGATGCCATCGACGAGCTCACCCGCAGCCTTGAACTGCCTCAGGCCTATGGGGACATGGACGAGACGGAGCGGATGGCGTGGCTCCTGCAGGAACTACAGACCCGTCGCCCCCTGATCCCGCCTGCCGCCAGCTGGTCGGCAGCGACGGCCGAGACGCTGGCGGTGTTCCGAATGCTGCAGCGCCTCCAGGAGGAGTTCGGTCCGCGGATCTGCAACTCCTACGTGATCTCCATGAGCCACACGGCATCGGATCTGTTGGAGGTCTTGCTGCTGGCCAAGGAGGCGGGTCTCGTAGACCCGCCCAACAAACGGGCCTCCCTGTTGGTGGTGCCGCTGTTCGAAACCGTGGAGGATCTCCAACGGGCCCCTGAGGTGATGGAGGGTCTGTTCAAGACGCCGCTCTACCGCGAACTCCTCCCCGTTGTGGGGCAGCAAAAGCAGCCGCTGCAGGAGCTGATGCTGGGCTACTCCGACAGCAACAAGGATTCCGGCTTCCTTTCCAGCAACTGGGAGATTCATCAGGCCCAGATCGCCCTTCAGGAACTCGCCAGCCGCCAGGACGTGGCGCTTCGCCTCTTCCACGGCCGCGGTGGATCCGTCAGTCGTGGTGGTGGGCCGGCCTATCAGGCGATCCTGGCCCAACCCAGCGGCACACTGCAGGGGCGAATCAAAATCACCGAACAGGGTGAAGTGCTGGCCTCGAAGTACAGCCTGCCCGAGTTGGCGCTCTACAACCTGGAGACCGTCACCACGGCCGTGGTGCAGAACAGCCTGGTAACCAACCAGCTTGATGCGACACCCAGCTGGAACCAGCTGATGAGTCGCCTTGCCACCCGCTCACGGGACCATTACCGGGCTCTGGTTCACGACAATCCTGATCTGGTGGCGTTTTTCCAGCAGGTCACACCGATCGAGGAAATCAGCAAGCTGCAGATCTCCAGTCGACCAGCCCGACGCAAAACCGGTGCCAAGGACCTCTCCAGCCTGCGGGCCATTCCCTGGGTCTTCGGCTGGACCCAGAGTCGGTTCCTGCTGCCGAGCTGGTTCGGCTTCGGCACGGCGCTATCGGAAGAAGTGGGCGGCGACTCCGAACAGCTCGACCTGCTGCGGCGCCTCCATCAACGTTGGCCGTTCTTCCGGATGCTCATTTCCAAAGTGGAAATGACCCTCTCCAAGGTGGATCTCGACCTGGCACATCACTACATGAACAGCCTGGGGCACCCGGAACAGCGGGAGGCCTTTGAAGCGATCTTCCAGGTGATCGCCAAGGAATACGAACTCACCCGAAAACTGGTTCTGGAAATCACAGGCCAAAACAGACTGCTAGGCGCTGATCAAGGGCTGCAGTTGTCGGTTGATCTGCGCAACCGCACCATCGTTCCCCTGGGCTTCCTGCAGGTTGCGCTGCTGAAGCGGCTGCGGGATCAGAACCGGCAACCGCCCATGAGTGAGACGCCAGGCGCCCCCGAAGACACCCGCACCTACAGCCGCAGTGAACTGCTGCGGGGAGCCTTGCTCACCCTCAACGGCATTGCAGCCGGCATGCGCAACACCGGCTGATCCACAGTGCTGTCGTTCCTTCAACAACCCTCGATTCCACCCTTGCCCGAGGGAACGCGACTCGAAACATCAACCCCTCCCACCTCCCAGCAGATCAACACGTTGCTGATGTCCTGCGGGGAATCAACCCACCCTGAGGAACGCTGGGAGCTCGCCCTTCAGCGCAGCCTGTGGCAGATCAGCATCCTGGAGGAATCAACAGGGGAACTGATCGGATTTGTGCGGGCCACCAGTGATCTGGCCCTCAACGCCAATCTTTGGAACCTCGCCGCCAAACCAGGGCCGAACCAAGGGGCCCTTTTCGCCGTTCTGGTGCATCGTGCCCTGCAGATTCTGCGCCGGGATCTGCCGGGCTGCAGCCTTTCAATCTCGGCCCCTGCGGATGCACTGGAAGCTCTTAAACAGCAGGGTTTCCTGATTGATCCGAATGGCATTCGCGCCATGGGCCTCAGCCTGAGCTGAGACATTGAGTTCAAACACGAGCATGGAGGGACTCGAACCCCCGACCCTCAGAACCGGAATCTGATGCTCTATCCAACTGAGCTACATGCCCACTGATCGGCCTTAAGCCGCAGTGATATCGAGCGGCAACCGTCCCGATACAGGTACCTTACTCACTGGTCGCCCCAGCACCCATCCGGCTCCACAGGCTCCAACTGCAGGGCTTCCGGAACCACACCGTTCTGCAGCTGGAACTGACACAGCCACGCCTTTTGGTGATCGGGCCCAATGGCATTGGCAAGTCCAACCTGCTCGAGGCGGTTGAGCTGCTGGGCAGCCTGCGCTCCCATCGCTGCAGCAATGATCGCGATCTGATCCAGTGGGACGCTCCACAGGCCCTGATCCGGGCCGACGTGGGGGATGGGGATCGTCTAGAGCTGGAACTGCGCCGCCAAGGTGGCCGTCAGGCCAAACGGAACGGCAAGCTGCTGGATCGGCAGCTGGACCTGATTGGTCCGCTGCGCTGCATCGGCTTCAGCGCCCTGGATCTTGATCTGGTGCGGGGCGAACCCGCCCTACGACGCCAGTGGCTGGACCGCGTCGTGCTGCAGCTCGAACCGGTGTATGCCGATCTGATGGCACGGCTGAACCGGTTGTTGCGGCAGCGCAGCCAGCTCTGGCGCCAGCGGCAGGTCTCCAGTGGCGAACGCCATGCACTGCTCGACGCGTTTGACGTTCAGATGGCGCTGGTGAGCACCCGAATTCACCGGCGGCGGCAACGGGCCCTGCATCGGCTGGAACCGATCGCCCAACGCTGGCAGGCCCACCTCAGCGGGGGCACAGAAGCCTTGGAACTGCACTACAAACCCGGCAGCAAGCTCGACGGGGAGGATGCCGAAGAACCCTGGCGACTCGCCATCGAGGAGCAACTGCGCCAGCAGCGGGGAGAGGAGGAACGGCTCGGCAGCTGCCGCGTGGGCCCGCACCGCGATGAGATCGCCCTGCTGCTAGGGGGCAGCCCGGCACGACGGTTTGGCTCCGCAGGCCAGCAGAGGTCGCTGGTGCTGGGCCTGAAGCTCGCCGAACTGGAGCTGGTGACCCAGCTCTGTGGGGAGCCACCCCTGCTGCTTCTTGATGATGTACTCGCCGAACTGGATCCAACCCGCCAGCAGCTTCTGCTTGAGGCCGTGGGCGAATCGCATCAATGCCTGGTGAGCGCCACCCACCTCGAGGGCTTTGGCGGGGGATGGCAGCAGCAGGCCCAAATTCTCGGCGCAAGAGACCTGAGACCCGATCTGAAGATCGGATAAGGTGGCGGACCTGTTTTTCTCTCATCGCCTGATGGAGCAGACCCTCTCTGAACTGCATCCCAACCCGGGATGGGGGGCACCTGAGATTCATGCCACCGACATGGTCGGTAAACACTGCATTCTCGAGCTCTACGACTGCGATCCGAGCCGGCTCGACGACGAAGCATTCATCCGCACAACGATCACCTCAGCAGCCAAAGGCGCTGGTGCGACGCTGCTGAACCTGATCACCCATCAATTTCAACCCCAGGGCGTCACGGGCCTTGCCCTGCTGGCTGAATCCCACATTTCCATCCACACCTGGCCGGAATCCGGCTACGCCGCGGTTGATGTGTTCACCTGTGGTGACCACACCATGCCGGAACAGGCCTGCGCGATTCTCTGCAGTGAGCTTCAAGCGAAACGCCATGCGTTGAAGAGCTTTCTGCGTGAAACACCTGCGGCCATTGCCACTGGGGTGAGAGAGCCTGTGGAAACGCCAAGCCAGCTCCCCAGCTGATCCGGCCCAGGCGAAATCAGCGGCGGTTCAACTTGCCGCTGACCAGACCTTCAAGATCCAGGTTGACGGAGGTGAAGCCAAGGGAGCGAAAAGCCTCCACCAAAGGCTCGCTTTCCGCCAGCGCGAGCACAGCGCGGATCTGCTCGCTGGGCACCTCAATCCGTGCTGCCAACCCGTGGGAGCGCACACGAACGGAGCTGAATCCCCTGGCGATCAACCAGGCTTCCGCCTGACCCACCCGCTTCAACCGCTCGGCGCTGATGCTTTCGCCATAGGGAAAACGGGAGGCCAGGCAGGGCTGCGCCGGTTTGTCCCACCAGGGAAAACCAAGGGCCCTCGACAGGGCACGGATCGCTGCTTTGTCGATCGACAATTCCGCCAGGGGGGAGCGAACCCCCGCCTGTCGGGCCGCTTCAATGCCGGGCCGGTGATCACCTAGGTCATCAAGGTTGACTCCATCAATCACCAACGCGTCTCCAGCCGCCGCGGCAATGGGCTGAAGGTGCTGGTGCAGTTCACGCTTGCAGGCAAAGCAGCGATCCACGGGGTTGCTGCTGTAGTCAAGGTCGTTCAACTCGGCCGTCGCACACTCCCGATGCGGGATGCCGATCCAGGAGGCTTGATCACGGGCTTCCCGCAACAGATGCGGCGCCAGGGCCGGGGAGACACCCGTTACCGCCAGAGCGGCATCGCCATGGGCTTCGTAAGCCATCGCCGCCACCAGGGTGCTGTCGACTCCACCGGAATAGGCCACACAAAGGGCAGATTGGTCTGCCATCCACTGCCGCAGGTTCGCCAGCAGCTGCTGCTCTCGATCCGCCAAAGGCTCCTGCAACCGAAACATCAGCGGGGAAAACCAGTTGAGCTAGGTAGGCTCCAACGGTAAGAGCTGTCCCAATGCCTCGAAGCATCGGCATCGTCACCGCAGCGGACAGCCGCGAGCGCAGCCATGGACAGCTGCACATCTATGACGGCGAGGGCAAGGGCAAAAGCCAGGCAGCCCTTGGAGTTGTGCTGCGCACCATCGGCCTCGGCATATGCGAACAGCGCCAGACCAGGGTGCTGCTGTTGCGCTTTCTCAAAGGCCCCGGACGGGCCTACGACGAGGACGCAGCTATCGAGGCCCTGCAGCAGGGCTTCCCCCATCTGATCGACCATCTGCGCACCGGAAGGGCCGATCACTTCACCGCTGATGAAGCCACCCGGTTCGACCGCGACGAAGCCCAGCGGGGCTGGGTGATCGCCAAGGGCGCGATCGCCAGTGCCCTCTACTCGGTGGTGGTTCTGGACGAACTGAATCCTGTGCTCGATCTCGGCCTTCTTGACCTGGAGGACGTGGTGCGCACCCTCAGCAACCGGCCGGAGGGGATGGAAATCATCATCACCGGTCGGGCTGCACCCGCCCCGTTGGTGCGTGAGGCCGACCTCCACTCCGAGATGCGGGCCCATCGCCGTCCGGGCATGAACGACACCCGGGTGGTGCCTCTCAATGTGAGCAGCGGCATTGAGATCTACACCGGTGAAGGCAAAGGCAAATCAACCAGTGCGCTTGGGAAAGCGCTGCAGGCCATCGGGCGGGGCATCAGCCAGGACAAGAGCCATCGGGTCTTGATCCTGCAGTGGCTCAAAGGCGGCAGCGGCTACACCGAAGATGCAGCCATCGCTGCCCTTCGCGAGAGCTATCCCCATTTGGTGGACCACCTCCGCTCCGGCCGCGATGCCATCGTCTGGCGGGGCCAGCAGGAGCCGATTGACTACGTGGAAGCCGAGCGGGCCTGGGAGATCGCACGGGCCGCCATCTCCAGCGGCCTCTACAAGACCGTGATCCTCGACGAGTTGAACCCCACAGTCGACCTGGAACTACTACCCGTCGAACCGATCCTGCAGACCCTGCTGCGTAAACCGGCGGAAACCGAGGTGATCATCACGGGGCGCTGCAAGAACCCTCCGGCCTATTTCGATCTGGCCAGCATCCATTCCGAAATGGTGTGCCACAAGCACTACGCCGAACAGGGCGTCGACCTGAAGCGAGGGGTGGATTACTAACCCTCAGGTTCAGTAGCGAGGGATTGCAGGATCGACCTGCTGAGACCAGGCATCAATTCCACCGGTCACATTCGTTGCCGCGATGCCCTGCTGGGCCAACAGCTCAACGGCCCTGGCAGAGCGCCCCCCGAGCTTGCAGTGCACCAAAAGGCGCCGTCCCTCTGCCAATGCGCGAATGCGATCGATCGCCTCACCACTCTCCAGCGAAGCCAACGGCACCAAGTGGCTTCCTTCAATCGAAGCCACCTCTGCTTCAGAAGGATTGCGCACATCAACCAGCGCAATCTCGTCTGGAGCGGAGTCGAGCAGGGCCTTCAGCTCCATGACAGTGATGGCTTCCATCTCCGATGACGCCGGACGGCAGAACTGGCGGTAGTCAATCAGGCTCTCGACCTTTGGTCGGTCGGGATCAACGCGGAGGGTGAGTTCGCGAAATCGCATCGCCAAGGCGTCGACCACCAACAGCCGACCGTCCAGGCACTCACCAATACCGGTGATCAGTTTGATCGCCTCGGTGGCCTGAAGCAGACCGATCAACCCCGGCATCACACCCATCACCCCAGCATCCGAGCAAGACGGAACAGCGTCCGGGGGAGGGGGTTCCGGCAGCAGATCGCGGTAATTGGGGCTCATCGGCGTGCGGTTGAACACGCTGACCTGGCCGTCAAAGCGCTGCACGGAGCCGTAGACGAGGGGCTTGCCGAGCAACACACAGGCGTCGTTGATCAGATACCGGCTGGGGAAGTTGTCGGTGCCGTCACAGACCAGGTCATAGGCACCGATGAGATCCAAAGCATTGCCCACATCCAGCATGTGTTCATGCACCTCCACCTTGCAGTGGGGATTGAGGTCGTGGATCCGCGCTGCGGCTGAGCGGGCCTTGGAGCCGCCAACCCCGCTGGAGCTGTGGATCACCTGCCGCTGGAGATTGGACAGCTCCACCACATCTCCATCCACGATTCCAATACGACCAACCCCTGCCGCGGCCAGATACAGCAACAGAGGGGATCCCAGCCCACCGCTGCCAACACAAAGCACAGAAGCAGACTTCAACCGGAGCTGACCGGCAGCACCAACCTCGGGAAGGATCAGATGGCGGGCGTAGCGCCCCCGCTCATCAGCACTCAGCATCGCGTGGTCATGCATGGTTTTGAGTGTCCCAGAGCTGAATCGGGATTTCATCCACGCTGCGGTCCCCATGCAGCCACCAGGCCCGCAGGCCAAGCGAGGCAGAGAGGATCAACATCAGACTCTCCGCTTGTCCCAAGCGCCGATCCTGGGGCGAGGGAACGGGGGCCGACGCCGGATGGGAATGGGCCACGCCAAGACAACGTTGATGGCGGTCCCGCGCCCATCGCTGGGCTGCCAACTGCTCCCTCGGATCCACCAGAAACCTGCTGCGACGGTCGTGGACAGGCTGCTGACCGGATGCACCTCGTCCCCAGACATTGCAACAGGGCCAGGTCGTGGTCAGCCTCAAACAGCCTGAATTCGTCCGTTGTCCCAGCAGCAAGGCGCAGCCTTCTTCGGGGTGGGGCGCCAACAAAATCCGGGCCAGATCCGTGTGGCATCGGTGATCAATTTGCAGCACGGATGGCGTAGACCCCGTCGCACCGATACGCTCAGCTGAAATTGTGAAGGATTTAGTCGTTCTCATGAGTGACGCCACCACTGAAGTTAAGGATGCCGCCACAACCGTGACGACACCTCTCGAAACCCCTGAGCAGGAGGACACCACCTCCTTCGCTGAGCGCTACAGCGACGTACTGGGCAAGGTGAACGACACGCTCGATCAGGTCGACTGGAGCCAGATGGGACGCATCGGCAAGATCGTAGGCATCTTTGCTGCCGTGATCATTGCCCAGATCCTGATCAAGGGAATCCTCGACACGATCAACCTGTTGCCGATCGTTCCGGGCCTGCTGGAACTGCTCGGCGTGGTCGTGGTGGGCCAATGGAGCTGGAAGAACCTCACCACCAGCGACAAGCGCAATGCACTGGTTCAGCGTGTTCAAACCCTCCGGAAGGAGTACCTGGGCTGAGCCTCAAAGCCGCCGAGCCAGATCTTTGAGACTGGCTCGGCATTGGCTCAGATAACTCCCCCCAAACAAATTGGCGTGGTTGAGCAGGTGGTACAGGTTGTAGATCTCCACCCGACCGTCAGCGCCTGAAGCCTCGGGAATCACCTCCCGATAACCCGAGCGGAAGGCTTCACCGAAGCCGCCGAATAGCCGGGTCATGGCCAGATCAACTTCCCGATCAGCCCACCAGCTGGCGGGATCAAAAATGCTCCCCCGTCCATCGCTGAGGCTGGCAGCATTCCCACCCCAGAGATCGCCGTGTACCAACGCAGGACACGGTTGATGCTCGTTCAAGTGCTCGGCGAGGCGCAGCAACAACGGATTGAGGTCCGTTGAATCCTGCTGCAACCCATCAAGGATGTCGAGCTGCGGGCGCAGCCTGAGCTCCACGAAGGCCGATCCCCAGTCATCACGCCACCCACCGGGTTGAGTCCCAGCGCCGATGAAGCCATCCCGGTGCCAGCCGAAACGAGCTGGGCTGGAGGCCATCGACGACTGGTGCAGCAAGGCCAAACCCCGGCCAAGGGCTGTTTGGTCGCTGCCACCAAAATCCAGCCAAGGCAACAGCAGCACCGCACCGTGGGGCAGTGCTGCCAGAGCGATGGGCTGCGGCACAACCAGGAACGAGGCATCAGCTTGGGCATGCAGGGCCTCGAGGGCCTCCGCCTCCACCTCAAACAGGGGTAGGGCGCTGGCGCCACCAATTTTGGCAAACAACACCTGGCCATCACGGAGGCGAAGTTTCCAGGCCTGATGGATGCAGCCCCCACCAACAGGGGAGACGTCTGTGATCACAGCCCCCGCCAATGGCCCATCCTTCGCGGTGAGATCCCGGCGCAGTTCGCTGTTCATCCTCAGCAGGCCCCCTGTCTTGCCAGCATGGCCCGATTCTTCAGGGCGTCGTGAGCGATTCCAGCGTGATCGTGGTGGGCGGTGGGATCGCTGGCTTAACCGCAGCGGCACTCCTGGCCCGCGATGGCGTCAAGGTCACGCTGCTGGAAGCGCATCAACAACCGGGGGGATGTGCGGGAACATTCCGGCGTGGTCCATGGGTGTTCGATGTTGGGGCGACCCAGGTGGCTGGATTGGAGCCCGGAGGCAGTCATGCGCGACTGCTGAAGCATCTGGACATGCCTCTGCCCAGCGCAGAGCTTTTGGACCCAGGTTGTGTGGTCGACCTGGGCGATGGCTCCCCTCCCATTTCGCTCTGGCATGACCCGGACGCCTGGGCCGCCGAGCGTGAACGTCAATTCCCCGGCAGCCAGCGCTTCTGGAGCCTTTGCCATCAGTTGCATTCCAGCAACTGGCAGTTCGCCAGCCAGGACCCTGTGGTGACGCCGCGCTCCCTCTGGGATCTCGGCACATTGCTGCGGGCACTTCGGCCCGCAACGCTGGCATCGGGACTGTTCACAGGTCTGACCATCGCCGATCTGTTGCGGCTGTGCGGTTGCGGTGATGATCAACGGCTGCGGCGCTTTCTCGACCTCCAGCTGAAGCTGTACTCCCAGGAACCGGCCGATCGCACGGCGGCGCTGTACGGCGCAACCGTCCTGCATATGGCCCAAGCACCACTCGGGCTCTGGCATCTGGAGGGATCGATGCAGGTGTTGAGCAATCAGCTGGTGGCGGCCATTGAGCGCGACGGCGGAACGGTGCTGATGAAGCATCGGGTCACCAAGCTGCAGCCCAGCTCATCCGGTTGGCAGGTGACGATCAGCACCGGCAAGGGCACGGAACACCAACGCAGCAGCCGTGATGTGGTCTGCAGCCTGCCGCCCCAGTGCCTGCAGGAGTTGATCGAACCGGATCAACTGCCCCAGGGGTACCGCAAGCGACTGGACAACCTGCATGAACCGAGTGGTGCGCTGGTGCTCTACGGAGCGGTGCGGCGTGATGCACTGCCACATTCCTGCCCAGGCCATCTCCAGCGGGGCTGCGCATCCCCAGGGCCTCTGTTTGTCTCCATCAGCCGCGAGGGCGATGGGCGTGCGCCCCAGGGGCAGGCCACCTTGATTGCCAGCGTGTTCACCCCAACAGGTGACTGGTGCCGCTTGCCGGAGCCGGAGTACCAGCAGCGCAAAACAGAGATGCTGAACCTGATCCAAGCCGAATTGAACCGCTGGCTCTCGCTCGAAGACGACGCCTGGTTGCACGCTGAACTTGCAACACCACGGGGCTTTGCCGGCTGGACGGGTCGTCCCAACGGCATGGTCGGGGGCCTTGGACAGCATCCAAGCCGGTTCGGCCCCTTCGGCCTGGCAGGTCGAACGCCCATGCCGGGGCTTTGGCTCTGCGGCGACAGCCTCCATCCGGGCGAGGGCACAGCGGGGGTGAGCCTGTCAGCCCTCAATGCCTGCCGGCAGCTCAAGGCCGAACGGGGTCAACCCCTCAGTTTTCGGAGCTGACTTCCCCAGGTGCCCTCAAAAAATCCGGGCGCAGGGTCTGCGTTCGGCGCAGTTCCAACGCGAGCTGAGACCAGTTTTGCTGGAGCACGGCATCTTCGAGCTGCTCAAGGCTCCAGCGGTAGGCCGCCAAGCCGCGCAACACCGCATCCCTGTTGGTGGATGCCATCGCTACCCCCAGCTCAGGATTCCCTCCACCCACACGACTGGTGTCGGCAAAGCCACTGGACGCCAGCACCATGGCCAGCTGCCGGATCTCCGGATCCCGTTCATCGCCCACTGCCCGCAGCAGTGCGGCACTCACCAGCACCGGCATGTGGGAAATCAGAGCCACAGCCTGGTCGTGCTGGGACGCGGTGGCCGTCAGCCAATGGCCGCCCACGCTGACGGCCAGATCACGAACCTGGGCCAGAGCAGATGGATCTGTTGCCGCATCGGGAGTCGCGATCCAAGGGCGGCCGCGGAACAGATCCAGCACACCGGCCTCAACGCCCGCCTGAGCTGTACCTGCCATGGGGTGACTGGCCACAAAGCGCGGATGCCGCTGGCGCCAAGCCTCCAACACAGGTTGTTTGACCGAACCAACATCGGTGATCACCGCTGCTTCAGGCAGGGCCGCAATGAGCTCATCCGGTGGGTTCAGCAGCAAGGGAATAGGCAACGCCAGGATCACCAGGTCGCAATCCGAGAGGCAGCTGGGATCGGTCGACACCGCACCCACCAGCCCTCGGGCCATGGCGCGATCCGCCGTGGCCTGACGATGCACAAGGCCCTGCACCGACCAGCCCCGAGCCTGCAGATCCAGACCAAGGGATCCCCCGATCAATCCAAGGCCAACGATCCCCACACGTCCCGGTTGCAACGCCATCTCTCCCGCAGGGTCGTGAAGCCATGTTGATGGATCGATTGCCATGAACCAATCGCCAGGGGAACCCTGCTTAGGGTTTGACGATGTTGGAAGCCCAGGCCCACCACCAGATCAAAACCCTGCTTCGTCAGGAGGAATCGGACTGGCCCCACCACCTGACCCTGAGCCGGCTGGTGGCACGAAGCCTGAGGCGTCGCGACACAACACTCGTTCAGCTCCCCCCCAGCAGCAGCGAACGCTGGTGGCTCGGTCTACTGGTGCCGCTGTGTCTGGCTCCCGAAGCGGGGGCGCTGGTGCTGACGGCCCCCCAGCGCCGGCGTCTGCTCCAGCTGGAATTGCCCCGTCTCCGTAACCAGGGCCTGAGGCTCCCCTGCTGGCAGGGACCGACCCCTCCGGAGGGACCACAGCTCTGGCTGATGGATGTTGGCGAGCTGATTCAGGCCCATCGCGACGGGCACTTGGGCCAACGGCAACTGCTGATCCCGGAGATGGATCAGTTGAGCCGGCGGATGCGCAACGCTCTCACTTTGGAGATCGAGCATCAGCACTGGGATGAGCTGCGCCAGGCCTGTCCCCAGGCGGAATCCGGATTGCTGGAACTGCATGACCGGATGAGCCGGCAGATGTTCGCTGATGCCACGAGGCCCGATGGCGCCGTTCGACTCGAAGGCTCAGCCGGGCAGGCCCTGCGTGACCTGCTCCAGCTGATGCCAGCCAGCCCTGAACCGTGGAACAACCTCCGCAGCATCAACCCGGCTGAGTGGAGTCAATGGGCTGAACTGGATCACCGGCTGCTCCAGTGGCGCTGGAAGCTGGCCCCCCTCGAACCACTCCAACTGCTGCGGGGGGTTCTGCTGGATCACCCCTGCCTGATGTTCAGCAGCAATGGAGACAACGCCAGGCTTGATCTGGAATTTGAACAGGCCGGCGTTGTCCCCGACGTGCGGGCAACACTGCGGGAACGGGAGCTGAATGAACCGCTCCCCGTCTATGCCCCGCGTCGCCAGCCCCTACCGAACACCCGGATCTACGCCCAACATCTCTTGGAGGAGAGCAGAAGGCTCATCCTTGGCCAGGCTGGGCTCACCCTTGTTCTGATCAATGACGACCAGCTGCGTCGGCAACTGACCAGCTCCCTGGCTGCGGAATTCGGACGCCGTGTGGTGCATGAGTCGACAGCACCCGAAAGCAATGGCGTGGTGACCTGCAACTGGGACTGGTGGCTGGAGCATCAGGAGCAACTGCCGGCCCCAGCACAGCTGATTGTCGGCATGCTCCCCATCGCCAGCCTGGACAATCCGCTCACCTCGGCTCGGGTGGAGCGACTGAAACAGCAGGGAGAGGACTGGTTCCGCACCCTGCTGCTGCCAGAAGCTCTGAGCCTGATCCCTGCCGCCATTGCGCCGCTGCGCCGCAGCGGTGGTCGCCTGGCCATTCTCGATGGCCGCCTGCGAGGGCGCAGCTGGGGTGATCAGGTGCTGCACCGACTGGAACCTTGGATTCCATTGCAGCGACTGCTGCCGGAGTGAACAACGCTTAGCCTCCCTGCAACGCTTAGAAGTGCATGGGAGAAGCACGCCGCCGGGCTGCCCAAGGCTTACCCCCTCGTCAACCCAAAGCCAGCACCAAAGCTGTGGACACCTCCCCACGGGTCGTGTCCTGGCTTCCGCTCACCCGCAATCAGACGCAGCAGTTCATGGCGGTGACCACCCGCGGCGCCTGGATTGGAATCGGAGGGATGGTGGTGCTTTGGGTGACGGTGCGCTTCATCGGCCCAGCGGCCGGTTGGTGGACGCTTGCGGATACCCCCTGAGCAACCGGCTCAACCAACAAACGAAAACAAAAGAAAACCTTTAGACTGGGCCTCATTGGAGACTCAGTTATGTTTCCGCGCCTCGCAGAGCACTATCGATCCGTTGTTGAAGACCTGGTGATGAGCCTGCAGGCCCTCGCCAGCAGCCTTCAAAGCGCGGGCTTCACAGCCACTTGCTATTCCTGTGGCGACGGCCGCGATGGCCATGGAGCTTCTTTTGTGGCTGACATCGGCGATGGCCACATGGTGCGCTTTCTTGTCTCCGACTTCGGCATCAGCTGGGTGGAATCCCGCAACGGCCGAGAACTGGTGAAGCTGGAGGGAGCAGAAGCCATCCAGGAATTGCAGCGGATGGCTGATTTGGCCCAGGAAAGCCAGGTCCGCGCCATGCAGTCCCTGGCCCAGGCCGCCTGAGATCAGGCGGCGGCTTCCGGAGCCTTTGCCACAACGGGCTTGTCAGCAGCCGCCTTCGCAGCGGCGGCCAAAGGCCGCATGGAATTCGACTTCACCTCAGAGCCCTCCGTCAGCTTTTGACGCACCAGCGTTTCGATGGTGGCCGTTGCATCCGGGTTCTCCTCCATCCAGGTGATGGTGTTGTCGCGACCCTGACCGATGTTGTCTCCCTCGTAGCTGTACCAGGCGCCCTTACGGACAACAACGCCTGTCTCTTCGGCGAGATCCAGCAGACAACCCAAGGTGCTGATGCCGCGGCCAAAGAGAATGTCGAATTCGGCAATGCGGAAGGGTGGCGCCACCTTGTTTTTCGCCACTTTCACCTTGGCCCTGATGCCGAATTCCTCTGTTCCCTTCTTGAGGGTCTGAATCCGACGGATGTCGAGGCGAACCGAGGCATAGAACTTGAGCGCGTTGCCTCCAGTGGTGGTCTCTGGATTGCCGTAGGTCACACCAATCTTGAGACGCAGCTGGTTGAGGAAGATGACGGTGCAACCCGACTTGCCGATGTTGCCGGTGATCTTCCGCATCGCCTGACTCATCAGACGCGCCTGGGCGCCAACCGCCAGATCTCCCATCTCACCTTCGATCTCAGCGCGGGGGGTGAGGGCAGCCACCGAGTCGACAACGACCAGATCCACCGCCGCCGATCGCACCAGTTGATCAACGATCTCCAGCGCCATCTCGCCGGTGTCGGGCTGAGAGACCAGCAGGTTCTCCACATCAACGCCCAGCGAAGCGGCATAAACGGGATCCAGAGCATGCTCCGCATCCACGAAGGCCGCCACACCACCACGCTTCTGCACTTCAGCGATCGCGTGCAGCGTGAGCGTGGTTTTACCGGAACTTTCCGGGCCGTAGATCTCCACCACGCGGCCCTTCGGGTATCCACCACCCAAAGCGAGATCAAGGGTCAGCGCACCGGTGGAAATCGTCTCCACCCGCATGCGGGAGGCATCGCCCAGCCGCATGATCGATCCCTTGCCGAAGTTGCGCTCGATCTGACCCAGCACCAGATTCAGCGCCTTGTCCCTCTCGCCGGAGGAACGGGGATCGGAAGCTCCGGATTTCATATCTGCAGGCATGAAAAGGACCTGAAACTAAGGAACGAGAGATCCAATGCCACAGAAGCGCCGAATCGTCTCAAGTAGTACAAGCGTACCGTAACGAATCAGGGCCATTGCGCCAGGGGGGCCCGAAAGCGATCCGGATGGAGCAACGCAATCCCAGGCGGAAGACCGCTCTGATCCTGCGGGCGAAGATAGCCCCAACTCACCAGAAAACAGGGCAACTTTTCTAACCCTGGGGTTGAGCGCACCGCCTCCAGCGTCGCCCGGCGGTCTTCCACGAAGCCACACAGCCTTCGCTGCTGCTGAAGCTGAAGCAGCACCTGAGGCTTGGCGCCAGCCTCACGGCCATCCAGGCGCCAAGGATGCAGGCCAAGGCTGTTCAGCAGTTCAGCTGTGAAGGCCTGGGTTTTGGTGGTCAGAACGGACCAGTCCACCCCCTCAGCCTCCAACTGCTGCAGCCGCTCCACCAGACCGGGGAAAGGTCGATGCAGCGCCAACCAAGCCGAACGGTTCTGCTGAACGGCTTGATCTCTGGCGTCATCGAGGGCCGCCTGCAGCTGCTCCGGCCGCCATCCACGCCGTTGCAGTGCCGAAGCCTGCGCCTCCCCATAGGAGTCCAGCCAATCCTGAAGCTTCAGCACCGGCAGCTCCGCGGCCAGCAGAACCATCTCCCAACCGTGATGCACCCACGGCCGCAGCTGACGGAAGGCGTCAGGGACCTGATCAGGCGTCAAGCCCTCTGGAGCAGCCTCAAGGCGACGACAGGCATGCCAAGCACTCCACCAGTACTCCGCCATGCCATCAACGATGACCCCGTCGAAGTCGAAGACCAGGAGGGGGCGATCATTCATGGACAAAAACTGGGCCGCTAGGATTCGAACCTAGGAATGGCGGGACCAAAACCCGCTGCCTTACCACTTGGCGACGGCCCATTAATCCGTTTGAACCGCGACCTGCGGATCACCGGAGTACACATAGTTACCCACAGCAGCCAACCCTTCGTCAATCCACCGGGCGAACCAACCGACGGTCGATCAGCGGGGGAAAACCCTTAGGCGCGACATTTCAGCCTCACCGAAGACATCACTGCGCAGTCTGTAACGGCGCACAAGGTCGGCCTGCATCCGGAGAACACGCTCACTGCGGGGCAGCAACTCCACTGGCCTGCCTTGCGGCATCACCACCTGTTCCACCGCAAGCCGGCATTCCTCGAGAGCGGCCAATTCATCATCTTGAGACGCCCGATCTGGCGGAGTGACCTCTGCGGCTGTTTCGGTGGCCTGACGGCGCAGAAGACGTGCCATGGCACGGGTCACCTGGGGCAGGGTGTCGGACTTGATCACCAAGATCGGGATCCCCAGATCCCTGACCTGACGGCGCAGTGATGGTTGACGACTGAGGCCCAGCCGAACGCTCAACACCACATCAGCCTCACTCAAGTCCTCCACAACCCGCGCCTTCCAACCGTGGGAACGGATGGCCTCCTCCACAACACGAGGTGGAACCCCGCAACAGAGAACCTGCAGATGCTCGGCGCTGGTCTCCGGCGGAGGTGGTTCCTCTGCCGCACTGGCCCCTCGGGCACTGGCTGCAGGCATGGGCACGGGAGCGGAAACCGGCTGATCCGCAAACGACCGTTGAGACGGAGGCCGCAGCAAACCGGAAGCCTGAGGCGGGTCCACCAACTGAACGCCCCCCTCAGGCGTCAGCTCGCGCTCCTGAACCCTTGGCTTCAGGCCCCGGAGCAGTTGATCCACGGTGGCGGCAACGTCGGTGTGAACGGCCCAGCGCTGCCGGCTGTGCATTTCAACCGCCACCGGAAACGTTGGTTCGGCGGCGCGCTCCAACACCGTTTTCTGACTGCGCCGCCGCCGGGCCTCCTCATCCCCGAGGGTGACCGCCTGAATGCCCCCCACCAGATCGCTGAGGGTGGGGTTCTTGATCAGGTTGGCCAAAGCATTGCCGTGGGCTGTGGCGACGAGAACCACACCACGTTCAGCGATGGTGCGCGCGGCCTGCGCCTCCAGCTCCGTGCCGATCTCATCGATCACGATGACTTCGGGCATGTGGTTTTCCACCGCCTCGATCATGGTTTGGTGCTGCAGCTCAGGCCTGGCCACCTGCATGCGGCGGGCCCGACCAATCGCGGGGTGGGGGATGTCGCCATCACCGGCGATCTCATTGCTCGTGTCGATCACAACAACGCGCCGCTCCAGCTCATCGGCAAGCACCCTGGCGATCTCGCGCAACGCCGTTGTCTTGCCAACACCCGGGCGCCCCATCAACAACAGGGACTGCCCTCCATCCAGGAGGTCCCGCACCATGGCAACGGTGCCGAACACGGCTCGGCCCACCCGGCAGGTCAAACCGACCACCTCACCCTGACGGTTGCGAATCGCACTGATCCGGTGAAGCGTTCGTTCAATTCCCGCCCGGTTGTCGCCACCGAACTGACCGAGCCTGGCCACCACAGCCGTTAGATCCTGGCGGGACAAAGGCGTGGAACCCAACGCCAGGGCACGGCCCGGATAACGAGCTTCTGGAACCCGACCCAGATCGAGCACCACCTCAAGCAACTGCTCTCGCGCTTCTTCCGGCCGCAACTGCTCCTGCACCGCATCCGGCAGGAGCTCGAGAAGGCGATCCAGATCGTCGGTGACCCGTTGCGTGCCCATGGGATCTGCGCGTTTCAGCCTTCTAGCAAGAGCGCTGCAGCCATGGCGCAACCAATGGACGCGCGAGGGAGAGGGCACGCTTCCAACCCTCGGGCCATTGCCACAGGGCAAGGCCACGGGTTTGCGCCTCATCCAGCACAGGCATCAGCAAGCGACGGGCCACACCACCAAAGGCGATGCCAGCCGGCCGCTCCGTCGGACGCAGGAACTCCAGCGTTGCGGCGTTGGTACCACCGGCCAGCTGCAGCGGGCCCGGCGGGGCCAGACTTCGCATGGCACGCCAGAGCTGAACTGCAGCCCGCGCGGTGCCAGCCCCCACATCACCGCTCATCGGACGCCCATCCAGCTGCCAGAGGGGTCTGTAACCGGCTTGCCGCAGGCGGGAGTAGCGACGCCAAAGCAAATCAGCCAACTGATCGGCCTTCACGCCGTGGCCCTCCAAGCCGGAGCTCACAGCCAAGCGCCGCAAGGGAACCTTGTGCTGCTGAAGGCTTTGGATCAGCGTTGCGAAGCCCTCGTCATGCCCAGATGCGGTGTGAATCTCCACAGCATCGGGCTGAATCGATTGGAGCAGGGAGATCACCTGTTCGGGCGCCAAGCGGTGGTCGCGCTCCTCAATCAGCCCATGGGGGCAAGCCGGCAGGCAGCGGCCGCAGCCATAACAACGCTGCTGGTCGATGCCAGCAGCGGGCGGAATCGCTGACGCCGGACAAATCCTTTCGCAGGGCCGCGGACAGTCCACAGGGCAGCGGCCAGGATCGAACCAGGCCTTGCGGAAGTGAGCATCGGTGCCATCGCTGAGGCTCACCATCAGCCAGGGGCGACGCCCTGTTTGCGCCTCAGCCCAGTCCAGGCCGCGACGCGCTGCCAGGGCAACCGCTGGATCGGCCGCCACATCAACGCAATGAACACCAACAGCCGCAAAGACTGCGGTCAGGTCGGCAATGGCCGGCAGATCCTGGTTGCTTGCTCCACAGATCAGCTTGACCCAGCGGCCCTGAACGAGGGCGTCGTCAGGCGTCAGACCTTCAGATATGTGGTCATCGGTTCCCACTGCAGGCTGCGAGCACCACCCATCTCCACGATGATGCGCAAACGCGGTTCGCGCTTGCAGAGATCGCAGAGCGAAAGAAGTTCGGAGCGCGAGAGCACCTGGCCTTCCAGCAGCCAGAGAGCCACGGGAGCATCACCTTCAAACAGGTCGCCGAGCTGGGGAGCCACCTCCTGCACTTCTCCCACAGCAGCACCACGACCAACACTTTGATGGCCGAGATGGGGCGGACGAATGCCGTGCTTCTGGGTGAGAAACACCTCCGGATCACCAAGACCACGGGCCGAAGTCATGCGGGTGCTGTAACCGGCGCCGCGCAGACGTCTTAATAGACGGGTTTCTGCACCGCCTTCGAGCGGAGCCTGCACCGCCAGACAGCCATTGGCTTCGAGATCACGGCGAAATGCCTGACCGGTGAGAAGCAGAGGCATGGCAGCTACAGGGATTGGAGGAGATTCTGGCAGCAGGCAGAGGGATCAGGGGAGAGGGAAGGTCGGTGTTGTAGGTTCGATGTTTGTTCTGTGTTTCTGTGCCCGTCCGCTAGCCGGGCCTCCAGTCGGCAGAACAGATTCGACGATTGCGTCGAATCCCCAGGCCAGTACGGAAGCTTTCTTCGGAGATCTCCGTCGGGAAACTGCAACAGCACATCGTGCAGATGCAAGTCCCAGCCTCGCTGAATCGTTCGCTAGCCCATTCGAATCCACTCCTTCGGGAGTTCCGCTTCGAACCACGTCTGCGTCCAATCGATCAGCACCTGACCCCATGCGGTTCTCCGCCTGGTGGTTGTCCACGCTGGCGCTTCCTCCCCATCCATGTCCATCGGCATCCTCGGGAAGAAGCTGGGTATGTCCCAGTTCTTCGACGAGCAGGGCAGAGCTGTTCCGGTCACCTTGATCGAAGCCGGCCCCTGCCGCATCACCCAACTCAAAAACGACGACACTGACGGTTATTCCGCAGTGCAGATCGGCTTTGGCGAAACCCG
The DNA here is from genome assembly GCF_014279895.1 of Synechococcus sp. M16.1. Classification (NCBI taxonomy): domain Bacteria; kingdom Bacillati; phylum Cyanobacteriota; class Cyanophyceae; order Synechococcales; family Synechococcaceae; genus Synechococcus; species Synechococcus sp. M16.1. Next base: position 347,951 of record NZ_CP047954.1, on the reverse strand, counting down.
CGAGAAGCTGATCAACAAGCCCGCCCAGGGTCACCTCAACAAATCCGGTGAGGGCCTTCTTCGTCATCTGCGCGAATACCGCGTCGAGAGCGTTGAAGGTCTCGAACTCGGTGGCGCCATCACCGTCGGCGATTTCGAAGCCGGCCAAAAGGTGGACGTCAGCGGTGACACCGTCGGCCGCGGCTTCGCTGGCTACCAGAAGCGCCACGGCTTCAGCCGGGGTCCGATGACCCACGGTTCGAAGAACCACCGCGAGCCCGGTTCGACCGGTGCCGGTACGACCCCGGGCCGCATCTATCCCGGAAAGCGGATGGCCGGTCGCTACGGCGGCAAGAAAATCACCACCCGCGGCCTGACCATCCTCAAGGTGGACAGCGAGCACAACCTGCTGGTGGTGAAGGGATCCGTGCCCGGCAAGCCTGGTGCGCTGCTCAACATCCGCCCGGCCTTGCGCGTGGGCGCCAAGCCCGCCAAAGGAGGTAAGTGATGGCCAGTTGTGTCGTTCGTGATTGGCAGGGCAAGGAAGCCGGCAAGGCAACCCTGGACCTGAAGGTGGCCAAAGAGACCACCGCCGTTGACCTGATGCATCGGGCCGTTCTGCGTCAGCAGGCCCATGCACGCCAAGGAACCGCCAGCACCCTCACCCGCTCAGAAGTGCGCGGTGGTGGTCGCAAGCCCTACAAGCAGAAAGGAACTGGTCGGGCCCGTCAGGGATCGATCCGCACTCCTCTGAAACCCGGCGGCGGCATCATCTTTGGACCCAAGCCCCGCACGTACAACCTTGCGATGAACCGCAAGGAGCGTCGTCTGGCCCTGCGCACCGCGCTGATGGCCCGCATTGACGATGTGACCGTCGTGAAGGACTTCGGTGCTTCGCTGGAGGCCCCCAAGACCCGTGAGATCACAGATGCTCTGGGTCGCCTCGGTGTTGCTGCCGGCTCCAAGGTGCTCATCGTTCTGACAAACCCCTCCGATGTTGTGCGCCGTTCCGTGCGCAACCTGGAGAAAGTCAAGTTGATCTCCGCAGATCAGCTGAACGTCTTCGACCTGCTCCACGCCAATGCTCTGGTGCTGGGCGAGGAAGCTCTCGCAACCATCCAGGAGGTCTACGGCGATGACTGAACGTTTCCAAGGACGCCTGGCGGATGTGATCCGCCGTCCCCTGATCACCGAGAAGGCCACCCGCGCCCTCGAAATCAACCAGTACACCTTCGAGGTGGACCACCGCGCCGCAAAGCCCGACATCAAGGCCGCCATTGAGCAGCTCTTCGATGTGAAGGTCACCGGCATCAGCACCATGAATCCTCCGCGACGCTCCCGTCGCATGGGTCGCTTCGCCGGCAAACGTGCCCAGGTGAAGAAAGCCGTGGTGCGCCTGGCGGAGGGCAACTCGATCCAACTCTTCCCTGAGTCCTGAGGGGTCTGAATCGTCATGGCAATCCGTAATTTCCGCCCCTACACCCCCGGTACCCGCACCCGGGTGGTCACTGATTTCAGTGAGATCACCAGCCGCAAGCCGGAGCGGACCCTGGTGGTGGCCAAACACCGCCGCAAGGGCCGCAACAACCGCGGTGTGATCACCTGCCGCCACCGCGGTGGTGGCCACAAGCGCCTCTATCGCGTGGTGGATTTCCGTCGCAACAAGCACGGTGTCCCCGCCAAGGTGGCCGCGATTCACTACGACCCGCACCGCAACGCGCGTCTGGCACTGCTCTTCTACGCCGATGGCGAGAAGCGCTACATCCTTGCTCCTGCAGGAGTTCAGGTGGGCCAGACCGTAGTCTCCGGCCCTGATGCCCCGATCGAAAACGGCAATGCCATGCCGTTGTCCTCGGTGCCCCTCGGTTCGGCGGTTCACTGCGTTGAGCTCTACGCCGGTCGTGGTGGCCAGATGGTCCGTACCGCCGGTGCCAGTGCCCAGGTGATGGCGAAAGAAGGCGACTACGTCGCTCTGAAGCTGCCCTCCACCGAGGTTCGCCTGGTTCGCCGCGAGTGCTACGCCACCCTCGGCGAGGTCGGTAACTCCGAGATGCGCAACACCAGCCTGGGTAAGGCCGGTCGTCGCCGCTGGCTCGGTCGCCGTCCTCAGGTTCGAGGCAGTGTGATGAACCCCTGCGATCACCCCCACGGTGGTGGTGAGGGTCGTGCACCGATCGGCCGTTCCGGCCCGGTGACCCCCTGGGGCAAACCCGCCCTCGGTCTCAAGACCCGCAAGCGGAACAAACCCAGCAACCAATACGTGCTCCGGAAGCGTCGCAAGACCTCCAAGCGGAGCCGTGGCGGACGCGATTCCTGATGCAAACCATCACTTATCCGCTTGCTTAAACCGTTATGGGACGTTCACTCAAAAAAGGTCCGTTTATTGCCGACAGCCTGCTTCGCAAGGTTGAAAAGCAGAACGACAACGACGACAAGTCTGTGATCAAGACCTGGTCACGGGCCTCCACGATCCTGCCGATGATGATCGGCCACACGATCGCGGTTCACAACGGCCGCACCCATGTGCCGGTGTTCATCACCGAGCAGATGGTGGGCCACAAGCTGGGAGAGTTCGCTCCCACCCGCACCTTCAAGGGCCACATCAGAGACAAGAAAGGAGGCCGCTAAACCATGACATCGTCAACCCAAACGGCACCCACCGCCCAGGCTCACGGTCGCTTCATCCGAGGCTCCGTGTCGAAGGTGCGCCGTGTGCTCGACCAAATCCGTGGCCGCACCTATCGCGACGCGCTGATCATGCTCGAGTTCATGCCCTACCGCTCCACCGGCCCGATCACCAAGGTGCTCCGGTCTGCGGTGGCCAACGCTGAGCACAACCTCGGTCTCGACCCCTCATCTCTGGTGATCTCGAGCGCGACCGCTGACATGGGCCCCTCCATGAAGCGCTATCGCCCCCGCGCCCAGGGCCGGGCTTACCAGATCAAGAAACAGACCTGCCACATCAGCATTGCTGTGGCGGCTCAGACCGATTCCTGACCCCCGAGGACTCTGACCCAATGGGACACAAAATCAACCCAACCGGTCTGCGCCTGGGGATCACCCAGGAACACCGGTCACGCTGGTACGCCTCCAGCAAGAACTATCCGGCCCTCCTCCAGGAGGACGACCGGATTCGCAAGTTCATCCACAAGAAGTACGGCTCCGCCGGCATCAGCGATGTGCTGATCGCCCGTAAGGCCGATCAACTGGAAGTTGAACTCAAGACCGCACGCCCCGGCGTGCTGGTCGGCCGTCAAGGCAGCGGCATCGAAGAGCTTCGCTCCGGCATTCAGAAGACCGTCGGCGACACCAGTCGTCAGGTGCGGATCAATGTTGTCGAGGTCGAACGCGTCGACGGTGATGCCTTCCTCCTTGCCGAGTACATCGCCCAGCAGCTGGAGAAGCGTGTGGCCTTCCGCCGCACCATTCGCATGGCTGTGCAGCGCGCTCAGCGTGCCGGCGTTCTGGGTCTGAAGATCCAGGTGTCCGGTCGCCTGAACGGTGCTGAGATCGCCCGGACGGAATGGACCCGCGAGGGTCGGGTGCCCCTTCACACCCTGCGTGCCGACATCGACTACGCCACCAAGGTGGCCAGCACGACCTACGGCGTGCTCGGCATCAAGGTTTGGGTGTTCAAGGGCGAAGTGCTGAGCGAACAGGCTCAGCCCATGCCGGTGGGTGCCGCCCCCCGGCGCCGGGCCAGCCGTCGGCCCCAACAGTTCGAAGACCGCTCAAACGAGGGTTGAACAGGAGGCCTGAACCATGCTGAGTCCAAAACGCGTCAAATTCCGTAAGCAGCAGCGAGGCCGCATGCGCGGCGTCGCCACCCGGGGCAACACCATTGCCTTCGGACAATTCGCGCTGCAGGCACAGGAATGTGGCTGGATCACCTCGCGCCAGATCGAGGCCAGCCGTCGTGCCATGACCCGCTACGTCAAGCGTGGCGGAAAAATCTGGATCCGGATCTTCCCCGACAAGCCGGTCACCATGCGCGCTGCCGAAACCCGGATGGGTTCCGGTAAGGGCAACCCAGAATTCTGGGTGGCGGTGATCAAGCCCGGCAGGATCCTGTTCGAGATGGGCGGTGATGAAATCACCCCCGAAATCGCCAAGGAAGCCATGCGCCTCGCGCAGTACAAGCTTCCCGTGAAGACCAAGTTCATCCAACTGGATGAGCAGGAGAAGTCAGCTGGTGCCAAGGCTCCGGCAGCTTCTGAAGCCGTCACCGTGGAGTCCTGACCATGGCCCGTCCCAACGCCGCCGATGTGCGCAGCCTGTCCGATTCGGACATCAACGAACAGATCGACGGCCTGCGCCGCGAGCTGTTCCAACTCCGTTTCCAGCAGGCCACGCGCCAGCTCGCTAACACGCACCGTTTCAAAGAGGTCCGCATCAAGCTGGCCCAGCTGCTGACGGTGCAGTCGGAGCGCCAGCGCTCCACCGCCTCCTGATCCCCCACTCCGTAACCATGGCAGTCAAGGAAAGGATCGGCACCGTCGTCAGCGACAAGATGGAAAAAACGGTGGTGGTCGCGGTGGAAAGCCGCTTCCCACACCCCATCTATCAAAAGACGGTCAGCCGTACCACCCGTTACAAGGCTCACGACGAAGACAACACCTGTCGCGTCGGTGACCGCGTTCGCATCACTGAAACCCGTCCGATGAGCCGCCAAAAGCGGTGGGCCATCGCCGAGGTCCTCAGCCACAGCCCGAAAGCTGCGGCTGAGGAAGCCAACAAGGCTGAAGCTCAGGAGGTGAAGCAGTGATCCAGCAGGAGTCCTATCTCACCGTTGCCGACAACAGCGGCGCCAAGCGCATTCAGTGCATTCGCGTCCTCGGCACCAACCGTCGCTATGCCCACGTGGGCGACGTGATCGTTGCCGCCGTGAAGGATGCCGCCCCCAACATGGGCGTCAAAAAGTCCGACGTGGTGAAGGCCGTTGTGGTGCGCACCAAAGCCACCATGCGTCGTGAAACCGGAAACTCGATCCGTTTCGACGACAACGCCGCCGTCATCATCAACGACGACAAAAACCCGAAAGGCACCCGCGTCTTCGGACCGGTGGCCCGTGAGCTGCGTGAGCGCAGCTTCACCAAAATCGTGTCCCTCGCTCCGGAGGTGATCTGACCATGGCGACTGCAACCACCAAGGCCAAGGCCACCGAGCGCATCAAGATGCGCATCCGCAAAGGCGACACCGTTCAGGTGATCGCCGGCAAGGACAAGGGCAAGACCGGTGCCGTTCTGCGCACCCTGCCCAACGAAAACCGTGTCGTCGTGGAGGGCGTGAACATGCGCACCCGCCACGAAAAGCCCACCCAGGAGGGCGAGACCGGCCGCATCGTGACGGAGGAAGCATCCCTGCATGCCTCCAACGTGATGCTGTATTCCACCGACAAAAAGGTGGCCAGCCGCGTTGAAATCGTCGTCGAGAAGGACGGCACCAAGAAGCGCCGGCTGAAGAAAACCGGTGAAGTCCTCGACTGATCCCGACTTCTGACCACGCCCAGAAGCACCCCAACCCGTTATGTCACTCAAGAAGCGCTACCGGGAGACCATCCAGCCCAAGCTGCAGAAGGATCTCTCCCTCACCAACATCCATGAAGTCCCCAAGGTGGTGAAAGTCACCGTCAACCGGGGTCTCGGCGAAGCCGCCGCTAATGCCAAGTCCCTCGAGGCTTCGGTGAATGAGCTGGCGCAGATCACCGGCCAGAAGGTCGTTGTGACCCGTGCCAAAAAAGCCATCGCCGGCTTCAAGATTCGGCAGGGCATGCCGATCGGCTGTGCCGTCACCCTCCGTGGTGATCGGATGTATGCCTTCCTCGAGCGCCTGATCAACCTGGCGCTGCCCCGCATCCGCGACTTCCGCGGGGTCAGCCCCAAGAGTTTCGATGGCCGCGGCAACTACACCCTTGGGGTGCGCGAACAAATCATTTTCCCTGAGATCTCCTTCGACAAGATCGATGCGATCCGGGGCATGGACATCACCATCGTGACCACTGCCCGTTCGGACGAAGAGGGCCGGGCCCTCCTCCGCGAGATGGGAATGCCGTTCCAGAGCAACTGAGCCCTCCCCGTCGACACCTATGGCCAACCACGACCCCATTTCCGACATGCTCACCCGCATTCGCAATGCGAGTGAGAAACGTCACGAAACCACCAAGATCCCCGCTTCGCGGATGACCCGCAGCATCGCCAAGGTGCTGCAGCAGGAGGGCTTCATCTCCGAGATCAGCGAGCAGGGTGAAGGCGTTCGCACCGAACTGGTGCTCGCCCTCAAGTACAGCGGCAAGCACAGGCTGCCCACCATCCGCTCCATGCAGCGGGTCAGCAAGCCCGGTCTCCGCATCTACAAGAACACTCGCGGCCTGCCCAAAGTCCTCGGCGGACTGGGTGTGGCGATCATCTCCACCTCCAAAGGTGTGATGAGCGACCGCGACGCCCGTCGTGAGGGCGTCGGTGGCGAAGTGCTCTGTTACGTCTACTGATCCGGAGCTGAACCATGTCACGAATCGGCAAAAACCCTGTTCCCGTCCCTGAAAAGGTCACGGTTTCCCTCGACGGTCTCACCGTCAAGGTGAAAGGACCCAAAGGCGAACTGGAGCGCACCCTTCCTGAAGGCGTCAGCGTCAGCCAGGACAACAACACCATCGTGGTCTCCCCCACGAGCACCAAGCGCATCTCCCGTGAGCGCCACGGCCTGAGCCGCACCCTCGTCGCCAACATGATCGAGGGTGTCAGCAACGGCTACAGCAAAGCCCTGGAGATCGTTGGTGTGGGCTCCCGTGCCCAGGTCAAAGGCAAAACTCTCGTAGTGAGTGCTGGCTACAGCCACCCCGTCGAGATGGAAGCCCCTGAAGGCATCACCTTCAAGGTGGAGAACAACACCAAGGTGATCGTCTCCGGCATCGACAAGGAGCTGGTGGGCAACGAAGCCGCCAAGGTCCGCGCCATCCGTCCGCCCGAGCCCTACAAGGGCAAAGGCATCAAGTACGAGGGCGAGCGCATCCTGCGCAAGGCAGGCAAGTCCGGCAAGAAATAAGCCTTGTCCTGACGTTCCTTCCCTTCACCCACCATGTCCCAACTGTCCCGCAAACAGCAGACGCAAAAACGCCACCGGCGTCTGCGTCGTCACATCACCGGAACCTCAGACCGTCCGCGTCTGGCCGTGTTCCGCTCCAACAACCACATCTACGCCCAGGTCATCGACGACGCGGCCCAGAGCACACTCTGCTCCGCCTCCACCGTTGACAAGGAGCTGCGCGCCGGCCTCAAGGCTCCGGCTGGCAGCTGCGACGCCTCTGTCGCCGTCGGCGAACTGGTCGCCAAGCGCGCCATCGCCAAAGGCATCCAGCAGGTGGTGTTCGACCGCGGCGGAAATCTGTACCACGGCCGGATTAAAGCCCTCGCCGATGCCGCCCGGGAAGCGGGCCTTCAGTTCTGATTCCTGCTCAACCCATGACAGATTCCTCCCCCCAATCCAATCCCAACGCCGTGCCGGGTGCGGCCGACGTTCCAGCGGCAGCCGAAGGGCAGCAGCAACAGGAACAGCGCCGCGGCCGTGGCGACCGTGATGGTCGTCGTGGCGACCGGCGTGGTGGCCGTCGCGGCCAGGAGCGCGATTCCGAATGGCAAGAGCGCGTGGTTCAGATCCGCCGCGTCTCCAAGACCGTGAAAGGCGGCAAGAAGATGAGCTTCCGGGCCATCGTGGTTGTCGGCAACGAGAAAGGCCAGGTCGGCGTTGGCGTCGGCAAGGCCGGTGATGTGATCGGTGCCGTCCGCAAGGGTGTTGCCGATGGCAAGAAGCACCTGGTCAAAGTGCCGTTGACCCGCCACAACTCCATCCCGACCCTCTCCAATGGTCGTGATGGTGCTGCCAGCGTGCTCATCCGCCCTGCAGCCCCTGGTACCGGTGTGATCGCTGGCGGTTCCATCCGCACAGTGCTCGAACTCGCCGGCATCAAGAATGTCCTGGCCAAGCGCCTGGGCAGCAAGACCCCCCTGAACAATGCACGGGCTGCCATGGTGGCCCTGTCGCTTCTCCGCACCCACAAGGAGACGGCGAAGGAACGGGGAATCTCCCTCGAACAGATCTATTCCTGATTCGCGATGACTCTCCGACTCGATTCCCTCAAATCCAACAAGGGCGCTCGTCGCCGCAAATTGCGCAAGGGCCGCGGCATCGCCGCTGGTCAGGGTGCCAGCTGCGGCTTCGGTATGCGCGGCCAGAAATCCCGTTCGGGTCGCCCCACGCGCCCCGGCTTCGAGGGTGGCCAAATGCCTCTGTACCGCCGGGTGCCGAAGCTGAAGCACTTCCCCCTGGTGAATCCCAAGTTCTTCACCGTGCTCAACGTTTCTGCGTTGAACGACCTGAAGGACGGCAGCACCGTCAACTTGGATTCCCTGGTCAAGGACGGCATCGTGACCAGCCCCAAGCATCCTCTGAAGATGCTCGGCAACGGTGAACTGAAAGCCAAAAAGCTGACAGTGCAAGCCGCGGCGTTCACCGCCTCGGCCCGCACCAAGATCGAAGCCGCAGGCGGCACCTGCGAAATTCTCGACTAATCAAGGGCTCGTCCCCAAGTCAGCCCTAGGGTCTGAGCCGTCCGCTGGATTTCGATCCACGGGCGGCTTCTTGGCTTTTCGCCCAACTTCACTTTCTTCCGGACATGCTCGTCAGTCGGGGTCGCAACCCCAACGCCTCCGAAGTGATCGGCCAGCTGATCACCAACCCTGGGCTCCGCAGTCGCGTGCTCACCACACTCGGCCTGCTGTTGTTGGTGCGTCTTGGGATTTACATCCCAATGCCCGGAATCGATCGGGAAGCGTTCAAGCAATTCATCGATCAAGGCGGACAGCTGATCGGTTTTCTCGACATCTTCACCGGCGGCGGGATCTCCACCCTGGGCATCTTTGCCCTGGGGATCCTGCCTTTCATCAACGCCTCGATCATCCTCCAGCTGCTGACCGCAGCGCTGCCGCAGCTGGAAGACCTCCAGAAGAATGAAGGCGAGGCTGGCCGACGCAAAATCGCCCAGATCACCCGTTATGTGGCGCTCGGTTGGGGTCTCGTCCAGAGCGTCGTCTTCGCCATGATCCTGCGCCAATACGCCGTGGAAGGTCTGAGCGAAGTGACCTTCGTGGTTCAGACGGCACTGGCCCTGGTCACCGGCTCGATGGTGGTGATGTGGCTGAGTGAAGTGATCACGGAGCGAGGCATCGGCCAGGGGGCTTCCCTTGTGATTTTTCTGAACATCGTCGCCACCCTGCCGCGCACCCTCGGCGCCACGATCGAAGCCGCTCAAACCGGTGACCGCGACACCGTGCTGGGCATCATTGTTCTGGTGCTGGTGTTCCTGGCCACGATCGTTGGAATCATCTTCGTGCAGGAGGGAGCTCGCCGTATCCCCATCGTCAGCGCCAAGCGCCAGGTGGGTGGAGCAGGTGTGCTCCCCACGCGTCAGAGCTATCTGCCGCTCAAGCTGAATGCCGGCGGTGTGATGCCGATCATTTTCGCTTCAGCCCTGATTTTCCTGCCGGTCACCATCGCCAACCTCACCAAGAGTGAGTGGTTGATCCGTGCGGCCAGTGCCCTGAATCCTGGGGCAGCGAACCCCTGGCCATACGCACTCACATTTTTTGCGTTGATCCTGGGCTTCTCCTATTTCTATGCCTCTCTCACGGTGAATCCCGCTGACATCGCCACCAACCTGAAACGGGGTGGTGTGGCGATTCCAGGCGTTCGCCCCGGCAGCGCCACGGCCACTTATCTCTCAGGAGTCCAGAACCGCCTTACCTTGCTGGGTGGTCTGTTCCTCGGCGCCGTCGCCATCATTCCCGCGGCCGTCGAACGCGCCACGAATGTGCAGACCTTCCAGGGGCTTGGCGCCACATCGCTGCTGATCCTTGTCGGTGTGGCCATCGACACGGCCAAGCAGGTGCAGACCTATGTGATCTCACAACGCTACGAAGGCCTCGTTCGCCAGTGAGCGCTGCTGGGCAGCGCACCTTCCGTTCACGTCACCTCACGCTTACGCAACCATGAAAAATCGCTTGCTCTTTCTTGGCCCTCCCGGAGCCGGCAAAGGCACCCAAGCCGCTCGGCTGTGCGATGCCAACAGCATGAAGCATCTGTCCACAGGCGATCTGCTGCGCTCTGAAGTAGCAGCCGGCAGCGATCTGGGCAAAGAAGCTGAAGCGGTGATGAACCGCGGCGAACTGGTGAGCGACGCCCTTGTGCTGGCGATTGTGGAAAGCCAGATGAAAGCTCTCACCACCGATGGCTGGCTACTGGATGGGTTCCCGCGCACGGTGCCCCAGGCTGAAGCACTCGAACCCCTGCTGGCCGAATTACAGCAACCCATCCAGGCCGTGGTTCTGCTGGAGCTGGATGACGCCGTTTTGATTGAACGGCTGTTGGCCCGCGGTCGCGCCGACGACAACGAAACGGTGATCCGCAATCGCCTGGAGGTTTACCGCGAGAAAACCGCACCCCTGATTCGCTTCTACAGCGACAAGGGTCTCCTCGTTTCCGTCCCCGCCCAGGGCACAGTCGAGGAGATCACCAAGCGGATCGACTCCGTTCTCGGTTGACCGGCATGGTAACGTTGCCGTTTGGAAATTTGGAGAGCCACGCCTCATGAAGGTGCGCAGCTCAGTGAAAAAAATGTGTGACAAGTGCCGGGTGATCCGTCGCCACGGCAAGGTCATGGTCATTTGCGCCAACCCCAAGCACAAACAGCGCCAGGGCTGATCCCCCGCTGTTCTGAAACATTCCTCGCCTCCAGGACTTCGGAGGCATCTGTCCTTTTCAACTAAACGAACGTGGCACGGATCGCCGGCGTTGACATTCCCCGCGACAAGCGGATCGAAGTGTCCCTCACTTACATCTACGGAGTTGGTCTCACCCGCTCACAGGCCATCCTGGCCAAAACCGGCGTGAACCCCGACATCCGGGTGAAAGATCTGGAGGACGGAGATCTTCAGAAGCTCCGCAACGCCATGGAGGAGTACACCCTCGAAGGCGATCTGCGCCGTCAGGAGGGCATGGCCCTCAAGCGCCTGCAGGACATCGGCTGCGTCCGTGGCCGTCGCCACCGCATGAGCCTTCCCGTTCGTGGCCAACGCACCCGCACAAACGCCCGCACTCGCCGCGGCGCGCGGAAAACTGTGGCCGGCAAGAAGAAGTAAGTCCTCTACATCCTTATCCCTGACTGCATACGGCCATGGCTAAAACCGTCAAAAAATCCGGCCCCAAGAAGGCCAAGCGCAACGTCCCGAACGGCGTCGCTCACATCCAGAGCACCTTCAACAACACCATCGTGTCCATCACCGACACCGCCGGTGAGGTGATTTCCTGGTCGTCTGCAGGTGCCAGTGGCTTCAAAGGTGCTCGCAAAGGCACCCCCTTCGCGGCTCAAACAGCTGCAGAAGCAGCAGCACGTCGCGCCCTTGACCAAGGCATGCGTCAGATCGAAGTGCTGGTGAGGGGTCCTGGCTCAGGCCGTGAGACCGCTATCCGTGCTCTCCAGGTTGCTGGCCTCGAAATCACCCTGATTCGCGACGTCACCCCCCTGCCCCATAACGGTTGCCGCCGGCCCAAGCGCCGCCGCGTCTGAACCGAGCTGATTTCCGTCCGGTTTCTCCCCTTACCCCGATTCAGACCGTGTTGCAGTACCAGATTGATCGCATTGAGCATCAGGTGGCCGAGGATCGCGCCCAGTCCGGCGTTTTCCTGATCGGTCCCCTCGAGCGTGGCCAGGCCACGACCCTGGGCAACGCGCTGCGTCGCGTGCTGATGGGTGGGCTGGAAGGCAGTGCTGTCACCGCCATCCGGATTGCCGGTGTCAATCACGAATACGCCACGGTTCCTGGGGTCCGTGAAGACGTTCTCGACATCCTGCTGAACTGCAAGGAGCTCACCGTCAACAGCCGTTCGGCCGAACTCGAGATCGGTCGTCTCGTGGTGGCTGGTCCCGCTGAAGTGAAAGCTGGAGATCTTCAGTTCTCCTCTCAGGTGCAGGTGGTGGACGCCGATCGTCCGATCGCCACCGTGGCCGACGGCCACAGCCTCGAGCTGGAAGTGCACGTCGAGCGCGGCGTTGGCTATCGCCCGGTGGATCGTCACAACGAAGAAACCAGTGCCATCGATCTGCTCCAGATCGATGCCGTGTTCATGCCCGTGACCCGGGTCAACTTCACCATCGACGAAACCGCCGTTGCCGAAGGCGGTTCGGCCCGCGAGCGCCTGCGGATGGAGATCGTCACCGACGGCTCCATTACCCCCGACGACGCCCTGGCTCAATCAGCCAATCAATTGATTGAGCTGTTCCAGCCGCTGGCCACGGTCACTCTCGTGGAGGAAGTTCCTGCTGAACCCGAGCCCTCGGCGGAAGCACAGATTCCTCTTGAGGAACTGAACCTTTCGGTTCGCGCCTACAACTGCCTCAAGCGGGCCCAGGTCAACTCCGTGTCTGACCTGATGGGCTTCAGCTACGAGGATCTTCTGGAGATCAAGAACTTCGGTTCCAAATCCGCTGATGAAGTGATCGAAGCCCTCGAGCGCATCGGCATCTCCATCCCCCAGAGCCGCACTTCTGCATAACTGCAGAACGGCCTGAACGTCCTTTTTCGTCTTCGTCACCGACAGAACCATGCGTCATCAATGCCGAGTTCCTCAGCTGGGACGTCCAGCTGACCAGCGCAAGGCAATGCTGCGCGCCCTGACCACCCAGCTGATTCGCGAAGGTCGGGTCACCACCACCAAGGCACGGGCCAAAGCGCTTCGCGACCAAGCCGAGCGCATGATCACCCTGGCCAAGGACGGCAGCCTCGCCTCCCGTCGCCGGGCCATGGGTTACATCTACGACAAGCAGCTGGTGCATGCCCTGTTCGACAAGGCTCCCAACCGCTACAGCGATCGCAAGGGTGGCTACACCCGCATCACCCGCACCGTTCCCCGTCGTGGCGACAACGCCGAGATGGCCATCATTGAACTGGTCTGATCAGACCTCACGTCAGTTCTGACGTTTGAACACCCAACCCTCGTCTGCAGGTCCTGAGCCAGCGTCCCTTCAGCGGATCGCGCTCAGCCTTCAGTACGAGGGTTCTTCGTTTTGTGGGTGGCAGCGCCAACGCAACGGTCGCAGTGTTCAGGCCGTGCTGGAGGACGCCATCGCCCAGCTTGATCCGCACCGACCGGTGCAGACCTTTGCCGCCGGTCGCACCGATGCAGGCGTTCATGCCGCCGGTCAGGTGGTGCACTTCGACTGCAGTGGCCCGATCCCAGCTCGCAAATGGGCCCCGGCTTTGAACGGACGCCTGCCGAGCACCATTCGTGTGCGCGAATCCGTCGCCCGTCCCCTGGATTGGCATGCCTGTTACTCCGCCACCTACAGGCGATACCGGTACACGATTCACAACGGGCGCCGCCCGAATTTGTTTTTAAGCCCCTGGAGCTGGCACCGTTACCAACACAGACTGGATGAGTCCCGCATGCGGGACGCTTTGAGCAGCATGCTTGGTCTGCACGACTTCAGCGCCTTCATGAAGGCAGGCAGCCGTCGCGCCCATGCCCGAACCACCGTGCAGGAGGTGCTCGTGGAGCGCCAAGGCGATCTTCTGCGGGTTGAGATTCAGGCCAGTGGTTTTCTGTACGGCATGGTTCGCCTGCTGATGGCCCAGTTGGTGGCCGTTGGCGAGCACCGTCTCAGTGTTGCCGCCTTTGAACAGCGCTGGAGGGAACGACGACGCCATGAGGTGAAAGAGGCGGCGCCGGCCACGGGCCTCTGCCTGCTTCGGGCTGGCTATGCCGAGCCCATCTTCACCAAAGCCGGCTGGTACGATTGTCAGCCGTGGTTTTTTCTGGCCGAGAGCGATCCGCCTCCGGGTCCACCCTCAACGCCGGGATAAACGGGCCTCTACTTCGAAAGCTGCCCAACTCACTGGAGCTGGAGGGCCGAAGAGTAAGCTCGATCTTTAGCCCCGTCAGGTCCAGTTCTGGACCGACCCCTTTGCCCAGTTCCGCTTCTTCAGGCGGGACATAACCGAACCGGCATGCCGGCGCGATGAACAAGACCTCTCTCCCCCCGATTGATTCGATCGACCGCCAGTGGTACGTGGTGGACGCTGAGAATCAAACCCTCGGCCGTCTGGCCACTGAAGTGGCCGCCGTGCTGCGTGGCAAGAACAACCCCAGCTTCACCCCCCATCTGGACACCGGTGATTTTGTCGTCGTCGTGAACGCCGAGAAGATCAAAGTCTCCGGCCGTAAGCCCCAGCAGAAGCTGTACCGCCGTCACTCCGGTCGTCCCGGCGGCATGAAGGTGGAAACCTTCGAAGCTCTGCAGGAACGGATCCCCGAGCGGATCGTGGAGAAGGCCATCAAAGGCATGCTCCCCCACAACGCCCTGGGCCGCCAGATGTTCCGCAAGCTCAAGGTCTACAAAGGCACCGAGCATCCCCACGCCGCTCAAAAGCCCCAGCCTCTTCAGCTCAACCCCTCCGCATCCGCCCAATGAGCAACAACTCCGTCGTCTACTGGGGCACCGGTCGTCGCAAGACCTCTGTCGCCCGTGTTCGTCTCGTCCCCGGCAATGGAACGATCACCATCAATGGTCGTCCCGGTGACAACTATCTGAACTACAACCCCTCGTACATCGCAGCGGTGAAGGCTCCCTTGGAGACCCTCGGCCTCAGCAGCGAGTACGACATCCTCGTCAACGTTCACGGTGGTGGACTCACCGGTCAGTCCGGCGCCATCAAGCAAGGTGCAGCCCGCGCCCTGTGTGAATTGTCTGCCGACAACCGCAAGCCGCTGAAGACGGAAGGTCACCTCAGCCGCGACCCCCGTGCCAAGGAACGCCGCAAGTACGGCCTCAAGAAAGCCCGTAAGGCTCCTCAGTTCTCCAAGCGCTGATTTTTTTACCGATGCCAAAGCCCGACATTCATCCCACCTGGTATCCCGACGCCAAGGTGATCTGCAACGGCGAAGTGGTCATGACCACAGGCGCCACCCAGCCGGAGATCCACGTCGACGTCTGGAGTGGCAACCACCCCTTCTTCACCGGCACCCAGAAGATCCTCGACACCGAGGGTCGTGTGGACCGCTTCATGAAGAAGTACGGCATGGGCACCAAGAAAAAAGGTGCCGACTCTGCCAAGGCCGAGTCAAAGGCCTGAGGGTGAGAACGGGGCATGGACGCCTCGACCTTGTTCACACGGCTGGAAACAGCCACAGCCAGCTTCCGCAACCTCGAGCGGCAGCTGGCTGATCCTGATGTGGCCGCTGATCCGAAGCGGCTTGAATCGATCGCACGGGAGCGATCAAGACTTGAGCCACTCGTGCTCGACTTCGAGGAACTCCAGAAGCTCGAATCCGAGCGTGATTCCGCACGTCAGCTGCTGAAAGACAGTCGCGGTGACGCTGCAATGGAGGAACTGGCGCAGGATGAGTTGGCCAGCCTCCAGGAACAGCACTCAACGCTGACAGAGCGGCTCACCCTGGCTCTGCTGCCGCGGGATCCCCGCGATGAGCGCAGTGTGATGCTGGAAATTCGTGCCGGCGCAGGCGGCGACGAGGCCTGTCTCTGGGCCGGTGATCTGGCACGGATGTATGAGCGGTACAGCCAAAAAGTGGGCTGGGCCGTGCAATCCATCAGCTGCACCGAGGCCGACCTGGGCGGGTTTCGCGAACTGATCCTGTCGGTGCGTGGCGACAGCGTCTACAGCCAACTGAAATTTGAAGCGGGAGTGCATCGGGTGCAACGGGTCCCGGCCACGGAATCCCAGGGTCGGGTCCACACCTCAACAGCCACGGTGGCCGTGATGCCCGAAGCCGATGCCGTGGAAGTTCAGCTCGACCCGAAGGATCTCGATATCAGCACCGCGCGTTCAGGCGGTGCTGGGGGGCAGAACGTCAACAAGGTGGAAACAGCTGTGGACCTTCTCCACAAACCCACGGGCATCCGCGTGTTCTGCACCCAGGAACGCTCCCAGCTGCAGAACCGGGAACGGGCCCTAGAGATCCTGCGCGCCAAATTGTTGGAGCGGGAGCAGGCGGCTGCCGCAGAACGCGAAAGCAGCGACCGACGCGCCCAAGTGGGCAGTGGTGACCGCTCTGAAAAAATCCGCACCTACAACTACAAAGACAACCGAACCACAGATCACCGACTGGGCCGAAACTTCACCCTGGAACCTGTGTTGGAGGGCCAGCTAGAAGACCTGATTGGTGCCTGCATCGCCGAAGAGCAACGTCAGAAACTCGAAGCGCTGAGCGATCAGGCCGAGGCCTGACGGTCAAGCACCGATCACGTACTTCGCCCATTCCTGGTGATGACCGGAATGGATCTGGCGCCGGGCCTCAAAACTGAGGCTGCTGGCCGGTCGCCGCGGCACATGGCGCAGAGGCATGGCGGCTTCCTTCGGAGTTCGATTGCCTTTGCGCACATTGCAGCTGAGGCAAGCCGTGGTCACGTTCTCCCAGGTGTCGCTACCTCCCCGACTGCGAGGCATCACATGGTCGATGGACAACTGATTGTCACGACTGCCGCAGTACTGGCAGGTGTGGTTGTCCCGCTGGAAGAGGTTGCGACGCGTCAGGGGCAGCTGACGAAAGGGAACGCGAACGTACTGGCGCAGGCGGATCACCGTTGGCAGGTGGGTGCCCTGACGCAGTTGCCGACAGGGGTCGTGTTCCAGACTCTCGGCCTTGCCCTTCAGCATCATCACCACAGCCCGTCTCCAGGTGGTGATATTGAGCGGCTCGTAGGACGCATTGAGAACGAGAACCTGGCCCATGCCAGCTCACTCAATAATGGTCATGCTATCGGCGATGTGAAGCTGTCTCGGTAGCGCCGAGCACCGCCTGTGATTCCGGAGCTGAATCCACGTCAGCGCGCCTGGGTGGAGGTTTCACCTGCAGCGATTCGGGCCAACGCCAGGGCGCTCTGCCAACACCTCGGTGCTCGTACCCAACTGATGGCGGTGGTGAAGGCCGATGGCTACGGCCACGGCGCCGAGACGGTGGCACGGGCTGCCCTTCAGGGGGGAGCCACCAGCCTTGGCGTAGCCACGCTGCAGGAAGGCCTTGAGCTGCGGCGAGCCGGCCTGGAAGCACCAGTGCTGTTGCTAAGCAACCTCAATGAACCGGACGACCTGCGCACTTGCCTGCACTGGCGGTTGATGCCCACCCTGAGCAGCCTCAGGGATGCCCAGCTCTGCAACGCTCTGGCTGCCGACAGCGGTCGATGTTTCGACGTGCAATTGAAGATCGACACCGGCATGGCACGGCTGGGCTGCTCCCTCAGCGAGGGACATCAGACCGCGGCGGAGCTGAAGAGCCTGGAACATCTCAATCTGGAGGGCATCTACAGCCACCTGGCCTGTGCCGATGAGCCGAACGATGCCTTGACCAGCCTCCAGCAGGAGCGCTTCGTGAGCATGCTCTCGGCCCTGCCTGAAGCGGGTGCCGGCATCACCCGCCATCTGGCCAACTCGGCAGGGACCCTGCTCAACCGAGAGCTGCACCACGACCTCGTGCGCGTTGGATTGGCCCTGTACGGCCATGCCCCCGCCAGTCATCTGAGCAACGTCATTCCCCTGCAACCCGCCCTGGCGGTTCGTGCCCGGGTCAGCCTGATCCGCGACGTGCCCGCCGGCACTGGAGTCAGCTACGGCCATCGCTTCATCACCCAGCGCCCCACGCGGCTTGCGGTGGTGGGGATCGGCTATGCCGATGGTGTTCTGCGGTCCCTCAGCGGGCACATCCACGCCTTGCATCGCAATCGCCAGCTGCCTCAGGTGGGAGCCATCACCATGGACCAGCTCCTGCTGGATGCCACCGATGCAGCTGAGCTGGAGCAAGGCGACATCGTCACTCTGCTGGGCCAGGACGGCGACCTGGAATTAAGCCCTCAAAGCTGGAGCAACCACTGCGGCTCGATTCCCTGGGAGATCCTCTGTGGTTTCAAACGACGTCTGCCCCGCGTTGAAGTCTGACTACCTGCCCAGCACTTGGTACTCTGGGTGCGCCGCTGGAGAGGTGGCTGAGTGGTTGAAAGCGGCTCCCTGCTAAGGAGTTACAGGAGGCAACTTCTGTCGAGGGTTCGAATCCCTCCCTCTCCGTTCCAAGTCCATCAACTCAATCCGCCGGCTCCTCTGAGATGGTGAACAGGTTGAGTTGCCGTGCCAGCTCCGGCAAAAGGGATGCGTCCCTGGCGCGATCAGGCCCCGTGGTGAACACCACCAGCAAGCTGGGCGGCTGCTGTTCAGACTCCCGGAACCAGGCGGCGTCATGACGGGCCTGACTCATCCAGCCGGCTTTGCTCCACAGCAGAGCGTCCTCAGGTAGGCCTTCGCCGAGGAAGCCATCCACCTGGTTTTCAGGATCAGCGCGACGCTGCTTTTGATCGAGCGAGCGCCGCAACAGACCCTGCAGCCGACGACAGGCCGGTGGCGACACCACCGCACCGGTCATCACCGCCTCCAGCATTCGGGCTGTCGCAACCGTGGACAAGCCATTGCGGTTGCCGTTGTCGGCCCCATAGAACATTTTCTCCCGGCCATAGGGACCATCACCCCAGGTCTTCTGGCAGCAATTCACCGCCTCAAGTTCCGGCCAGGCCAGGCTCTGCAACCAGCCATTGATCAAGCGACGCTGCTGCGTCCAAAGCTCCCAGCGTTCGCCATGGAGGGCAGGGCCGCTGGTGGTGCCTGTGAGCAGATCCACCACAAGCCCCGTGGCATCGTTGCTGGAATCACCGATCATGTCGCGCATCGCGCGCCGCAATTCGTCGCTCTCAGGGATCAGGTCCCGTTGCAGCCACTGCTCAACGGCGACGGCATAGAACAGCTTCACCACGCTGGCCGGATAGAGGATCCGATCTTGGTTCCAGGAAGCACCACGGCCCTGACCCGCCTCCGGTGCAGCTTCGTCGTACCGCACCCAGGTGATCGCCAGGCTGTTGCGCAGCCCCGGGCGACCGTCGGCATCGAGCCCATCGAGGGCCGCCTCAAGCCGAGCCGCCATTGCGGGATCGGGACGGTAGAACGCCATAGCGATTCGATTGGGCCATGGCGACGTTAGGCACCCTGCTGGCCCCGGACCTCATTCAGACAGGCTCCAGTTGGCAGCTGTGCGCTGACGTGAATGGTTATTCGCGATCTGACGGCGCGAGTCTGACCACCCAGGCCTGTCGTGGACGCCGTTTTCGCATTCTGGAGAGGCAGCCCAAGAGGATCGCTGTTCAGCTGCTGGAGGATGGCTACCGCTGCTGGCTCGAACTCGAGGCGGTTCTGGGGCGAGCTGAGCGATGCGCAGCCTGGCGACCGTCGCCGCTGAGCGCGACGGAGATTGAACGACGTCTGCCCAGCGTGCTCGCCTGGAGCGAAACCGCCCAGCAGCGCCCCAATGTCTACCTCTGGGGAGGCACCACAGAACCGGACATGGATTGTTCCGGTCTGATGCAGATGGCCTTCGCCAGCCAGGACATTTGGATTCCGCGAGATGCCTATCAACAGGAGCGGTTCTGCCAACCTGTTGCAGCTCTGCCCGACGATCACAGCCTGCTGCGCCCTGGAGATCTGCTGTTTTTTGGCACACAGCGGCGTTGCACCCATGTGGGGATCCATCTCGGCGAGGGCCGCTACCGCCACAGCTCAGGCCAGGACCATGGGCGCAATGGGATCGGCATCGACAGCTTGCACAGCAGCGATCAACACCCGGTGGCTTGCCACTACAGGGCTGAATTCCGCGGCGCAGGCCGTGTGGTGCGTTGCCATGACGGATCGCATCTCTCCTGACGCTGGCTGCCGGATGAACCGGGCCCCTGCTTAAGTTGAGCGACTCGCAGCGCGACCGGCATGAGTGCACCCCTGAATCTCTCGGTGGTGGTGCCGCTGTACAACGAAGAGGAAAGCCTGCCTCATCTGGTCGAGCAGCTCCTTTCAGCGCTGCGTCCAACCGATGAGGCGTTTGAGCTGGTTCTGGTCGACGACGGATCCAGCGACCGCACCGCGAAAGTGCTGGCAAAGCTCAGCGCCGAAGTGCCCGAAGTGGTGGCTGTACTGCTGCGCAAGAACTATGGCCAGACCGCAGCCATGGCGGCTGGGTTTGATGTGGCTGGCGGAGAGGTGATCGTCAGCCTCGATGGAGATCTGCAGAACGATCCAGCCGACATCCCCATGCTGCTGGCCAAACTGCGAGAGGGGTATGACCTCGTCAGTGGCTGGCGCCATCAGCGCCAGGACGCCGCCCTCCAGCGCAAACTTCCCTCCCGGATCGCCAACCGCTTGATCGGCCGGGTAACCGGTGTGCGGCTGCATGACTACGGCTGCTCCCTCAAGGCCTACCGCCGCGAGGTGCTCTCAGACATGCGGCTCTATGGGGAGCTGCATCGCTTTCTTCCCGCCCTGGCCTTCATCGAGGGTGCACGGATCACCGAAGTGAAGGTGAACCACCGGGCGCGTCAGTTCGGCAGCAGCAAGTACGGGATCGATCGCACCTTCCGTGTGCTGATGGATCTGCTCACCGTCTGGTTCATGAAGCGTTTTCTGACCCGGCCGATGTACGTGTTCGGCTTCGGGGGGCTGCTGGCCATCGCCGCAAGCCTGATCACCAGCACCTATCTGCTGGTGATCAAGGTGATGGGAGGCGACATTGCCAATCGCCCACTGCTCACCTTGGCGGTGGTGCTTGGCTTGGCTGGCATTCAACTGTTCTGCTTCGGACTGCTGGGCGAACTACTGATCCGCACCTACCACGAAAGCCAGAATCGCCCGATTTATCGCATCCGCGAAACATTGCGCGGCGGCCGAGCCAGCTGACGGATCGGGGCAGCGGCCGGCGCGCCGCGGAACGGTGCGATCGCAGCGGCAGCTGCTTCCACCACTCGCGCATCGCTGTCCCGCAGCGCCAGGCGCAGCAGGGGCAGCGCCGAACGGTGTCCCCATCGGGCGGCCAAACGAACAGCGCGCAAACGCTCCTCGGGTCCAGCCTCCATATCAGCCTTGAGACGACGCTCCAGGGCAAGACGCTCCAAGGGACTGCTCGGCGCCGTCCAGGACTCCAGGGAAGCATCGGCGAATTCCCCATCAGCAGCGGGCTCAATCACCAGTTCCAACTGGGCACGATTGATCTGTGCGACACGGCTGGCATCCGTGCTGGAAAGCATCGGCTTCACCGGCTTCCTGCGCAACCAGAGCACCACCGTGAGCAGCACGACGGCACCGGGGAGGAGAACGTTCTGCATGCGGATTGAACTTTTATGTCGCCGTCGGGGCCTAGAGCAGGCCGTCAGAACGGTCCTACTTACAGTAGCTGCGAAGCTTTTGGCCTCGACATGACTGGAGATTTCGCTGCTGCCTGGCTGCCTGCGATTTTCGTGCCCATCACCGGAATCGTGTTCCCCGCAGTGTTCATCGTCCTTGTTGGTCGAGTGATCACCGCTGCCGAGTGACCGCGACCTGCGGACCGTTTCAACCCCTCAGCACTCGTACCTCATGACCGTCACTCCTGCTGCTGATCCCTGCGTCGGCAACCTTGCGACACCCGTCAACAGCGGCTATTTCATCAAGGGCCTGATCAACAACCTGCCCCTGTACCGCCCCGGAATTTCTCCGAACTTCCGGGGTCTGGAAACTGGTGCAGCCTTCGGCTATCTGCTCTACGGCCCCTTCACCATCTGTGGTCCCCTGCGTGCCACTGAGTACCAGCAAACCGCTGGTCTGCTGGCTGCCATCGGCGCCGTGCACATCCTCAGCCTGCTGTTCCTGCTCTACAACCAGCCAGGCAAGCAACCCAACATCCCCCCTGCAGATGTGACGGTTGAGAATCCCCCCGCCGACCTGTTCACCCGCACCGGCTGGGCTGACTTCACCAGTGGGTTCTGGCTGGGTGGTTGCGGCGGTGCCGTTTTCGCCTGGTTCCTCTGCAACACCGTTCACGTGCAGGAACTGTTCAAGATTGCTGCTGGTGTCTGGAGCGTGGGCTGAAACCATCCAATAAAACAGCCAACCAAAATCATTCATCCCCCGGTTGCCTGATTGCAGGCGATCGGGGGATTTTTCCTGGCAGGATTCATTCACATTTGAGACGCCCCGGTGCGGTCGATCTCCCAGCCGTTTCTTCGGCGGCCGGTCCTGACGGTCGTCTGCAGCCTGCTGATCCTTTTGGCGGGCTGCACGGCGTTGTTCGGCCTGGGACTGGAGGATCTTCCGCCCCTCGCTCCCACCCGCGTGAGTGTTAGCGCCAGCTTCCCGGCGGCTTCACCGGAGGTGGTGGAGCAGAGCGTGACCCGGGTATTGGAACAACAGCTGAATGGCCTGGAAGGGGTCGAAAGCATCAGCTCAACCAGCAGGCAGGGCGGCGCCAGCATCTCGTTGCGCTTCAACGCGGGTGATCCCGAGCTGAATGCGATCAAGGTTCAGAACGAGGTGAACCTGGCCAGCCGCCGGTTGCCCCAGGCCGTGACGCGCCAGGGGCTCCAGGTGCGGCGCTCCTCGGAAGACCTGTTGATGATCCTGGGGTTCAACCACCCGCCGGATCAATACGTCCCCACCTTTCTCACGGGCTGGCTGGACCAGACCCTTCGCGACGCGCTGCTCAGCACACCAGGCATCGGAGATGTGCGGATCTTCGGCAGCAGTGAACTCTCTTATCGCCTCTGGTTGGATCCGCAACGCCTCGAACAGACCAACCTCACCCTTGGCGATGTCAGCCGAGCCCTGGCTGAACAAAACGTTTTGGCTGCCGTTGGCAGCATCGGAGCTGCCCCAGTTCCAAAGGGCCAAGTGCTGAGCCTTCCGGTGGAAGCGGAAGGACGTCTTCGCAGCCAATCGGATTTCGAGAATCTCGTCTTGCGCCGGCTCGACAACGGCGGGCTGCTGCGCCTGAAGGATGTGGGACGGGTTGCCCTCGGACAGCGCAACTACGGACGCGAGGCCATGAATCTGGCTGGCGAGCGTTCGGTGGCCGTGGGCATCTACCAGCGCGATGGGGCCAATGCCCTTGAGGTGAGCAGGGCGATCAAGCGCAAGCTGAAGCAGTTGGAAGCGAGCTTTCCTCCGGGCATCGAGGTCTCAATGATCGTGGATGTGGCCGACACGGTTCAGGCCAACCTCGATCGCACCTTCATCACCTTGCGCGATGCCGTGCTGCTGGTGCTGGTGGTGCTGGTGCTGTTTCTGGGCCGCTGGCGTCTCGCCCTGATCCCTGCCCTTGCCGTGCCGGTGGCGCTGGTGGGAAGCCTCAGCCTGGTGAAACTGAGCGGTTCCAATCTCAACAGCCTGATCCTGTTTGGCCTGGTGTTGGCCACCGGGATCGTTGTGGATGACGCCATCGTCGTGAGCGAAGACATCGCCGGACGCATCGAACGGGGCACACCCCCCGAACAGGCGGCCGAAGACGCCATGACTGAGTTGGCAACGGCCGTTGTGGCCACCTCATTGGTGGTGGCAGCAGTGTTCCTCCCCGTGCTGCTCATTCCTGGATCGATCGGACGCCTCTATCAACCGATCGCCCTGGCCATCAGCGGAGCGATCCTGTTCTCCACCCTGAATGCGCTCAGCTTCACCCCAATGGCCTGTGCCCGGGTGTTGGGCCCAGGGGGCGGCCGTCTTCCTGGGGCCATCGGCAAGCTCAGCCGTTGGCTTCGGCAGGGCATGCAAACCCTGCAATCCCGATACGCGAAACAACTCGAGCACTGGCTGCAGCACAAGCGACGCATCGCCCTTGTGCTGCTGAGCGGCCTTGTCATCACAGCCTCAGGCTTGGCGGTGATGCCAACGGCGTTCATCCCCGATGACGACCAAGGCCAGATCCGCGGCTACTTCACCCTCCCCGATGGCGCCAGCCTTGAGCGCAGCGTGGCTGTGATGGACGACATCCGACGGGTCGTCAGCGAAGAGCCCCTGGTGCGCACCGGCAACTTTTATGCCGGCAGCTCCTTCGGACAGAGCGGAGAAGACCGTGGCTCGTTTTACCTGCGCCTCCAGCCACTCAAGGATCGACCTGGCAAAGAGCAGAGCAGCAACGCCATCAAACGCCGTCTCAATCGCAAGATTCAACAACGGGTTGGTGAGGCCAGGGTCGTGCTGATCACCCCACCAACCGTGCGGGGCTTCAGCAGTGAATCAGGACTTTCGCTGGAACTGCTGGACCGCAGCGGAGGGCAACTCAGCCTGGAGCAATTCGGCCAAGTCGCCGACGCTTTCATCCAGACGGCCAAGGCGACGGACCGATTTGAACGGGTGAGCTCCCGCTTTGATGCCAGCTTCCCCCGCTGGCGGCTTGAGCTCGACCGCGACCAACTGGCTGCTCTCGACCTCGACTACGGCGCAACCCTGCGGGAGATCGGCACCGCCTTCGGGGGCCGCTACATCGATGACACCTACAACGACGGTCGCATCCGCTCGATTGTTCTGCAGCTGGAAGGCAGCGAGCGACGTCGGCCGGAAGACCTCACCGGGCTGATGGTGCGCAACCGCAGCGGTGAGCTGGTGTCAGTGGCCAGCGTGGCCAAACTGACCCGTGAGGAGGGCGTTAACAACATTCGCCACTTCGGACTCAACCGGGCCATCCGTATCACGGCCATCCCGGCGCCAACGGTGAGCAGCGGTGAAGCCATCGATGCCCTCACCCAGGCCGGTGATCGCATTGGAGGCAGCAACATCGGCCTGGCCTTCACGGGCCTGGCGTTGGAGGAACAACGGGCTGAGCAGGTGACCTGGGTGCTGTTCACCCTCGGCGTGACGGTGGTCTATCTGCTGCTGGCCGCTCTCTACGAGAGTTTCATTGACCCGTTGATCATCCTGCTCACGGTGCCGATGGCCCTGCTCGGGGCTCTGATCGGCTTGAAATTGCGGGGCCTTCCACTGGATGTTTACGGCCAGATGGGACTCCTGGTGCTGGTGAGCCTGGCGGCCAAGAACGGAATTCTGATCGTGGAGTTCGCCAACCAGCGGGTGGCGGCAGGCCTGGCCCTGCGCGAGGCCGTTGTGGATGCAGCCGTGAACCGGATGCGCCCAATCCTGCTGACAGCGGTCACATCTCTGGCGGGTTTCCTGCCCCTTCTGTTTGCCCAGGGCACTGGAGCCGCCAGCAGGGTCAGCATTGGCACTGTGGTGTTCAGCGGACTGCTGGTGGCCTCGTTGCTGTCCCTGTTTGCCATCCCTGCCGTTTATCTGATGCTGAAACGCGATCGAAGGCCCACCGCGTAGGGTGCGCTCTCGATCCAATGGTTCTGCTGCTGGAGGGAACGATGACCATCACCCCACGGGCGACAACGGCAACCAGTTCCCAGGCGCAGTTCTTCGATTACGCCTCAGCAGCCAATCCCCTGCAACAGGGGCTGATCAGCACGATCCCCTACCGCAGCTTTTCGGCCAGTTTTTTTGATCAAGCCGGAACGGCCCTGCAACCTCTTGATTTAAGTGCCGACTTGCACTGCGAAGGCCCGGCCACCGGTCCATCGCTCTGCGGCAACTTCATCCGACTGGATCAGGGATCCCTGCGCACCCATGCGGATGCGACCAGTCAGCTGTTCTTCGTGGCCCGAGGCCATGGACAAACTGAAGCCTGTGGTCAGGTTTTTCACTGGAGCGAGGGAGACACGTTCGTGCTTCCGGCGGGCGGTGAAGCCATTCACATCAGCGACACCCACGCAGGCCTGTATTGGGTGCACGATGCCCCCTTGCTTCGTTATCTGGGGGTGAGCACCGTGAAACCGGTGTTCGAACCCTGCTTCTACAGCCATGAGGATGCTCGCGCGCAGTTGGATGCCATCGCCAGCAATCCCCGCGGAGCCAACGCCAATCGCGTGAGTGTGCTGTTGGGAAACAACGCCTTCCCTCAGACGCGCACCGTCACCCACACCCTCTGGGCCATGTTGGGAATCCTCCCCGCAGGCCAGGTGCAGCGGCCCCACCGACACCAGTCGATCGCCCTTGATTTTGCGGTGGCCTGCCAACCGGGTTGCTACACGATGATCGGCACCGAGCTGGATGAGAACGGAATGATCCGCAAAGGGCACCGGGAAGACTGGGCAGCCGGCGCAGCCTTCGTGACCCCACCCGGCTACTGGCACTCCCACCACAACGAATCCGGCGCCGACGCCTACGTGCTGCCCATTCAGGATGCCGGCCTGCACACCTATCTGCGCACTCTCGACATTGCCTTCAGCAACAGAGGCCGGGCTGACTTAAGCAACACCCCCTAGCCAACCCAACCTCAACGGGTGAGCAATTGATGGTTCACCGAGCTGAGGGCACCGAGTTCTGAATAGCGACGTGACATGCGCTCGAGGCGCGTTTCACTCGACAGCCAAAGCGCTTCGATGTTGAAGGGCTGGTGCGGATCGATCTGGGCCGGCGCCAGAAAAGCGCCTCCATCCGGCAAAAAGATCCAGCGATCAAGATCGCCTGCGGCAAAACAGATGTTGTCCCCTGGCGAAGGGTGGTCGCAGCGCCAGTCGCCGATCAGCTGATCTGGCTCCAGGGATGGACGTTCCAGGGCTGAACTTCCAACGAGGAACTCACGGATCAGCACAATCCGATCCAATTGCCCCGCACCATCCCAAAGCAGCACCAAGCGATGACGGCGTTGCTCATGCAAGAACCCGAACTCGGCATAGAGCTTGGTCCAGGTGGAGCGGTGCAGCGTCCCCCTTGAAAAACTACCGGTACCGAAGACCCCCATGTCGGGATCCAGCCGCGTGAAGCATTGAACGATCCGCTTTTCAGGCTCGCCGGTCGGCGGTTGATGGGGAGAACTCGATCCCGCTCCCTCAGGCCAGAGCAGCAGGGTCAGATTCAGTGGCACACCGGAGGGAGCCGGTTTAAGCGTGAGCAGGGAGGGCTGACGCTTGGTGCGTTGAAGTGTCCGGTCCAGGCTGTCGAACCAGCCGCGCCACTCACCAACGTTGCGCTGCAGGTGCTCCCATTCGCCCACGTTCAGCCCGATCCCGATCGAGGCCTGAGGTTAGAGAAGGCCCAGAGCAAGACGAGAACAACAACGCGGTCCAACAGAACCACTGCGAAGCACAGACAACAAAAATCCCCACCCGGCGAACCGGATGGGGACGTTTGAAACGAGGAACGACTCGTCGCGGGTTAATTCAGGAAGGAATCAACCGAATTTCCCTGAAGTCGAGGCAATCAGGAAGGCGGCGTACGTCAGGACATAGCCAACCGTGAAGTGAGCCAAGCCGACAACACGGGCCTGAACGATGGACAGTGCCACAGGCTTGTCGCGGTAACCCATCATGTTGGCGATGGGGCTGCGCTGGTGAGCCCAGACAATGGTCTCGATCAGTTCCTGCCAGTAACCCCTCCAGGAGATCAGGAACATGAAGCCGGTGGCCCAAACCAGGTGTCCGAAGAGGAACATCCAAGCCCAGACGGCGAGGTTGTTGCTGCCGAAAGGGTTGTAGCCGTTGATCAACTGGGAGGAGTTGAGCCACAGGTAGTCGCGGAACCAGCCCATCAGGTAGGTGCTGGATTCGTTGAACTGGGCCACGTTGCCGGACCAGATGGCCAGGTGCTTCCAGTGCCAGTAGAAGGTGAGCCAACCCACGGTGTTCAGAGCCCAGAAGACAGCCAGGTAGAAGGCGTCCCAGGCAGAGATGTCGCAGGTGCCGCCACGGCCGGGGCCGTCGCAGGGGAAGGAGTAGCCGAAGTCCTTCTTGTCGGGCATCAGCTTGGAGCCGCGGGCATCCAGGGCACCCTTCACAAGGATCAGGGTGGTGGTGTGCAGACCCAGAGCAATGGCGTGGTGAACCAGGAAGTCACCAGGGCCGATGGGCAGGAACACATCGGTGTTGCCATTGATCGCGTCCAGCCAGTAGTGCTCACCAGGAATGTTCTGGGCAGCAAGGCTGGCGGAGCTGGAGGCGTTGGAGAGCAGCACGTCCATTCCGTACATGGCCTTACCAGAGGCGGCCTGAACGAACTGGGCGAAAACGGGCTCAACCAGGATCTGCTTCTCGGGGGTACCGAAGGCAACGACCACATCGTTGTGGACGTAGAGGCCGAGGGTGTGGAAACCGAGGAACAGGGAGACCCAGCTCAGGTGACTGATGATCGCTTCCTTGTGCTCGAGCATCCGGGCCAGGACGTTGTCCTTGTTGGCTTCGGGGTCGTAGTCACGGATGAAGAAGATCGCACCGTGGGCGAAGGCACCACACATCAGCGCGATGGCGATGTACTGGTGGTGGGTGTACAGGGCTGCCTGAGTCGTGTAGTCCTTCGCGATGAAGGCATACGACGGCATCGAGTACATGTGCTGCGCCACGAGGCTGGTGACCACGCCGAGGGAGGCGAGAGCCAGACCAAGCTGGAAGTGCAGGCTGTTGTTGATGGTGTCGTAGAGACCCTTGTGGCCAGCGCCGAGGTCACCAGGGGTGCCCTTCGGGGGGTTGTGGGTTTCGAGGATCTCCTTGATGGAGTGACCGATACCGAAGTTGGTCCGGTACATGTGGCCGGCGATCACGAAGAGGCAACCGATGGCCAGGTGGTGGTGGGCGATGTCCGTCAGCCAGAGGGCTTCTGTCTGAGGGTGGAAACCACCGAGGAAGGTGAGGATGGCGGTGCCGGCACCTTCGGAACTACCGAAGACCTGATTCAGAGAATCGGGGTTTTCGGCATACACACCCCAGTTGCCGGTGAAGAAGGGTCCAAGACCGGCGGGGTGAGGCAGAACGTTGAGGAAGTTGTCCCAACCAACGTGCTGACCGCGGGCTTCGGGAATCGCAACGTGAACCAGGTGACCGGTCCAGGCGATGGAGCTGAAGCCGAAGAGAACAGCCAGGTGGTGGTTCAGACGCGATTCAGCGTTTTTGAACCAGGCCAGGGAAGGACGGAACTTGGGCTGCAGGTGCAACCAGCCGGCGAAGAGGGCCCAAGCCGAAAGGATCATCATGAAGATGGAACCCTGATACAGCTCGGCATTCGTCTTCATGCCGATTGTGTAGAACCAGTGATAAAGGCCTGAGTAGGCGATGTTCACCGGGGAGGAAGCACCCGCTTGGGTGAAGGCGTCAATGGCGCCTTGACCGAAGTGGGGATCCCAGATTGCGTGAGCGATGGGGCGCACGTGCAGGGGGTCGGCGACCCACTGCTCGAAGTTGCCCTGCCAGGCGATGTGGAACAGGTTTCCCGAAACCCACAGGCCGATGATCGCGAGGTGACCGAAATGAGTGGAGAAGAGCTTCTGGTAGAGGCGCTCCTCCGTCATTCCGTCATGGCTCTCGAAGTCGTGAGCCGTGGCGATCCCGTACCAAATACGGCGGGTTGTCGGGTCCTGGGCCAGACCCTGGCTGAACGAAGGGAATTTCGTTGCCATTAGAGGGAGAGGTCAGGTGAGGTCAGCCGACCACAAGAATGTGGGCGTGGAAGAAGGCCCACGTGGTCGCAATTCCGCCCAAGAGGTAATGGGCAACACCCACGGCACGGCCTTGGATGATGGAAAGAGCACGGGGCTGGATGGCGGGAGCCACCTTCAGCTTGTTGTGAGCCCAGACGATGGACTCAATCAGTTCCTGCCAGTAGCCGCGGCCGCTGAAGAGGAACATCAGGCTGAAGGCGAACACGAAGTGGGCGCCGAGGAACATGATTCCGTAGGCGGCCGTGTTCGAGCCATAGCTGTTGATCACCTGAACGGCCTGAGCCCACAGGAAGTCACGCAGCCAGCCATTGATGGTGATGGCGCTTTGGGCAAAGTTGCCGTTGGTGATGTGCGCGACGGAACCGTCGGCATTCACCGTTCCCCAGATGTCGCTCTGCATCTTCCAGGAGAAGTGGAAGATCACAACAGACAGGGAGTTGTACATCCAGAACAGGCCCAGGAACACGTGGTCCCAAGCGGAAACCTGGCAGGTGCCACCACGACCAGGACCATCGCAGGAGAAGCGGAAGCCCAGGTTGGCCTTATCAGGGATGAGGCGGGAGCTACGGGCGTACAGGACACCCTTCAGCAGGATCAGCACCGTCACGTGAATCGTGAAGGCGTGGATGTGGTGAACCATGAAGTCGGCGGTGCCGAGCGGCATGGGAGCAGCGGCAACCTTGCCGCCGACGGCGACAACGGAACCGTTGAACACTTCACTCACACCCGCGAGGGCGTTGGGAGCTGTGCTGCCAGCAGCTGCGGCGTGCACGTTCTGAATCCACTGAGCAAAGATCGGCTGAATGGAGATCGCCGAATCGCTGAACATGTCCTGGGGACGACCCAGGGCACGCATGGTGTCGTTGTGGATGTACAGGCCGAAGCTGTGGGCTCCGAGCCAGATGCAGACCCAGTTGAGGTGACTAATGATGGCGTCGCGAGCCTTGAGCACCCGATCCAGCACGTTGTCGATGTGCTTGGCGGGGTCGTAATCGCGAACCATGGCGATGGCGGCGTGAGCGCCGGCACCAACGATCAGGAAGCCGCCGATCCAGATGTGATGGGTGAAGAGCCCGATCTGGGTGGGGTAATCGATCGCTTGGTACGGATACGGAGGCATCGCGTACATGTGCTGAGCAACGATGATGCTCACTGAACCGCCGATGGCGAGGTTGACCGCCAGCTGGGCATGCCAGGAATTGGTCATGAAGTCGTAAAGACCGTCGTGACCGTTGGTGGCAGGGAACAGCAGGGGATCACCCTTCTGACCTTCATGGATCTCCTTGATGGAGTGACCGATGCCCCAGTTGGTCCGGTACATGTGACCGGCAACGATGAACATCACGGCAATCGCCACATGGTGATGGGCGATGTCGGTCATCCAAAGGCTTCCCGTTACAGGATTCAAACCACCCTTGAAGGTGAGGAAATCGCTGTAGGCAGCCCAGTTGCCGGAGAAGAAGGCACCGACACCAGCACTGAAGCCGGGATACAGCTGCGCCAGCAGGTCCTGATTGAAGAACTCGTGGGGCAGCGGAATGTCTGCAGCCGAAGCGATGGTCTTGCCATTCAGCACCAGCGGTTGGCCGGCGTCGATGGCGTCCATCAACTTGGTGACAGGGGCAGACACGTGGATGACGTGACCAGCCCAGGACAGTGAACCGAGACCCAGCAGACCTGCCAGGTGGTGGTTCAGCATCGACTCAACGTTCTGGAACCACTCCAGCTTCGGCGCAGCCTTGTGGTAGTGGAAAACACCGGCGTTGAGCATGAGGCCGGCCATCACCAGGGCACCGATGGCCAGAGCCATGAGCTGGGTTTCACTGGTGATGCCCCAGGCCCGCCACATCTGGAAGAGGCCTGAGGTGATTTGGATGCCTTGGAAACCGGCACCCATGTCGCCGTTGAGGACTTCTTGGCCGAAGACGGCCCAGACCTGCTGGGCGCTTGGCTTCACATGGGTGGGATCAGCAAGCCAACCGGAATAGTTGGAGAAGCGGGCGCCATGGAAGAAGGCACCGCTGAGCCAGATGAAGATGACGGCCAGGTGGCCGAAATGGGCGGAGAAGATCCGCCGAGAGACCTCTTGAAGGTCGCTCGTGTGAGCGTCGAAGTCGTGAGCGTTGGCGTGAAGGTTCCAAACCCAGGTAGTGGTTTTGGGACCTTTCGCGAGAGCTCGGTCGAAGTGTCCGGGCTTACCGAACAGCTCGAAGGTTGCTGGATTGTCAACCTTCTCGACCTGGCTTTTCGCGTCACTCCCACGCTCAGGTGGGCTGATGGTCATCGAGTCGTTCCTCGAGGGACGGGTTTCGAGGTGGTGGGCCACCCCTCCGAAGGGCCGAAGCCAATCGGGGCCCCGAACAAGGATTCGCAAGGAATCGGCGTTCGGGCGTCAGTACTGGAAAGGGGTCGAAACCCCTTGCCTGCACTGAAGCTGGGGCCCCAAAGAGGGGACCGCTGGCGGAAGCATAGGGGCGGAGAAGGGGGTTAAAGGGCCCTGAGTTACAAAGGTTCAATCCCGTGGCGAGCCAGTCAGCGACAGGCGTCTGCAGAAGGCTGAGAATCAGCGAAACAACAAAGATCTCAGGCAGTAAGCAATACAATTTCACGCATATTTCCTTCCTAAATAACTAAAACTCTGACAGTGAAGGGCGGATTGTTCAGAATGATCGGATCTGTTCATGCCCGATGCGTCGCCCTGGCCTGAAGTCGATATGGGCTGTTCTGCTGGCAGCAGTGCTGCTTCTTGGTGCCGGCTTACCTGTTCATGCGCGCCCTGGATTCTTCAATCGCGATGCAGGTTCCGCTGCCAAACTGCTGCCGAGTTCAGCCCCCAGCGGGAAGCTCCAGGAAGTGGCTCCTCCAGGGGCAGTGCAACAGCTGCGCCAGAACCTGCAACAGCACCGCCCCTCCCTGCGACTGATCGATCCAAGCAACGACAGCATCATTTCTTCTGACGCCCTTGAGCTGCGTTTCGAAATCGACGACTGGCCCCTCAGCAGCGACCCCGAATTGGGCCTGGGGCCCCATGTGGTGCTCCAAATCGACAACCGCGCTCCCCTACGACTGAGCGAAAGCGATGGAAACCGCCTGAAGGTCCGCATCGATGACCTGGAGGCGGGCAGTCACCGGTTCAGCGCCTGGGCCGCTTACCCCTGGGGAGAAGCCGTTCAAGCACCGGGGGCCTCAGTCCAGGGACGCGTGCACCTCTGGCAAAAACTGCAGGGCACACAACCCGAACGTGATGCCCCCTGGCTGGTCCCTGTCTCACCAGCCGGAGAGCAGGGCCCGCAACCCCTGTTGGTGGATTGGCTGATCTGGAATGCTCCGCTGCAAAACCTGCGGGAGGGCGATGGACGCTGGCGACTCCGCATCAGCATTGATGGGGACAGCTTTTTGGTTGATCACCAGGAAGCCCTTTGGCTCAAAGGATCGAACGGCTCAGGCAGCCACGACATTCAGATGGAACTGCTGAA
This sequence comes from Synechococcus sp. M16.1, assembly GCF_014279895.1. Classification (NCBI taxonomy): domain Bacteria; kingdom Bacillati; phylum Cyanobacteriota; class Cyanophyceae; order Synechococcales; family Synechococcaceae; genus Synechococcus; species Synechococcus sp. M16.1. Next base: position 315,120 of record NZ_CP047954.1, on the reverse strand, counting down.
TGGGCTGGGCGAGCCAATTACACCGGTCTTCAACAACCAGCTGATTCATCTGAAAGCCGCATACGGTGCCAAGCCGGGCTGGATGCGCCCACGACTCACCGAAAGCCAGCTCGCGCGCCTGAGCGGCTCCCCTGAGCCTGACGTTCTGGAGGTGGTCGAATCCTCGACAGAGCCTCCTCAAAAGACTGAGGAGAAACAACAGGAGACGACAGAACAGCCCCGAGACCTTCCTCAGGCTGAGCTCAAAGCCGAGGCCGTCGTCAAGGACGAGGTTGAAACCAAGCCCGAGGCCACCCCCCAGCCCGCAGCACCAGAGGAAAACGAAGAGCAGGATCCTGAGCCACCCCTTGTTGAACAGCCGCTTGCTGAGCAGCCACCTGCTGAAAAGCCATCCAAATCAGAAGCTGCTCGGCCCACTCCTCCCACTCCCGCCCCGAAGGAGCCAGCGGAGCCTCAGCAGCCAGCCGACGAGGAACCCAAGCTGAAGCCAAGCAGCAGCCTGGGAGGATCAGCCCGTGAGTTGCTCAACAGCGATGGGCGCTTGCGCAAGCCCTGATCCGGATTTCCTGCCCTGAACCCCACATCTGCCGCTCCCGCTCTGGGCCTAGGACTGAGCCCCAGCGCCATGCCGCTGTTGGAGCGTTTGCTGCTGCGCGGCCACATCGACCGGATCAAGCCAGCCGATCAAGACATCAGCATCGCCCTTGATGGGCACTGGACGGCAGAGAACGTCGTGTTGTTCGTGGGCGCCGTGGGAGCAGTGACGCGCCTGATTGCAGCTCGGATCCAAGACAAGGAGAAGGATCCAGCCGTTCTGGTGCTTGACCCGAAAGGAGAATTCATCATTCCGCTGTTGGGAAGCCATTCCGCAGGGGCCGAACAACGCGCCCGGGAAATCGCCATGGATCTCGGCGGGCAGGCGGTGATCACGGGCGCCTGCGCCCATGAGGGACGTCTCCCCTTGGATGCCTTTGGCGAGAGCTGGGGCTGGAAACGCAGCGGATCGGTGGCCCATTGGCGCGATCTGATGGTGCGGCAATCCCAGGGATCCAGCATCAGCGTTCACCAGAGCAGTGGATCCACCGCCTGGCGAGGCCCTGAAGGCCATCCCCTGCTGCACAATATCGATCCCAAGGGGGTGCCAGACGCCGCTGATCTAGTGATCGGAGCGCGCCGTCAGGGTGATTGCCAGTGGCATCCAGCAACGCTCTGGATCGGCATCGGCTGTGAACGCAACACCAGTGTTTCGCTGGTGGAGAAGGCCATTGCCGAGGCCTTGGCAACAGCAGGACTGGCGGAGGAGGCGATCGCCGGCATCGCCAGCGCAACGCGGAAATCCGATGAACCGGCCCTGCAAGAGCTAAGCCGCACCAGGGCATGGCCGTTCCGAACCTTTGCGGAGCATGCCCTTGCATCCATCGACGTGCCGAACCCCTCCGAAGTGGTGCGCCAAGAAATGGGGACTGCGTCGGTGGCTGAAGCAGCGGCCTTGCTGGCTGCGGGCGAACAAGCTCATCTGATCCAGCCCAAGCGAATCAGCCGTCCGGCAGCAGGGGAGCAGGGTGCCGTGACGGTGGCCATTGCCGAGGCGGCCCTCCCCCACGCGCCAGAGAGGGGCGAGCTGCACCTGGTGGGGAGTGGTCCAGGGGATCTGTCCCTGCTCAGCGGAGACGCCAAAGCGGCCCTCTCCCATTGCTGCGCCTGGGTTGGCTACAGCCTCTACCTCGATCTTCTGGAGCCCCTGCGCCGGCCGGATCAGGTCCGATTCGATGGCCAGCTCACCCGGGAATGGGACCGCTGTGCCGAAGCGCTGCGCTTGGCCCAACAAGGGGCCAAGGTTGCTCTGATCTCCTCCGGCGACAGCGGCATCTACGGCATGGCGGGATTGGCCCTCGAGCTGCTGCTTCAGCAACCCGAGCAGGAGCGGCCCAGCTTCGCGGTGCATCCCGGCATTTCAGCCTTCCAGCTGGCCGCCGCCCGGGCCGGAGCGCCACTGATGCATGACTTCTGCTGCGTGAGCCTCAGCGATCGCCTCACGCCATGGGCCCTGATCGAAAAGCGACTGGAGGCCGCCGGCGCTGGAGATTTTGTGCTCGCTCTGTACAACCCACGCTCCAAGGGCCGGGACTGGCAGCTGGGACAGGCCAAGGACATCCTGCTGAAACACCGCCCCCCCACAACCCCGGTGACGCTGGCGCGGCAGCTGGGCCGCGCAGAGGAATCCCGTGAGCTCACGAGCCTTGAGCGCTTGAAGCCGGAATCCGTGGACATGCTCACGCTGGTTCTGATCGGGAACAGCAGCAGCCGTGCAGAGGATGGCTGGATGGTGACGCCGCGGGGCTACCCCGGGGCGAGTCTCCAATGAGCGCCAGGTCTTTTTCGGCCTAGCTCAGGCCTCCATCAAGACCAGGCAGTGCCATGCAAACCAAGAATCGGGATGACAGGATTCGAACCTGCGGCCCCTTCGTCCCGAACGAAGTGCGCTACCAAACTGCGCCACATCCCGGCTCTGCAATCTTAAAAGATCGCAGTGAAGCGAAATCCAGGCAGATCTCAGCAGCGACTAGGGTCATGGATTGAAGATGCTTCGCCGTGCTCAAGCCGGAGTGGTTGCGCGTTAAGGCTCCACAGCGCGAGCGAATCGGCGCCGTGGCCGACCTGCTGCTGGACTTGAACCTGAACACGGTCTGCCAGGAGGCCAGCTGCCCCAACATCGGCGAATGCTTTGCAGGCGGCACCGCCACGTTTTTGATCATGGGGCCCGGCTGCACCCGCGCCTGCCCCTACTGCGACATCGACTTCGACAAGAGCGTGCGGGAGCTCGATCCCACCGAGCCGCAACGGCTTGGGGAGGCAGTGGCCCGTCTGGGCCTGAAGCACGTGGTGATCACCTCAGTGAACCGCGACGATCTCGCCGATGGTGGAGCGTCCCAGTTCGTGGCCTGCATCGAACAGGTGAAGCAACGCTCACCTCTCACCACGATTGAGCTGCTGATTCCCGACTTCTGCGGCAACTGGGATGCCCTGGAAACGGTGATGGCCGCCGCCCCCCACGTGCTGAACCACAACATTGAAACGGTGCCGCGGATGTACCGCCTGGCGCGGCCCCAGGGAATCTATGAACGCTCCCTCGAGCTGCTGCAACGGGTGCGGGACCAATGGCCCAAGGCCTACAGCAAGTCGGGCCTGATGGTGGGGCTCGGGGAAACCGATGAAGAGGTGATCGAGACGCTCCGGGATCTGCGCAAACACAAGGTCGACATCGTCACCATCGGTCAGTACCTCTCACCTGGCCCCAAGCACCTGGCCGTCGACCGCTTTGTCACCCCGGAGCAATTCGAGACCTACAGAACCGTGGGCGAAAAGGAGCTGGGCTTCCTCCAGGTGGTCAGCACACCACTCACCCGCAGCAGCTACCACGCCGGCGAAGTGCAACGGCTCATGGCCAGCCATCCCCGCTGACGGGGATCCATTCCTGCACCTGCCAGTCCACGAGGCCATCGCGGATCATCGGGTCGTTCTGCACCCACGCCAGAGCATCGGCATAGGACGACGCTTCAAAGATCAACAAACCCCCGCCGCCCGGACGCCGATCACCATCCACCAGGTAGCCGCTGCGTAGACGGCGGCCTGCTGCAGCTTCCTCTGAAACCCAATGGCGGTGAGCCTCCAGGGTGGATCGCCGCTGCTCAACGGAGAGAGCGGCGGCGACGGCCGTGAAGGTTTCGGTCTTGACGAACCAGGCCACGGACTGGGGACGGCGCTAGGCCGCCACAGCCTGCTTGTCAGCCAATCCCATCGCCTCCCGCTCACTGGGGGGGACCAACACCTTGAAGCGACCCTTCGCCGCAGACCAATCGGCCAGGAGAGCAGCAGCCTTCTCGCTTCCCGTGAGCGCCACATGCCGTTCCAGCAGACCCTTCAGCAGCGACTCCTGCTCATGGGTGGTGATGGTGCAGACCTCAACAATCTCCGGGTTCACCCGAGGAGCGACACGCCCCTCCTCATCCATCAGGAAGGTCACTCCACCGGTCATACCAGCGCCGACATTGCGGCCGGTGCTGCCAAGCACCACCACAACGCCACCGGTCATGTACTCACAGCAGTGGTCACCAGCTCCCTCCACAACCGTGCGGGCGCCACTGTTGCGAACACCGAAGCGCTCACCAGCCCGGCCATGGGCAAACAACTCACCGCCGGTGGCCCCGTAGAGACAGGTGTTGCCAAGGATCACCTGGTCACCCGGAGAAGCACAACCGTCTGATGGCACCAGGGTGATGCAACCACTGTTCATGCCCTTGCCCACGTAGTCGTTGGCCTCGCCTTCCAGACGAACCTGCATGCCCTGCACCAGGAAGGCCCCGAAGCTCTGGCCTGCCGCACCCCGGAAGGTGAGATCGAGCTGTCCCTTGAAGCCGCGGTTGCCATGGCGCTGGGCGATTTCACCGGCCAGACGAGCACAGACACTGCGATCGGTGTTGATGATCTCGATGCTGCGGCTGATGGAACCGTGGTTCTCCAAGGCAGCCATCAGCTCAGCGTCAGCCAGGAGCTGATCCTCAAGGATCGGTCCATTGCCGTGGGCCTCGTCGCTGTGGCGAAGCCAGGAGCGATCTTCGGCGCCGCTGATCGGGGCCAGCAGGCTGGAGAGATCCACACCCTTGGTCTTGGCCAGATCAACCGAGCGGGCCTGGAGCAGATCGGTGCGACCAATCAGCTCCTCGAGACGGCTGACGCCGAGCAGGCTCATCAGCTGACGCACTTCCTCGGCGACGTACCAGAAGAAATTCACGACGTGCTCAGGAATGCCGGTGAAACGCTTGCGCAGGTTCTCCTTCTGCGTGGCCACTCCCACAGGGCAGTTATTGGTGTGACAGACGCGAGCCATGACGCAGCCCTCGGCGATCATCGCGATCGAGCCGAAGCCGTATTCCTCCGCCCCCAGCAAGGCAGCGATCACCACATCCCAGCCTGTTTTTAGGCCTCCATCGGCGCGCAACAGAACCCGATCGCGCAAACCGTTTTCCACCAGGGAACGATGCACCTCGGTGAGGCCCAGTTCCCAGGGGCTGCCGGCGTGCTTGATCGAACTCAGGGGAGAGGCACCGGTGCCACCGTCGTGACCGGAGATCTGGATCACATCGGCGTTGGCCTTGGCCACACCAGCAGCGATGGTGCCAATCCCGATCTCGGCCACCAGCTTCACGCTCACGGGAGCAGCGGGATGCACCTGATGCAGGTCATGGATCAACTGCGCCAGGTCTTCAATCGAATAGATGTCGTGGTGTGGCGGCGGTGAAATCAAGGCCACACCTGGCTTGCTGTTGCGCAACCAGGCGATGTACTTATCGACCTTGGGTCCTGGCAGCTGACCACCTTCACCGGGCTTGGCGCCCTGGGCCACCTTGATCTCCAGCTGCTTGCCGCTGCGGAGGTATTCCGCCGTCACACCGAAACGACCTGAAGCCACCTGCTTGATTGCCGAGCAGGCGGTGTCCCCATTGCGCAAACCCCCAATGCTGGGGAATGAAGCGGAACGGCCCTCGCCATCCACATCCTTGAGGATCTGGAAGCGGGCAGGGTCTTCGCCGCCTTCACCGCTGTTGCTCTTGCCGCCGATGCGATTCATCGCCACGGCCAACACTTCATGGGCTTCGCGGGACAAAGCGCCCAGGCTCATGCCGCCCGTGCAGAAGCGGGTGCAGATGCTCTCGACGCTCTCCACCTGATCCAGGGGCACTGGGGTAGGAGCCAACTTGAACTCCAGCAGGTCCCGCAGGGCCATCACCGGTCGGTTCTCCAACAAGGCCTGGTAAGTGGAGAAGTGGTCGTAACCAGGGCCCTGAGCCACCGCCTTGTGCAGCGCCTTCGACAGCTCGGGATTGTTGCGGTGGTACTCAGCACCACTGCGGTACTGAACGAAGCCCATGAATTCGAGCTTGCTGCGGTTGAGCTCAGGGAAAGCCTTGGCGTGCATCGAGAGCGTTTCGTTCGCCAGCTCGGCCAAAGTCATGCCGGCAACACGGCTGGTCGTTCCGGTGAAGGCGGTCTCCACCACATCCGCTCCCAGGCCGATCGCTTCAAAGATCTGAGCGCCGTGGTAGCTGGCCAGCAATGAAATTCCGATCTTGGAGAGGATCTTGCGCAGGCCGTTCTCCAGCGACTCACGAACATTGGCCTGGGCTTGATTGGCATCCAGGGCGGGCAACTTGCCCTGTTCGATCCGCTTCTTGGTCTTGGGGTGATCCAGCCAGTGGCGGGTGGTCTCCCAGGTGAGCCAGGGGCAGACGGCACTGGCGCCGTAACCGATCAGGCAGGCCATGTGATGGGTGCTCCAGCACTGGGCCGTATCCACCACCAGAGAGCACTGCAGCCGCAGCTTCTGGCGCAGCAGATGGTGATGAACAGCACCCACGGCCAGCAAGGCAGGCATCGCCACCGTTGTGGGGGTCAGCGGGGCAGCCGCCCCCGTGCCATCGACCCGGTCGGACAGCACCAGAACTTGGGCTCCGTCACGCACCACCTGTTCCGCAACGCTGCACAGCGCCGCGATGGCCTGTTGCAGGCCTCCCGCACACGACTCCACAGCCACCTGGGTGGAGACCGTCTTGACGGGCAAACCCTGCTCACTGATGGCCGCCAGTTCCGCCTCGTTCAGAACGGGCGTCTCCAGATGGATGACGGAGGCAGCTTCCGGCTGGGGCTTCAGGGCGGGCCGGCGCTCACCCAGGTGCATCTCCAGACTCATCACCAGCTTTTCCCGCAGGGGATCGATCGGAGGGTTGGTGACCTGGGCGAAACGCTGCTTGAAATAGTCGTAAAGCAGGTGGGGCTTGTCGGAGAGCACCGCCAGGGGGATGTCATCGCCCATGCAGTAGGTCGGCTCCTTGCCGAGGGCAGCCATGTCCTCGATGATCAGATCGAAGTCTTCGGCGGTGAACCCCATCGCGGTCTGCAACCGCAGCAGATCGAGTTCACCCACCTGCCGTTCCTGGGTCCAGGGCTGGGGGGCCACGCCGCGGCGATGCTTCTGCAGCCAATCGGCATAAGGGAATCGCTGCGCCGCGTCTTCCTTCACCGACCAGTTGTCGAGCAACTCGCCGCGTTCAAGATCGACGGCCACCATCTGACCCGGACCAAGACGACCTTTCTGAACAATCGTCTTGCCGCTGAGATCCACCACGCCGGTCTCCGATCCCATGATCACGAAGCCGTCAGCAGTGGTGCACCAACGCGCCGGACGCAGCCCATTGCGATCAAGCGTTGCACCCACTCGCTTGCCGTCGGCGAACACCAACAGGGCCGGGCCGTCCCAGGGTTCCTGAATTCCCGCGTTGAATTCGTACATCGCCGTCACATCAGGACGGCTGTCGAGATCGGGCTGATTGCGAAACGCTTCGGGCACCAGTGTGATCAGGCTGTCGGTGATCGACCGCCCACTGCGCACCATCAATTCCAGAGTGGCGTCCAGGTTGGCGGAATCGCTGAAGGCAGGGTTCACCACCGGAATCAGGTCATCAGCCGCCTCACCCCAGACGTTCTCGAGGCTGGCTTCTGAAGCCTTGGCCCAGTTGAGGTTGCCCAGCAGCGTGTTGATTTCGCCGTTGTGCCCCAGAAGCCGCATCGGCTGAGCCAGGGGCCAGCGCGGCAGGGTGTTGGTGCTGAAACGGCGGTGATACACCGCAAAGCTCACCTCAAATCGTGGGTCCTGCAGGTCGGCGTAGAACTGCGCCAGCACCTCGGATCGCACCATTCCCTTGTAGACAACCGTCCGGCTGCTCAGGGAGGCGACATAAACGTCCTGGGCCACCTCAGCACCCAGAGCGGCCCGCACACGGGCACCGATACGGCGCCGCAACCGCAGCAGCTGGCCATCAAAGCTTGCGTCGTCGGCATCACCATTCAGCACCCACTGCTCGATCACTGGGGCTGTGGCACGAGCCAAAGGACCGAGAACCGCAGGGTCGACGGGCACCGTTCGCCACCCCAGAGGCTGCAAGCCAAGGGCTTTGGCCTCTTCATCACACAGGCCCCGAACCTCAGCACGACGGCTGGCATCGGTCGGCATGAACATCATGCCGAGGCCCCGTGCTGCAGCCGCCTCGGGCCAGACGGCTTTCAGATACGACCAGGGAATTTCACACAGCACCCCCGCGCCGTCTCCGGAGTCGCCATCTCCCCCGCAACCGCCACGGTGCTCCATGCATCCCAGACCACGCAGGGCCTGCTCCAGCACCCAGTGACTGGCCTGCCCCTGGAGCTGGGCCAGGAAACCAACGCCACACGCATCCTTCTCGCCCGCAACAACCTCGGGTGCAGGGCTGTCGCAGTAAGGCCAGACAGCGGAACGGATGGCGTCAGACATAGGGAACTCAACCGGACGATCGCATGGGCCTGCAGCTTCGAGCTCTGCAGAATCCATCTCGAGGGACGATCCTAGGCAGGCGCCTCTCCGCCAAGGCATTTCATGCTGGCCTTTGCCCCACTTCCCGCGCCACCGCCTGAGCTTCGCCCTGTGCCGAACCAGAGCGGTGAGGAGGTGCTGATCGGGAGAGAGCGCAGCAAAGCGGTATGGCTCTGGCGGGGCAGCGACGCAGAACCGGAGGAACTTTGGCTGCCCTTGGAGGTTCTGGAATCCCGTCTGGGTTTCCGGCGGGTGTCCCGTCTCGATGGAGAAGCACTGGAATGGTTTGGTCGAACGGTCGCATTGACCGCATTGGCGACCCGTTCACTCGGCGATGAAGTCGGCCTCGAAGTGAGCGACTGGCTGGCCGCGACTGGCGTCCGCGCCCAAGTGAGGGGAAACACCTTGGAGCTTCGGCTGCCCCCACCAACGGTGAACAACCTGCGCCGCGGCAAGGGTTCAACCGCCGATCGGTTGGTGCTGGACCTGAACGGTCCCGCCCTGGTGCAGCGCTTGAACGACGACCTGTTGCTGGAGCTCAAGCTGTCGCGGACCCAGCAACGTCAACTCAAGGCATGGGGGCTCTCGCCACAGCTGCATCGCCACGGCGGCCTTGTGCTGAAGGGACAAGCCACCAAGCTGAGGAGCCTGAGCCTGGCGTCCCCTTGGCGGGTGGTGCTGGATGGTGTGCAGACCGGTGGTCGCCGCCCGGTCCAGCGCGCACGTCTCCCCCTCCGCAACCCAGCTGTGGCCGAATGGCTGAGGCGGGGCTTCGTCCTGGAGCAACGCACCATCAAGGTGGGGGTGAAACCCATTCAGGTGTTCCGTGCCGGCGGACGGCTGAGCCGTCTCGGCATCACCCTTCAGCCTCTGGTCAAAGCCGAGCAGCAACAGGGGCTGCGTTTTCTACCTCAGCTCTCCCAACCCGCCGGGGCACTGGTCGCAGTGAACGGAGGCTTTTTCAACCGGATCAACCAACTCCCCTTGGGGGCCGTGCGGCATCAGGGGGTCTGGCTATCCGGTCCGATCCTGAACCGCGGTGTGATCGCTTGGGGATCCTCAGGGGATCTGCAGTTCGGCCGGCTGCGTCTGAATCAGACGCTGCAGGTGAACAACGGTCGCCGTTGGAGCCTCATGGCACTCAACAGCGGCTACGTCCAGAAGGGGCTGAGCCTCTACACACCTGCATGGGGGCCCCGCTACCGGGCCCTGAGCGGCGAGGAGGAAGCACTGTTGATTCGCGGCGGCCGCGTCGAAGCAACGGTCGACAAGAACAGCCTGCAACGCGGCATCGCCATCCCCAAAGACGCTGAATTGGTGGTGGCCCGGGGACGCACGCCACTGCCAGCACGGCCTGGTGATCGGATCCAGGTGACAGAAAGATCACTCTCCCCCCTCGCGCAACAACCCAATGTTCTCGGCGGCGGTCCACTGCTGATGCAGAACGGCAACGTGGTGCTGAATGGACGTCAGGAGGGATTCAGCCCGGGCTTCATGAGCTTGGCGGCACCAAGAACGGTGGTGGCCCAGGGGCCGAGCGGTCAGTGGCTGATGACCTTGCGTGGCGCTGCCGGCAGTGATCCCACCCTTGTGGAAACAGCCCTGGCAGCCCAGCAACTGGGGCTGCGCGATGCCTTGAACATGGATGGCGGCAGCTCCACCACCCTCGTGGTGGCCGGACGCACCGTGATGAATGGCCGAAGCAGCACCCCGAGAGTCCACAACGGCCTGGGGCTCATCCCCCTCTGAGACCTGCGACAGTGGGGGCCCCGAGGAACTGAGCATGGCTGCCAATCTGCGGCTGACCGCTGCCGCTGCTGCTGAGCTTGGGCGACAGGCGGCCGTTGCGGGAACACCGGGGCAGATGCATCTCGATCTCACGCCCGGCGAGTGCGCACAACATGTGCTGCGCATCCGGGCAGGACATCTGGCCGGCGTTGCGATCGCAAGGGCCGATGGCGTGACCCTGCACGCCCCCGCAGAACAGCTCAAATTGCTTGAAGGCCTTTGCCTGGACTACCGCGGCGACCTCAGTGGTGGTGGTTTTCTGATCCGCAACAGCGATGGGGTTGAACCCTGTGCCTGCGGCAGTGCATTCAGCCGCCTTTGAGGGGGGACCGTCACCCGGTATCGTGGTCGATTGTCGAATCAGGTCGGGAGTCCGACCGCTCACCGACCATCGATGCCAACCATCCAACAGCTGATCCGCACTGAGCGCTCACGCCTCAAGGCCAAGACCAAGTCGCCGGCTTTGAAGTCCTGCCCTGAGCGTCGCGGTGTTTGCACCCGCGTTTACACCTCAACGCCCAAAAAGCCGAATTCGGCGCTGCGCAAGGTGGCTCGTGTGCGCCTGACCTCCGGCTTTGAGGTCACGGCCTACATCGGCGGTGTCGGTCACAACCTGCAGGAGCACTCGGTGGTGTTGATCCGCGGCGGTCGTGTCAAAGACCTCCCTGGCGTCCGCTACCACATCATCCGCGGAACCCTGGATACCGCTGGCGTGAAAGACCGGCGTCAGTCCCGCTCCAAGTACGGCGCCAAGGCTCCGAAGGAGTGATCACCGGTTTCTTCCCCATCCCCATCAAGTTCTGATCCCTAATGTCACGCCGCAACGCCGCTGAGAAGCGCCCGATTCTTCCCGACCCGCAGTTCAACAGCCGCCTCGCCACGATGATGGTGGTGCGCCTGATGCAGCACGGCAAGAAGTCGACAGCGCAACGGATCCTGTCCGACGCGTTCGGCCTGATCAACGAGCGCACCGGCGGAGATCCGCTCGAACTGTTCGAAACAGCGGTCAAGAACGCCACCCCCCTGGTGGAGGTGCGCGCCCGCCGTGTTGGTGGTGCCACCTATCAGGTGCCCATGGAAGTGCGCCAGGAGCGCGGCACCGCTATGGCTCTGCGCTGGCTGGTGAGCTTCTCCCGTGCCCGCAACGGCCGGAGCATGGCCCAGAAGTTGGCTGGCGAACTGATGGATGCCGCCAACGAGGCTGGCAACGCCGTTCGCAAGCGCGAAGAAACCCACAAGATGGCCGAAGCCAACAAGGCTTTCGCCCACTACCGCTACTGAGCCTCGTAGGCCAGCCATCAACACAGATGTTCATGGCTGGCCTGTAGAGTCTCCCCGCCTTTTCACGCCCCACCCCCGGAGAATTTCCTGTGGCCCGCGACTTCCCCCTGGAACGCGTCAGAAATATTGGTATCGCTGCTCACATCGATGCCGGCAAAACCACCACGACAGAACGGATCCTGTTCTATTCCGGTGTGGTTCACAAAATCGGCGAGGTGCATGACGGCGCCGCCGTGACCGACTGGATGGCCCAGGAACGGGAGCGTGGCATCACGATCACCGCAGCTGCCATTTCGACGTCCTGGCAGGACCATCGGATCAACATCATCGACACGCCTGGCCACGTGGACTTCACCATTGAGGTGGAGCGCTCCATGCGTGTGCTGGATGGTGTGATCGCCGTCTTCTGCGCCGTTGGTGGCGTTCAGCCCCAATCGGAAACCGTCTGGCGTCAGGCCGATCGCTATTCGGTTCCCCGGATGGTGTTCGTGAACAAGATGGACCGCACCGGTGCGGACTTCCTCAAGGTTCACGGCCAGATCAAGGATCGCCTCAAGGCCAACGCTGTTCCGATCCAGCTTCCGATCGGTGCTGAAGGTGAGCTGAGCGGCATCATCGATCTCGTTGCCAACAAGGCCTACATCTATAAGAACGATCTCGGCACCGACATCGAAGAAGCCGAGGTGCCGGCCGACATGGCCGATGAGGTGGCCGAATGGCGGAACACCTTGATGGAGACCGTCGCCGAAACCGATGAGGCGCTGATCGAGAATTTCCTCGAAACCGGCGAACTCAGCGTTGACGAGCTCAAGAAAGGCATCCGTGAGGGCGTGCTCAAGCACGGCCTGGTGCCCATGCTCTGCGGCTCCGCCTTCAAGAACAAAGGTGTGCAGCTGGTGCTCGACGCTGTGATCGACTACCTCCCTGCCCCCGTCGACGTTCCCCCCATCCAGGGTGTGCTCCCCGACGGCAGCGAAGCGGTGCGTCCGTCCGACGACAACGCCCCCTTCAGCGCCCTCGCCTTCAAGGTGATGGCGGATCCCTACGGCAAGCTCACCTTCGTTCGGATGTATTCCGGCATCCTCGAGAAGGGCAGCTACGTGCTCAACTCCACCAAAGGCGAGAAGGAGCGCATCTCCCGCCTCGTGGTGCTCAAGGCTGACGACCGTGAGGAAGTCGACGCACTACGTGCCGGCGACCTCGGTGCGGTGCTCGGACTGAAGAACACCACCACGGGTGACACCCTCTGCACCCAGGACGATCCCATCGTTCTCGAGACCCTGTTCATCCCTGAACCGGTGATCTCCGTGGCTGTTGAGCCGAAGACCAAGGGCGACATGGAGAAGCTCTCCAAGGCCCTGGTAGCTCTGGCTGAAGAGGACCCCACCTTCCGCGTCAACACTGACGCCGAGACCGGCCAGACCGTGATCGCCGGCATGGGCGAACTCCACCTGGAAATCCTGGTGGACCGCATGCTGCGTGAGTTCAAGGTGGAAGCCAACATCGGCGCACCTCAGGTGTCCTACCGCGAAACCATCCGTGGTTCCGCAGGTGGCGAGGGCAAGTTCTCCCGTCAGACCGGTGGTAAGGGCCAGTACGGCCACGTTGTGATCGAGATGGAACCGGGCGAGCCCGGCTCCGGCTTCGAATTCGTCAACAAGATCGTGGGCGGTGTCGTTCCGAAGGAATACATCAAGCCCGCCGAGCAGGGCATGAAGGAGACCTGCGAATCCGGTGTGATCGCCGGATACCCCCTCATCGATGTGAAATGCACCCTGGTGCATGGCTCCTATCACGACGTCGACTCCTCGGAGATGGCGTTCAAGATCGCCGGATCCATGGCCTTCAAGGACGGCGTCAAGAAGTGCAACCCTGTGCTGCTTGAGCCGATGATGAAGG